>JAMJIN010000627.1:0-1026 GCA_036784775.1 Chromatiales bacterium | reverse complement strand
ACCTTAACTGCATTGTTTTTGCTGGTTTGTCCGGGACTTAAACATCCCTTTGAAGGCCGGACCGCGCTGCTGTGCGCGAAACTGGACGTGTTCGCTGCCCCCGCTGTGGGTATGATTTTCCTCGGAAAATCGGCTTTGAGGCCTGGCCTAAAAAAGCCCCTCGAAATCGTCCCGGCCAGTTTTGTCGAATTGCAGCACCGAACCGTCCTCGATTCCCCGGTCTGACATATTGTGTCTGCGGATGCCGGCCGGCGATGCTGCTCGCAATTCGATTAGTTTCGTTAATCGCTTTGACGCGCGTTGTCAAGTCATCTCCGTAGAGCCAGGCAGACCCTTCCGTGTCAGCGTTACACAGTCCTCTATAGGCCTGGTTCAGGTCGCCGCGGTGGTCTTCACGTCTTCTCTGGTTCACGTCTTGGTTGACGTAGCCCAGCAAAGCCAACGCATCTACAAGACATGTGACCGTGTCCGCCATCTTGTTTTTTGTTAAAGGCTCGTCCGATCTCGTGCTCGCAACGAGATTGTTTGTGGCATGGGTGACGGCCACCATGACTTGCACAATTGCCTGTTGAGCACGCTGTGCTTTCAAGTCACGTGACTTCGTGGCAGCCGAGAGTTTCTCCCAAATCTCGGGATTTACTCTAGTCTGCGTCAACCCGCCGCAGTTCCCCGGGCGTACATACGCTTGAAGTTTTTCTTTTAACTTATCGTCTGGCAGCCGCTTCTTCAAAACATTGTTCACAATGTTTACCAATTGCCCGTCAATGTCTGTCGCCACCCTCTCATCCGGCACGTAGAACTGTTCAAGTCCTGATAACGTATCTATCGGCATGGCACTGTCTATCTGCGACGAACTTTCATTTGTTAATGGCTGTTCGTCGTCGATCTCTTCTTCTGCCAGCTTGTCGAAAAACCATGCCATCTGGTTTGACAACGTCTGTACGGACAGTTGCAAACTCCGCACCTCATCGTTCGTTGTCGATGTAGACGCCGTTGGTTCGGTTGGGTGAGCAACCACCGACTCTG
>JAMJIN010000626.1:0-1028 GCA_036784775.1 Chromatiales bacterium | reverse complement strand
GCCCACACTTCACTGCCGATGGCGTCTTGTAGGAGGATACGCATAGCGAACTGATACACTACACCACGCTGCCATCGATGGATGGAACACACAAAGCCATTGTTTTCGGGACTCACACGTTTGTTACACTGCTGACATGATGGATATACTATATATTTATCTTGAACGGCACATTGTACTATGGTTAACGGCCGTCTAAATATATAGGTACCGTTACATACCTCCTTCTCGAGTTGGCTGACTGACATCATCTCGGTTTGTTGAGCGGCCATTTTTCGTTCTCTGCTGATGCTGGTTGTAAGTCTAGACGTGTGCTGTGGATCGGAGTGCGGTTGTGTGCCTCGTTCACTCTGCGTCGGGTTTATATACACCTCCCACTGTCTATGGCGCGCTTTCTTATCACCAACCCTTGGTCGAGCGCGTGATGCTGGCTGCTGGATGTGTGCTATCTCGTTGTACTCTGTTCATCGGTCTTGTGATCGTCTGGCGGGAGTATTGCGCAATCGAATGACCTCGCGTACTCGCATTAATATATGCCCTAGCATGTTCTGACCGGCTTGACCACTGTATGTCAGTGCGCCCCAGTATCCTTCCCGACTCCTGACCCATTCATTCAACTGGGAATACCCAGTGTCTACCAGTCGTTTACGTAGGGTTGGATCGCGATATTTAACAGCAACTAACGCATACATTAGTGAATATCGTTGTTGGTTCCATTCAGCGCGTAACTGTTCCTTTTCTCGTATGCTCTTGCTGAGATGTTTCGCCTGTAGACCCGTGCGCGTGGACAGCATTTTTTCTGCAGTCTGCATGTCGCCATGATGCATGCATTTCCGCCATTGGTAGGCACTTTCGACACTGGTAAATTGTCTATTCCACACGTGTATCCTGCACGCGTAGAAATTGGACAGAAAATGTCTGCCGCCTCTAAACTTTATAGGACGGTTCATGGTGACTTTATGACGTTAAAATGTACAGTTACTGTCTTAACTACACGCCGTTCTAGCACTGTCGAGTACATAACCCCC
>JAMJIN010000250.1:0-4110 GCA_036784775.1 Chromatiales bacterium | reverse complement strand
CCTCGTTTGCTTCGGGCTGCTGCAACGACTTCACCACGTCCCGAGACATGGCTGCGGCTTGCTGAACATTCGTGCTAATCAAGAATTTTTTTGCTTTATCCACTTCAGAGCGGAGCTCTTTATCTGTTACCTCTTTTTCGTATTTTTTCTTGCATTGAACGCCTACCAGACAATCTGGAGTTCTATAACCATAAACATCCACGCCATGCTGTTGTTGTCCCGATCGACCATTTTGCTGTGTATTCGGATCATCTAATACACATACAAATAGCTCGCGTGTTTTGCGTTCAAAATCTTGCCAGTCTTTTGGTTTCGGTAATGATATATTAGAAAGAGACATAGATGGATTTGTTCCGGTAACGCTGACTAATTAGCTTCTCTATTTTGATTATCTAACCGAAAACCAGGATACACAAAGGCACTGCTGATTTTGGTGCAATCTTGTTCTGATATGCCCTCGCGCCGCGCAGTTTCATACCAAGTTTGTGATACCTGATCTGTCATTTCAGACATGATTGCCTTGGCGTGGTCTTTTTGCAGGTAAAAACGTTCACTTTGTGAGAGAAGGTTATCTGCATGGGCGTAGCGGCCCCAGTCTCCACAAGTCATGGCGAGATCCCGCCTGTCAAGACTGATGGGCATGGAAGGGGTCAAGTCATAGGCTGGTGAGAGCTTCCACTCCTTATCTTTAGCAAGCAGTGCATGATTGCGTGGGTGATCGTCTGTATTCGATATGAGGGCGTTGAAACACATGCGCCGAAATAGTTCCAATGCGTCTTGTTTGGGGTTGGTGCAAACCCGCCGTAACTCTTCCACCATCAGCACATAGGACCAGCGGTCCCGGCTCTGGTGTGTGTCTTCAGTCCGTAGTAGGGTCAAACCGCTGATCATACGGGCGCGCAGATAGCCCGTGTCTGTCTTTTCCCGATCAAAGCGTTTGACGAGAAGCACGTCCCGGTCACCGATATTCAGCACCTTGCTTTCTGCACTCTGGATGCCGCAAGCTCGTGCCAGTACCAGCATGGCATGTTCGGTGCGCGCATGGTTCCATTTGTCGTCCGGTCGATTGAATTTGGCGATCCATAGCCCATCATCGTCTTCAACCACTGCTTTAGGTCTTGCGCCGCCCATGGATGTGCCGATCAACATCAAGTCCTGAACCTGCTCGGCATCCGCGCCATGTAGCGTGTCATCATCGGCGATGATTGCGTCGGCCAGCGCCTGCAGTTTTTCCAAATCCAGCGTTTTGTTAAATTGGTTGAACGGGGCAGGGGGCGTGGAATTCAGACCAAACCCCAATGCCCCCGCCCGATCATCGGGAGAAGAAAGTAGGTAGTCCAGCTCATCAAGTTGCGCCTTTCCGGCATGCTTTTCGATGACGCGCCGCCCCCAATAGTCGGGACCGGCATCACGCAGTGCGCCGAATACGCCTTTGAGTGCCATCGTGCGGTAGGTGGATTTACCGAGTTTCAATTCAACCGGATCGATCGGAACGGCGTTTTGGCGTGCCAGATAGCTTTTACCGTAAACAAACCGCCCGAACGGTGCGCCCATTCGGTCCGTGTCCAGTACGAACTTCCCAGCGGTTACGAAGGTAGTTGCGCCGGGCGGGGTAATATAGACGAAGCATTCCTGTGAGGGTGAGCTAGAAATCATTGTCCAGTTCCTTCCTTGGCCGTGCGCGGATACGCCCACTTGTCAGTTCCAGTGTCAACCCTTCCTCATCCGCTGCCGGGTCTGCCAGTTCAGCGAATGATTCCAGAAGACCATAGGTCCAAAGCAATGCTGTGTACACCACAATTCCTGTTGAAGGTTTTCCCTTTTCTGCATCCATCACGGCTCGGGGTCCGGTGCCGATCTTCTCTGCAATCTCCTTGATCGTCAGGTTTCGGCGCAGCCGTGCCGTGCGCAGATTCGCGCCCAGACGCTTGAGGGCCTGTTCGACGGGATAGGGCGGTACTGCTGTCAATGTGTTTCTTGCGGTCATATGCGTTCAAGGGTTGTTTGATTAACTTAATGTGCTCCTTAAAGCATATTGTGCATTCTTGGTAGGTGTCAAGTATAAAGTGCAGTCAAGAGATATTTAATCGATACTATATGCGCTTGAGGGTATGCGGCTGCTAATTACTTTGCTTGGTCAGATGAAAATCACCGGGTATCAGTTTATGTAAGTCAGCACTTATAATTCGCGTAGTGCGCCAAGTGCGCTCGCTAGATCTCTCCTTGCAGATGAGGATGCGCTGTGGCTTTGATCACAAAATCGGCGACTGGATCAAAAATAACGTCGGTGCATCAATTGCATCGTCAATAAACACCTTGGTATTCATGCCCTGACCCTGCTGGAGTCTTTTCTGTAATGTCGCCTGAAGCCTCGCTATGAGGGCTTCAAGAGTCAGCAACCATAATTTTTCTCCAAGCCGTACCGCCTCAATCTCCGTAACAGTGATTCTTGTCCGGTATGGGGGAGGCTTTCGTCAGGACTTTTTCATCTCCTCTAAGCGGTTTTCCTTAGTAGCTGCACCTTTCTAGCCGGGTGCGCAGTTCAGACAACGGGCTGCCCGCCCCTCCTCATTACATGAGCCGTGTTGCCCGTTCCCCTTACGGTGTCTGACCCGCTTTCTCCCGTCTTCGTGGTTCGCGTCTTTCAGAACAACCGCAATTGACGAGGAGAGAAGCCATGAAAAAAACAAGTACACCCCGGCGGGACATTTACACTCGCGTCACAGAGAAAATCATCGCAGACCTGGAGCAAGGTGTGCGGACCTGGATGAAGCCCTGGAAAGCCGAGCACGCTGCAGGTCGCATCACCAAACCGCTTCGGCACAATGGTCAGCCCTATAACGGCATCAACATCCTGATGCTCTGGTCTGCCGCCGTATCAGCAGGCTATAGTGCCCCGATCTGGATGACCTTCCGCCAAGCCAAAGAACTCGGCGCGAACATTCGCAAGGGTGAAAAAGGCGAGCTGGTCGTCTACGCCAACACGATTACCCGCACTGAGATGGACACGGAAACCGGTGAAGATATTGATCATGCCATCCCCTTCATGAAAGGCTACACGGTCTTCAACGCCGAGCAGATAGAAGGCCTTCCGTCCCACTACTATCAGCTTACCGAACCGGTCCTTGATCCGATAAAACGCATTGATCTTGCAGAAAGCTTCTTTGCTGCTACCGAGGCTGATATCTGCTACGGAGGCAATCAGGCCTACTACGCCGTCGGGTCCGATCGTATTCAGCTTCCACACTTCGAAGCCTTCCGCGACGCTGAAAGTTTCTACGCTACACTTGCCCATGAGGCGACGCACTGGACTCGTCATTCTTCCCGACTGGATCGTGACTTCGGTCGCAAACGCTGGGGCGATGAAGGCTATGCCCGCGAGGAACTGGTTGCCGAGCTTGGTTCTGCTTTCCTGTCAGCTGATCTTGGACTGACACCGGAGGTGCGGGACGACCATAGCGCCTACATTGAGAGTTGGCTGGAAGTCCTGCACAAAGACAAGCGGGCTATCTTCCAAGCAGCCGCCCACGCCCAGCGGGCGGTTGATTACCTGCACGGGTTGCAGGTGACAGCCATAGAGGAGGCCATCGCCTGAGAGGGCTTGCCAACCCACCCGGTCAACGGGTGGGTTAACATCAAAATCCACCGACTTGTCGTTTTACTGGACAGACGGAAGTCCGGGCAGTGGTTTTTCCTCCATTCCAGCATCAACAAGTCGAGCCAGGAAATCGGTAAACGGAACAATATTCTGGGCGGACCAGTAATTGTCGCGGCACCGCCCGGTTCTCTGCTAGCAGGGATAACGATTATTCCGGTGGCAGGCACCAGTTCACGCCCAATCGTTGCTGGAGATAGGTCGCGCAAAAGGGCCAGAATGCAGCGTACCAGGCAGTGCTTTCCCCGGCTGTCTCGTCCGGGCGGGCTGGTATATACCAGCCTTTTATCACCTCTTGCAAAAAGCTAGCAAGTGAGTCTTCGACCTCGTGATAGATTTTGGGACATCCCAGTCCCCATATATGGTCTCCTTCCGTTTTGCAAGACTTTTCAACTAGAATGATAGGGGACAGGATTGCTTCCATATATCCGGCCTGTTGATGAAGAATATTAGTT
>JAMJIN010000249.1:0-4125 GCA_036784775.1 Chromatiales bacterium | reverse complement strand
GGTGGACGACGGTCCAACACTCCACAGAGGCCCTGGTCGGACCAGCGACCCGCATCTGCGCCGCAGAACTTGCAGACACGACGGCCATTTCAGGAGCGACGCGCATTTCAGGGACCCTCGATGCAGTACACACCAGACGGGCAGCCAATTTGTTACCGTTGTGGTGGAGTTGGCCACCTGGGCAGGCAGTGTCGCAATGAGGCGAGCACTGGACCACGCCGGCCCCAGACGGAGGCTTGTCCACCGGGTGTGCAGACGACGGCCCCTACGGCACACAGACGAGAGCACCCAGACGATGTTAGAGAGAACACACATCCTTTAAACTGACGCCGCTCGTTACCAAGAGTCGGGTGGACGAGCTAGTGCGTACAGGCTCACACGCTACCGCGCCAACTGACGCGACCGTTGGTACTTGCCCTACGGCAACTGTCTTGATGGGAGGTGTGGAGGTCAATTGCTTACTTGACACAGGTTCCCAAGTAAGTACTATCACTGAGTCTTTCTTTCGTAAGTACATTGCTCGAAACGACCGAGAGCTGGCGTCTTGCAGTTGGTTGAAGCTCACCGCTGCAAACGGGTTAGATATACCGTACGTTGGGTACGTCGAGTTGGACGTGACGACCATGGGTCAGACCATACCTGGCAGAGTTATCCTGGTTGTCTGCGATTCCCCTGATACAGATCAGTGCGCGCATAAGAAGAGGTGTCCTGGCATTCTGGGAATTAATGTCATGGGAGAGCTTGACCTTGCTCTATGGAAACGATCCCTGAACACAGGTAGTTACAGAGCAGAGTCGGTGATGGCGTCGGTCATAGACGCGAAGCAACGGGACCGGAGAGGATTTACTCGTGTGGCAGGGTGGAGCGCAGTGCGAATCCCAGCGCAGTCTTGTGCCACGTTGATGGTTTCCGGTTTGCAGAGACAGGCTGATGCGACATGGGTCGTTGTAGAACCCATTGTGGGGGCACTTCCGGTGGAGGTGTCATTGTGTAGTACTTTAACTAGAGTACACCAGGGTGCTGCACCTGTGCAGGTAGTCAACACCAGCAGAGAAGACGTGTGGCTGAAGCCGAGGATGCGAATAGGTATCTATCAGACCATCGCGCACGTCAGTGAAGAGGACAGAGTATGTTTTGAGCGAGTCAGAGTGTCTGAGGAGTACGTGAGCAGGACTGAGGACCGACCGCCAGGTGTAGTCGACACGCGTGAGGTACTAACCAGTACACTCGATGTCGGGCCACACGTCACCGCGGAGCAGGTTGCTCAACTGAGAGATCTCATCTCGCGGAACGAACGAGCATTCGCCCGAGATGATGACGACCTTGGCTATACAGACTTAGCCACGCACACGATAAGGACCACGACTGAGGTACCCGTACGACAACCTTTCAGAAGGATTCCGCCTACACAGTATCAAGAGGTGAAAGAGCACATCAAGGATCTTCTGAACAGAGGTGTTATCAGAGAGAGCCATTCGGCATGGGCTTCGCCGATCGTCCTGGTCAGGAAGAAAGACGATTCGCTGCGCATGTGCGTGGACTATCGGCTGCTCAATGCGAAGACCCACCGAGACGCATTTCCGCTGCCGCGCATTGACGAGAGTTTTGACGCCATGAGCGGCGCAAACTGGTTTACCACATTGGATCTGGCTTCAGGATACCACCAGATCGCGATGTCGGAGGACGACCGAGAGAAGACGGCCTTCACCACACCTATGGGGCTGTACGAATTCAACCGTATGCCGTTCGGGCTCTGTAACAGTCCCGCGACCTTCCAAAGGTTGATGCAGAGGTGCTTTGGAGATCTGTGTTACCAGACGGTACTCTGTTACCTTGATGACGTTATCATCTTCTCCAAGACGTTCGACAGCCACCTAGCTCAGTTGGAGCAAGTGCTACAGCGACTGCAGAGGATTGGACTGAAGCTGAAGACAAGCAAGTGTCACTTCTTACAGCGGGAGGTGCTATACCTAGGACACCATGTGTCGGCCGACGGCATTGCCACAGATCCGGCAAAGATCGATGCTGTGAAAGACTGGGCCGTGCCGAACACAGTGAAACAGCTTCGCTCCTTTGTAGGATTCGCGTCCTACTACCGTAAGTATGTGCAAGGGTTCAGTATGATTGCAGCGCCGCTACACGATCTAGTGACCAGTGTCAACAAGGAAATGAAGGAGAAGGGACGGTTGAGAGGAGCCTTCAAGGACAGTTGGAGTCCAGAGTGTGACGGAGCTTTCAAGGTTTTGAAGAACGCGCTCTGCTCAGCTCCAGTTCTCGGGTATGCCCAGTACCAACGACCATTCATAGTGGAGACGGACGCCAGCCACCTGGGTCTCGGCGCTGTCCTGTCTCAAGAACAGGAAGGACGTCGTGTCGTCATCGCGTACGCGAGTCGCAGGTTGCGACCACCCGAACGCCAGTATAGCTCGATGAAGCTAGAGATGCTAGCACTTAAGTGGGCGGTCACCACGAAGTTCCGTGCCGACCTTTACGGCGGAGAGTTCGTCATCTACACTGACAACAACCCGTTGAAGTACCTGAAGACCGCCAAGTTGGGAGCCATCGAGCAACGATGGGCAGCTGAGCTGGCCCCATTCAACTTCACGATCGAGTATCGAGCTGGACGTTCAAACGGAAACGCAGATGCCTTGAGTCGACAGCAACTCGACTACGAGCCCGGGGCAACCGACTTCGACGAGGAAGACGACGTGCAGCAGATATGCGCAACATATGCATCGTGCACGCTACTCCCGCGAGAACTACGCCAACAGATAGAGAAGAATGACAGAGTACGACAAGAATTCCAGGTTGAAGTAAAGGAGATAGAGGTACAGTCAACCCAGTCACCTGCCTTCCCAGCGTTGTCACCTGAAGAACTTGCAGAGTTGCAGAGGAAAGACCCAGACATCAGCAGGTTCCTGATGTACTGGAGGGTCGGCGAGAAGCCGAAGAAGTGTGCACAGAAGGGTGTGACACAACTGCTGAGACAGTGGCACAAGATGAGGGAAGAGAATGGGGTTTTGTACCGCAAGGTGAGAGATCCACAGGGTGGAGAGGTTAAGCAGCTAGTTCTACCGAGTGTGCTGAAGCACCGACTTCTAGAAGCGGTGCACGACAAGATGGGTCACCAGGGTGGTGATAGGACGAGCAGCCTGGCGTGGCACCGTTGTTACTGGCCAGGTATGCACAGAGAGATTGATGACTACGTGAAGAACTGTGCGAGGTGCACACTAGCGAAGATGCCGCGACAGAAGACACGCGCGCCGATGGGACACCTTCTAGCATCGCGTCCCTTAGAGGTCTTGGCGGTGGATTACACACAGTTGGAGAAGGCAGCAGATGGACGTGAGAGTGTTCTGGTACTGACAGACGTGTTCACCAAATTCGCTTGGGCTGTACCAGCACGTGACCAGAAGGCGAACACGACGGCGCGACTATTGGTGAGAGAGTGGTTTCAGCGTTACGGAGTTCCACAGAGGATCCATTCTGACAGAGGCCGGAATTTCGAGAGTGCGACTATTGGAGAGCTGTGCAAGCTGTACGGCATCGAGAAGTCAAGGACTACGGCATACCATCCAGAGGGGAACGGGCAGTGTGAAAGGTTTAACCGGACTTTACACGACTTGTTAAGGACCCTTCCGCCGGCACAGAAGCGAAGATGGACAGAGCATCTGCCCGAGCTTTGCAACGCCTACAATGCGACGCCACATGCGTCGACGGGATACTCGCCACACTACTTGTTGTTTGGGCGCGATCCCTGGCTGCCGATAGACGCATTCCTAGGGCAGGAGTTGAGGGAGGACGATTGTGACAGCTCGATCGACGGATGGCTTGCCACACATCAGAAGAGACTGCAAGACGCGTATTCTCACGCAAACGAACGACTCGGCGCTGCAGCAGAAAGTCGTAACCTGCTTCACGAGAGATTGAAGATGAGTGAGCCGCTGACACTTGGTTGCAGGGTTTACCAACGCAACAGACTACCAGGACGCAACAAAATGCAGGATGCATGGAGCCCGGAGGTGTACAAGGTAGTACGGATACCCGCGGAGCCTGGTGGACCTTACCACATCGAGAGGGCAGACGGGTTCGGCCGACCTCAGACAGTCTGCAGGAAGAACATCC
>JAMJIN010000625.1:0-1030 GCA_036784775.1 Chromatiales bacterium | reverse complement strand
GAGGAGTGCAAGCACGAATCAAACAGCTGATAGGGTCTACCCGGCACCATCTACACTGACTACAAAGGACACGGTAACTCCGCTATTGTGTATGCCAGCAAAGGGTCACTAGTTAGAAGTATGATGGACAACGTCCAGCAGATCGCCTTCTCCTTCAACCACGCAGCCCAGAGGCTGCGAGTCTTTCAGGCTGATCTCGAGTGAGACGAGGATGCACAAGCTGGCATGAACAACATAACTAAGTTGCAATCGCTTTGCGAGAGAAATGCGTGTGCGTGTGCGTGCGTGTTTAGTAACTGGTGTGTCTTGCGTGTTTGTAGGCGAAACTTCGAGAAGATGACGTTATTCTGGTTGATCGACCTCGATGAAAAGAAAGTGGCTATTGAAGGAGACAGCGGTCTTTCGCTAGCGAGCATCCGGGCGTTCTCCTGGTTGGTGGGTGGGCTGTTGGTCGTGGGCCTCTGCGCCAACGTCTACCTCGTGCGGGTGACAGCCCGACGTCGGTTCCCTGTCCGCTGGGACACGTTCCGCCTCATCCTGTGCTACTCGAGTGTCGTCGACTTGCCTCTGTGCGTGGTCCTTGCCTCGGTCATTCTGTGGTCGAATGTGCTGCTCCACAACGGAAGTGACGTTACGTTGTCACTGCAGTGCACACACTTACACCTGGATAATGTGCACTACTGCGGAGGCATCGTCGTCGCCAGCAGTGTTGTTGTCGCCGCTCGTCAGACGGTCATGCTGTTCACCTTCGAGCACGAGGTGGCGCTGCTGCTTGGCACGATGATGCTTACGAATTTCGCACCGATCTTTGATCTGGAGTTGAGTCACGTGGTCGTACCCATGGCGTCACGCACCATCTACCTGCTCCTTGTTCCGATCGTTGTCAATGTCCTTATCGGGGTCGTGTTCGTGTTGCGTGCCTCTGGTACGGATTCTGAGTATGACATATTTGAAATGAAAGTGAAACATAAGTTTTCCGACGATTCGTCCTGCAATGCGAAAACCGTTGAACGATCGATGACGTCACCTG
>JAMJIN010000624.1:0-1031 GCA_036784775.1 Chromatiales bacterium | reverse complement strand
TTCGCAATTATAGGCTTTGGTCGGTTGGCAGCCTTTGTCCTTGGTCCACGTCCAGCCGGCAACATGTGACTCACACTGATGTCCTCAGGCTTCACAGTGACACCCATGTCTGCTGCCAAGTCGATGACAAGTCGGTTTGTGTCCTCCCCCTCGGACTCAGGTATTCCGTAGATGCGGACACTCTCCCTCCTGCTGTACTGCTCCAGGCGATCCAAGTCGAACCTCTGGAGCTGAACTTGTTGTTTCACTTTCCCCAGTGAATTCCTCACCTCTGTCGTCTGGTTGTCTGCTGTTGCCTTCACCTCGGCGACAATCTGCTTCGTCGACGCACTGACAGCTGCCGTCACCACGCTGGCTATCATCGGTTGGATTGCCGCCACAACTTGGCGGATGATCTCACCGATCGTCGACGCATCCATCTTGCCGTTGCTGCCCGTCGACCGAGTCTGCACAGGCTTCACTGACGAAACTCCCTTTTTCACCGTCGACGTCGTTTCTGCAATAGCCGTCTGTACTGCTTCGGCGATCGCTTTCTCAAACACGTCGTCAGCGTTTACTTCATCACTCACTGTGTTGTCGACATTCTGTGGCCTCGTGTAAATAACTCGGCGTATTTATCACACTATTTTGTCGTTCGCGGTTCGTTGATGCGTACTATTTCTTCTTAATCACTTTACTGTTACAATGCACAGTTACCTTACTTTATGTGACTCTTCGAAGGTACTTGTAACTTTAGATTTTCAATAAATGATTACAACTTTTGCTAAAATACGTGTTAGCTGTAAGGTGCTGCCCTCTGTTAGTATTAGCTCGCCACTCGGACTGGTCACTCCGTCGGGGTCAAGGTCACGTGTTGTCGTGGGTGGGTGATATTACGTGTATTTTCTTTGTTCCTATATCCACTATCGATGACTCCTGGTTATCTTTCGTTCCTCCTCCAATCGCTAGGGGGCGCTGCGCATGGCTGCAACCGTCAGGGGGCGCACTGATTGGCTGCGCGCGCAACCGGAAGCGGAAGTCGTTCATGCACA
>JAMJIN010000623.1:0-1032 GCA_036784775.1 Chromatiales bacterium | reverse complement strand
GCTTTCTCATTTTTATCGTTTCAAATGTAGGATTTTTCATGGTTTCTGGATCTCACCAGCAGTGAACTCCAGAGATAGTGCATATTTTTTATTTCTCCCTGTCTTTTATACGGTGGAATGGTTGTTAGCACCGGAATTTATGCAACTACCGGGTTACCTGATCAAACCGGTGGACCCGCCTCAACTCCAGGCTGCAATACGGGCAGCTTTAGGACGCAGCGCCGAGATCCGCCAGTTGCGCGAGAAAGAGGGTCAACTGTCACAAGCCCTGAGCGGGGAGCGAACAATAAACACCGCCGTAGGCATACTGGCCTATCGCCAAGGCTTAAGTGAACGCGAAGCCTTTGAAATGCTGCACCACCACGCCCGTTCCAACCATCGCAAGCTCACAGAGGTGGCCGAGGATCTTGTAAACGCACTGGAAACGCTGAACAGCGTATCTTCCAGGAACGCATAGGAAGCGGCCAGTTTCAAACAATCGTGGTGCGCACAGCGCACCCTACGTTCGCCACATTTAGAGAAACCGCACCCCGTACCAACCATCATCACGAACTCCGAAACTTGAATTGTAAACAACCAATAAACATACTATTTTGAGGAATATGGCGTTGTTTTCATTTTTTCTTCCCTTTTAGGTTAAAGATCCAGCCTGAGCTGCCGAGAATTTGAAAGTAACACTGTTTTTCCCTCTATCGGGGGCCAGGACCCGTCCCCGAAAGCGTTTACAGGATTGGCCTAAGTGCCTTTCCCGGCCCCGAACCGCCATTCCGCAGTGCCTAGCGGCGCTGCCTGACTATTTTTCAGGAAAATGGCGATATGGGTGCTTTGCCTCAGAAGAATAAGGCCTCTCCCCTCAAATCGACTGGCATCGCCAGCGGACTCTCCCTTCGTTTAAAACCTCAGTCACGAGAGCAGTTGCGGTTTCTGCGTGACGCCGGGTGCGATGGTGTGTTAGCGGCTGAGTAAAACCGCGCATAGATGGCGAAGGCCGCCTCGCTGCGTCGATACATCCTCCGTCAGAACGTCACATCC
>JAMJIN010000248.1:0-1165 GCA_036784775.1 Chromatiales bacterium | reverse complement strand
TAATGCACGCTATTCGTTTGCCAACTTAATGAATAAATCCAATCAATGATTGTGCGCGGATTCAAGCGCATCCAACTCAACATGGATATGATTAGTCTCGACAACAACATCAAAACGCTTATCGACCGCACGGAGAATTTGGCGTAGCGGCGAGGCGGCAAGGCCGCCGTTATCTGAAAAATAACGCGTGCGAAGATCAACCGCCAAGCCAAAATAATGCAGGCTCCCCGCAGAGTGAGTCCCGTCGGTTCCCGCCGTAACGACCAGCTCATGACCCAACAGTCTCCACAGGTTGTCAGCTACAACCAGAACCAATCGCATACGCGGATCAAGACCCGCTAAAATCACCCCGTCTTTAATTTTCATAGTTAGGCCTCCGTAGGCTCATTTAGTGTCTTTGGGATTAAATAGATCTCGAATCGTCTGTTCCAGATGCGCCGTTTCAGCTTGCGAATCCCGGAACGCTTCAATAGCGGCCCTCATCTGCGGGTCATGACTGTCACTAACTACCGAATCGATCCCGTGGACTTTTGCTTCGTGCCAACTCAGGCGACTCATAAAGTGAGCCAACGTCACCGTAATGGCCATATGCTCCCGTGTATTGCGCTCGGTCAGCGCATCAAGCGAAGTGACAACCCGGGGAAGAAACACCCACAACACAAGCGCCAACAAAACAGCGCTCACGCCACTCTCGACCAGAGATATCATTACCGTATCCATGTCGACTCCCCCTGATTCATGAATGCGCCAAGACAATATCTTTCTGTATCTATGCCGCTGATCCCAAGGGCCGTCCTCAGATCCATCCTCAAACGTCGCCATCGGTGATCCGGTGTATCACTAATGCGTTCTGTTATCACGCCGGCGTTATTTACCATAAGTGGTGCCAGCTGCGGGATAGCAGATAATCGACACAGCACTACGCCGCAATTCTTCTGTGCAACCACCAAGCACCAGCACACTGACCAGCGCCATGGTAATCGCAAGGCGTTTATTCATCATGTTTAGCGACCTTCGTGTCATATTTTTAAGCAAAAAAAACGGAGCCGATTGGCTCCGTTTTCAACCGCGCACCCAGTTAAAACCTGGATGACGCCATTAAGCTACGTTATGCAGCATCTCAAGACTTAACAACACCAAATGACGTTTCACCAGACAGACCAAA
>JAMJIN010000247.1:0-2987 GCA_036784775.1 Chromatiales bacterium | reverse complement strand
GATCCACCCCAGGGCGACTCAGCCATTGAAACCACAGGGGTCGTCAACGCAACCAACAGGACAAAACAAACAAGTTTCTTCATTTTTAAACACTCCAATCAATATCAGTTAACAAGTTTTACAAAATGGATCAAGCATCCATCCGCACCAAAAGCGCTCAGATAGCAATGATCCGGTAGGGTTGAAGCAGGGCATCAACCCCCATCGGTATAGCACTGATCGTTACCCCACGCAGCGTGGATTCTCGGTTTTCATACCAGTGCCCAATCAACAACAACATCGCCTGCTTAATCGCGCGAGGCACTTGCTTACGAGAACCATACCCAGCGGTGTAGTCGATCCATACCGCATTGTTCACGCGGCGAGTACTCGGCCATGCAGCATCGTATGCCGGTGTCAGACGTCCAGGCTCTGCAAATGCATCAACGCGATAATCTGCCGATTCAATCACCTGTTCCGCGCCATCCCTATTCAGATATGTAACGGACTCAACCGACATCACTGGTGGATAGGGTAATTTTATACCACCTACAAATTTATCGAGATATAACCTCAGCCGACGCGTCACAAAACATCGTTGCACAGCAGCTTCGCAGTGTTCACGGGCAGCAATAATCAAACTACGGATAAGCGCGTCCTTATCGTCAGCCAACTCACTGAGATGTAACTTGACTTCATCGAGCGTCAGCGGCTCGCTGGTCGGCTCCCGGGTTGTTTGTATCGACATATTTAACCGCTTTAACAAAAACCAGTGATCAATCGCCTGGCTCTGAGGCGCCCGCCTCTTCTGACCCATTTTTATCTGAAGGGTGGACAAGAAGCATCTGCC
Source organism: Chromatiales bacterium (assembly GCA_036784775.1). Lineage (GTDB taxonomy): Bacteria > Pseudomonadota > Gammaproteobacteria > Chromatiales > Chromatiaceae > QGON01. The sequence continues at coordinate 2,158 of JAMJIN010000247.1, read as the reverse complement.
CTTCAACATCGATGGCATATCTCACAGCCGCCGCTGTACCATCCGCTTTTCCCGCTTTGATAAGCTGCTTGGCGATAACGGCCTCAAACTCGACAGGTGCACTGCAGGTGTAGTCGATACCATCAACTGTCGCAGCCACGAGCATTCTGACTTTTTTTAAAGCCATGATTTTCTCCTGATTCGTCATCGTTACGGGGGTAGCGTCGCCGCCCACGACGATAACAACTTAACTAGCGGCATTCTGGTAGTACTTAACCGCACCACCAACGTCAGTGAAATTTCCACCGTGCCGAGAGAACATAAGGAACCCGACCTGGCCTCTCTTGGCATAGGCTGAGTCGTCAAAACGAAGCAGGTTAGCTGCCATTACGTCACGAATAACGTAGTAGCTGAAATCACCGAATAGGATCGACTTCGCATTGACCGCCATCGGCGCGACGTTTTGGTTGATGACGATATTATGACCCAACAAGCTATCAGGTAGCGGACCTGCCAAGCCGTCATACGCGGGTAGGTAGATCGGACGCCCGACACTGTCCCTCAGATGGTGCAGCACCTGGAGACTGGCATCATTCATCATGAAACTACAGGTACCATTCTCACGATACGCCGGATCGACAGAGTGAAAAAGATCAATCAGGTCAGCACAGGTGATCGTGTCGACCTGCCCGGTGGCACCGACTTTTCCAGCGGTTGCCGCAGTCACAATGCCGCGTGGCTCGTTGACGCCGGTGCCCGTGGTAAACTTTGAGTTTGTAATACGACCGATACGCTGAACCAGACGATGGTTCACAAACGCCTCGATATCAACGGCCGAGTCCTGCAGCAGCTCAATCGGTACAGGAACCACCTTTGAACTGTATTTGTAGGTATTGAGAGAGACCAGACCAAAGGAGACATCCTGGTCGGTGGCAGCTACATTCTCCGCAACCTGCTCACCCTCTTCTGCGGTACCGTCGGAGGTCGGATAGTCAAGCTGATTTCCCATCTCCGTCTGGATAACGTTAGCCACAGAACGCATACCACCGAATGCCTTGAGCGCATCCATGACCGTCTGCACAACATCGGTCTGTACGGTATAACCACCCTCTGAACCCTCGGTGGTACTCATAGTCGCGCGGATACCCGCCCACTCTTCAGCGCTCAGCGCACCATCGCCACCACGCAACCACTTGGCATAAAGCGCGGCGGCCGGCTTGTCTTTGTTGTCATGGGCGTAACGGTCTCCCGCTTCGCCCATGTTTTCACTGAAACGATCAGCGGCAAGCTTTTCGTTGAGATCGGTGATTCGAGTGATCTCGTTGTCAAGGTTACCGATATCAGACATACCCTCATCATAGGTCGCTTGGTGTTCCTCGTTCCACGTTTCGCCGGGATTGTCTTCCAGCAGTTGGTGGAGTGCTTGTGCGCGGGCGCCCCGACGCTCCCGCAGGGCCTGAATGCTCTGAGACATAACGTTTTGTTTTCCTATTGAGATTGCAATAAAAAAGCCGCCAAAGGGCGGCTTCTGCTCTCGCGCTGGCGCGCGATCAGGCAGCTTTTCCCACCGTGACTTCCAGGCGCTGCCTGAGTGCTTCGGTGTTGTAGTGAGCTGCCGTGGTTTCTGGTACCGATTTCTGTTCCGGTTCAGGTGGCGCCTTGGCATACGCGGTCATGTTCCATTTTGCCTGGTTTTCTGTTTTCGGCTTTGGCTCTGCAAGCCGGTCAGCAAAACCGAGCGCTACGGCCTCTTCACCGCTAAACCAAGTCTCATCTTTCATCCAGGATTCGATCTGATCCTTTTTCGCACCGGTGTGCGCGGCATAACTATCAACCAATGTGTTGTCGATTTTTTCAAGCAGCTGTGCCGTATCCATTATGTCATCAGCATTGCCAAACGCTACGGTCCATGCCTTGTGGATCATAAAAAAACCGCCTGGATTGATCTCCACTTCGTCAGCAGCAATCGCTACGTAACTCGCAGCACTGGCCGCGTACCCGTCGACGTGAGCTATAATCTTCGACGGGTGCTCACGCACAGCCTGTTCAATAGCACGGCCACCGAATACATCACCACCAGGCGAGTTGATTCGCAGATGAATGACCGGCGCATCAATACTGTGCAAAAGTCGGGTAAACGATTCAGGACCGATGCCACCCAGCCATTCAGCATCGGCAT
>JAMJIN010000354.1:0-1975 GCA_036784775.1 Chromatiales bacterium | reverse complement strand
TATGTAGGCCTCTTAAATTCACTCTCACGATTTCATTGCAACTGAAAAATCAGTGTTTCAACAGGTCGATCTGCCAGGGGCACTGATGTAGCCAGCAGCCACCTGGTGACAAGGATGGATCGAACCCCTGTGAAACGCTTATGCTAAATGGTGAAACAATGAATCTCGTGGAAGCACAATTTACATTTTTATAAAATACTTACGACAATGGCTACTTAAAGTTGACGCAAAGACGTAGTATGACCTCTTGTGCAATGTAACGAAAAATACCTTTCAGCTACTTTTGCTTAATTCAGATTTTTGTATTTCTTAAGCCAGCTTAGTTATGGTATCATAGATTAGAATTTACATCAATTCCTGTTCAGACCTCTTCACCTATTTGTAATTCCCAGCCATTCCTTTACGTTTGTTCATGTTTTGTTGTATCAGTTGTAATATGTTTCATGCTTTAACAGCGAGTTATCTGGAGTTTAGTTTTACCACGCCTTCCCCTCATCAGTTCGAACGGAGTTTTACCCGTAAGGCCGTTTGGGGTTGCATGATAAGCCCTTAGTCTATCCCGTGTTGCCCTAACCGGAGTTTTGCCCTCTAACTTGCCCACCTGGATTCCCTCCTTCACGGTACGGTTCATACGTTCTACGAGCCCGTTTGTCTGAGGATGATATAACGATGCAAGCGAGTTATGCCATTGCTATCTAGGAAGTCTTTCATTTTGTGAGATACGAGCTGCACACCATTATCTGTCACTAGGGATTCAGGTGTACCTTCTCTAGCAAACACATTGTCCAGGAACTGAATCATCTTATCAGTTGTTACCTCCTTTGCGAATTCCACTTCACACCACTTGGAGTAGTAGTCTACAAGAACCATTACAAACTTGTATTTGGGATCGTCAAACGGTCCCATAATGTCCAATGCTAGTTTTTGCCAGACTCCGTCTGGTAACTGCACAGGTTGTAGCGGAGTGGAGTGGCAGGTGTAGACTTTGTCACTTGTTGCGCAGTGCGGGCAGTTCCGAATTGCGTCTTCCACGTGTCGGTCCATAGCTGGCCACCAGTAGTGTTGACGTAGTCGTCTCTTCACGAGCGTCATGCCGAAATGTCCTTCGTGCGCCAGTTGCATCACACGTGATTGTAGAGTTTCGGGGATGACAATTCGGTCGCCTCGATGCAGTAGCTCATCGTTGATTGATAGTTCATCAGATACGTCGTAGAGCGCTTGCAGAATAGCAGACAATGTCTTGCGCGCAGGCCATTTTGACGTCATGTACCTCGTCGCAAGTTGCATGTCGCCGTCGTCGCGTGTAGCAGTTTTCAGTTCGTTCACAGAGATAGCGCCTCGAGTAGACTCGTCAATTCGCGCGATGCATTCGTCGTTTGTGCTGTCATGGCTGTATTCGTCAGGTTGAGCAGCCACTGGTAGTCTTGATAGACAATCAGCCATGACGTTGTTAACGCCTTGCACGTATGTGACGTTGAAATTGTACTCCAACATCCTTGCTGACCACTTGTTGATGCGATGGCTGGTGCGCTCAGAGGCTGAACCCTTTGTAGTCAGAACGTTCACAAGCGGTTTATGGTCAGTTCGTAGATTGAAGTGTCTGCCCCAGAGGAATGTTCTCAGACGTTTTGTAGCCCAGAAGCAGGCTAGCATTTCTTTCTCGATTACAGAGTACTTATTCTCTGTATCAGATAGAGTTCTCGAGATGAACACGATGATTCTTTCCTGACCATCCGATATCTGGGTGAGTACGGCGCCTAGGCCGTATTTGCTCGCATCTGTCGTTAGCACAGTTTCGACTGCGTCAGAGCAATCGAATCGTGACAACACTTGTTTCGCAGCAATGTCATTAAGTTCATTGAAGATTTGCTCGTGCTGTACCCCCCAGGTGACCTACCTACCTACCTATCCTCTTCGGGCCCAGTGGCCCATAAGGCCGAAGTGAATCTCCTCCATCTTGTTCTGTCAGCTGCTA
>JAMJIN010000246.1:0-4170 GCA_036784775.1 Chromatiales bacterium | reverse complement strand
CCTGATGATGAGCAAGATCACCACTCCTCTGATCCTCGGCATCGTTTTTTTCCTGGTGATCTTCCCGGCAGGTCTGATCATGCTGCTGCTTGGCGCTCTGGTGGTGCTGTCCCAGGGATCTGCCGTCGCGCCTTTTATCTATACCCTGTTTTAATCCGCTGATGCTGCACGGAGTCCGGGGGAAACTCCCGCTCCGTGCATGATCAACAGTTAAATCACTTCCAGCGTGGCTGGGGGTGATTTAACTGAAGTGTTCGTTGGATCAGGAAATTAACCGAAAGGAAGAGCGATGATTAGCGGTCTTCTACCGTTGAGCGAACTTTCACAGATTTAATTGCTTCTGCAAGCAATTTTCCGGCTAATTGATGGACCGTAGGATTGAAATGCCCGGGTAGTATATCCAGATCATTGGCTTGCCAAAAATCCCGGAATGAATCCTCCATCGGGAGAAAATCGATCCCCTCATCCTGAGCAAACTTTCCAAGATCCTTATCGAAATAGGTGCGGTCGAATGTATTGTCAACCCGTTTATAATCCTCTTCGATCTCAGGTTTCAGGGTTGCAAAGGGAAGGTTCATCAACATAAACTTCGCGCCGCCCTTTTCGACAAGCATCTTGATCTCGTGCAGCATGCGTTTATTGAGCGCGTAAGCCCTTTCGAAATCAGGAACCGGGGAATCCGTGGCAAGACTCAGAAAACCTTTCTTTACCAGCAACTCTTCCTGGCTGCTAACATCGCCACTCTTGGCCTTCTTGGAAAATGCGCCTTTCAACTGGTTGTACAGTGTAGCCATCAAGCTAACAAATGCCGATGACTGCTTCATCGGGTTAATTGCCGATTTTAAAGCGTAGCTTCTGGTCTCGGTAAAAGAAGTATCTATTGACAGATTGCCGTTTGCATCAAAGGTGGCAAATGGCCGTATATTGTCATGGGTCAGATCAGGGTTCATATCCCGGATGTCGTTATAGGGAAAAAACACGACGACAACCAGATCGGGTTTGAAATCCATGACCTCTTCACGAATAAAAAGAAATTCCTCTGTCGTGGTGGCGCCGGAACGACCGAAGTTCATCAGCTCGACTTTTTGGCCTTCATCATTCAGCAGCTGCTCCGCCATCCTGGTGAAAGTTTCCTCTTCCTCCACCTGCAGCGCTTCCACAAAACTGTCCCCCACTATGGCAACACGATAGACACCATCGCCTTTCTCTTTCTGCCACTCCCTGTCACGCCAGCCATAGCTGTTGATTACGCCTTCCGCATGGCCACCCTCCAGTTCGGCCCAGTAGTCACGGCCGGCCGCAAGTTTCCAGCCATAGAGGGGATGCGGTTCAGAATAACCGGTATGTGCGTCCAACAGATGCGTAGTACGCAGAACTCCTTCAAGCACAAGAAGGGAGATTCCAATCCCAATCGCCAGTGCAAGCACATTCTTAAAAAAACTTCGCATCGAAAACCTCATTGTTGATACGTCTACAGCCAAAGAAATCCGGAAATTATCCGTAATAAACTATCCCGCTGCAAGCAATCATGGTGCGCGCGGCTCACCCTACGTTCATCACATTTAGAGATGCCGCACCCCATGCCAGCCATCACCACAAACTCCGAAACTTAAGTTAAAAGAGGTTCAGATTGCATCGAGCACTTCAGAAAGACGCTCCACCGGTACGACTTCAATCCCCTTGACCAACTGTTTCGGCACGTTGGCTTTGGGTACGATTGCTTTTTTGAAGCCGTGCTTGGCCGCTTCCCGCAGGCGCTCCTGACCATTTGGCACCGGCCGGATCTCGCCAGTCAATCCGACTTCACCAAAGGTCACCAAACCTGTCTCCAATGAATTGCCGCGAAAACTGGAAAGCACCGCCAGCAATACCGCCAGATCCGCTGCAGTCTCGGTGATACGCACTCCACCAACCACGTTCACATAGACATCCTGATCAAACATGCTGATGCCACAATGCCGATGCAGCACCGCAAGCAACATGGAGAGACGGTTCTGTTCCAGGCCCAGGGTAACTCGCCGGGGATTGGCCAGCGGGCTCTCATCCACCAGTGCCTGAGCCTCTACCAGCAACGGCCGGGTACCTTCCCTAGTCACCAGAATCACACTCCCGGGCACCGCTTCGGTATGTCGGGAGAGGAAGATCGCCGAGGGGTTGCTCACCTCTTTCAGACCCCGCTCGGTCATGGCAAACACACCCAGTTCGTTGACCGCGCCGAAACGGTTTTTGATCGTACGGATGAGGCGGAACTGACTGCCCGCTTCACCTTCAAAATAGAGCACGGTATCCACCATGTGCTCCAGTACCCTGGGACCTGCCAGATTGCCTTCCTTGGTGACATGTCCGACCAGAAAAACCGCAGTGCCGCTTCGCTTGGCGAAATGGACCAGTTGCGCGGTAGCCTCTCTGACCTGGGAAACCGAACCCGGAGCGGACTGCAACTGTTCAGTAAACATGGTCTGAATCGAGTCGACCACCAAAACTGCCGGTTTCTCTTTTTCCGCAGAGGCGACAATCCGCTCCACGCAGGTCTCCGGCAGCAGGCGAAGTTCATCCACCGGCAGCCCCAGACGCTGCGCCCGCAGGGCGATCTGGCGAGGTGACTCCTCCCCGGAAACATAGAGCGTCTGCATGGAGACCGAGAGCTGCGCCAGGGTCTGGATAAGGAGCGTGGATTTACCGATACCCGGGTCTCCCCCCAGCAGTATCACCGAACCGTAAACCAATCCTCCGCCAAGCACCCGGTCCAGCTCTTTGCTGCCTGAAGGGACACGGATATCCTGGTTCGCCTGCACTGCGGCAAGGGTGTATATCTCAGGACTCACTTCGCCGGAATAGCCTGCAAAACGGCCACTGCCCGGCCCTTTTGGCGCTACTGCCATCTCTTCCAGAACATTCCATGCCTTGCAGTCGGAACACTGCCCCGCCCATTTGGGAAAGGAACCTCCACAAGCGCTGCAAACGTAGACCGATTTACTGTTCTTCTTTATTCCCTGTGCCACAACTAATCCTTTTCCACATCGATGAAATCAACACGACCGGTAATACCACACAGCAACTCATAGGCAATGGTTTCGGACGATTGCGCAATCAACTCCACCGGCAAGCCTGCGCCCCAAAGCACAACCTCCTCTCCAATCTGCAGATCCGGCAAGGCCCTGGCATCGACGCAAATCATATCCATTGAAACCCGACCGATCAGGGGCAGTCGTTGATTGCGGATCAAGACCGGCGTTCCCGGCTTCGCATGGCGGGGGTAGCCATCACCATAACCCACACCAATCACCGCAACCGGCATCGACTCAGGGCACTCAAAGGTGCCGCCATAGCCGACACGGTCACCGGCGTTGCAGTGGTTCAGCGTTAATACCCGGCTACTGAAGGTCATCACAGGTTGCAAACCTTCATCCGATCCAATGGAGTGCTGAAAGGGAGAGACACCATATAGCATGATGCCGGGCCGGACCCAGTCACGATGTGTCTCATCAAAGGCCAGCAGGCCCGCTGAGTTGGCGATCGAAAGATCAGTGTAGGAAGAGAGTGTAAGCCTGTCGAAGCGTTCGCACTGTTTCAGGCTGGCCGGATCATTCCGGTCATCCGCGTTCGCAAGGTGGGTCATGAGATGCAGATCACCCACCCCATTAACCTTCTGCAGTCGCGAAGTGGCCTCACTAAGCTGACTCGGCGTAAACCCGAGCCGGTGCATGCCGGTATCCACTTTGAGCCAACATTCAACAGGGAAGTTGATTTGCGTGGTTTCAAGCAGCTCAACCTGCTGTAAATGATGCACAGTCAGCTGGAAACCGTTCTCAGACGCAGACTCGACATCCTCCGCTGTAAAGACACCTTCCAGGATCAGGATCGGCTTTGTCACACCGGCATGTCTCAGGCGCTGGGCCTCTTCGATGCGGGCCACGGCAAAACCATCCGCTGCCTGCAGCGTTGCGGCAACCCGTTCCATGCCGTGACCGTAGGCGTTGGCCTTGATTACCACCCAGACGCGGCTCTCAGATGCAGTCTCTCGAACCCTTTGCAGATTATGTCGCAGCGCCCGATGGTCAATCGTTACCTGCGGAACAAAGGCCATCCTGATTACCCCCGAGCCTCAGCCATGCTGAGGAGGCGTTGTGGCATGGGTGGTGTGCGCACTGCAGCGTAGCCGAGGCGCGA
>JAMJIN010000245.1:0-4188 GCA_036784775.1 Chromatiales bacterium | reverse complement strand
GAGCCATGCTACCTCGTTTGCTTCGGGCTGCTGCAACGACTTCACCACGTCCCGAGACATGGCTGCGGCTTGCTGAACTTTCGTGCTAATCAAGAACCCTTTTGGGAATCCGATGTCCTTGCCCTGTTGGCACAGCATTTAGGGGTGCGTTACCTCTATGAGGGAACGGCTTCGAATACACGGGTTGTACCACGAAAACTCGAACCTACGGATCTCGCCATGCTTTCCAGTGAATGGCGCAGACATTTTCGCACCGCCATCATGCAGGGACAGATGAAGGAGATGGAGTCGCTGCTGGAAGAGATAGCCCCCTATCACAAAGCGTTGTCGGAGCAGTTGCACCATCTGGTCTCAAGATATGCATTCGAACGTCTTCTAGAACTGACATCAGGAGATGGTTGAACCGCGTGCTGAACAGAATCCTCCCAGCAGCATCGATAGTGTGCTGAGCGGGAACGATATGGAGTCGATTTTATAACGCCTGATTGCATGAATTTCTGTGCCTATCAGACGGAATACACAGAGCGCAATTTGTTATCCCACTGAGGTATTTTTCGGCAGAAAAACCCTCAGGATCGTCCCTCCCTCCGCCGCATTCTCGGCCCGGATATCGCCGCCGTGACCATTGACAATCTCCCTGCAGATGGCCAAACCAAGGCCGGTACCCCCTGCGTTGGTCTTGGTCTTGCTGCTCTGTACAAACTTGTCGAACACCGATTCAAGTTCCGTCTCAGGTATGCCGATTCCTTCGTCCCTGATGGTCAACTCGAAGGCAGGCACACTCCCCCCCTCTTCCCGGCTCAACACTGCCTGGTCGGTAAGGCTGACGAAAATTCTTCCGCCTTCCGGAGTAAATTTGATGGCATTGGAGAGTAGATTGGTGACTACCTGGTGAATGAGGGCTGAATCCATATTCCCAATACTGGAATCGCAGGACAAGTCCACCTCCAGGATAAGCCCTTGTTCCATCAACTGGGCCTCCAGTTCATGGATACAGCCCTGCACAATTTCCAGCAGGTTCCTCCGCCCCATTTCGAACAAGACCCTGCCAGCCTCCATCTTCGACAGATCCAACAGATCGTTTAACAGATTCAGAAGGCGATTGCCGCTGACGTTGATCCGATAGAAAAACACCGCCAGTTTGTCCCGGGGGGCGGCATCCCATTTTTTCAGACCCAGACTCGAGAAACTGAGTATGGCATGCATGGGTGTTCGCAGTTCGTGAGACATGTTGGCGAGAAACTCAGATTTCGCCTGGTTCGCCGCTTCAGCCGACTCCTTGGCCAGTCGTAGATCATGCGTCTGCTCATCAACCTGCAACTGCAGGGTATCCCGGTGTTGCCGAAGTTTGTGCTCGGCTCTTTGCCGCAGCCGCACCTCAGACACTAACTGCACCTCCTTATCCAGTTGGGCATCCCAAAGCCTGGCCAATGCATCTGCTGATTCGTTCAGATTATGGAGTTCATCCGCTGCAAATCTGTCCAGATGATAGTGATGCCGCTCAACCTCATCGTAGAGGTGGACCAGACTGTGATTGATGCCCTGGATCGGCCTGACCACGAGAAAGTGGACCAGTAGGAAAGCGCTCATGCCAACCACGACCACCGACAGCAGCACGATCCAGCTAAGCTTCTCCACATGACGTTCTATCTCCTCTATCAGAAGATCCGTTCGCCACTCCAGGTGGACGCTGCCAAACACCTCTCCCTCCAGCATGACATCCTCTTCCCAGCTCAGGAGGTCATCTTCCGCCACCTCGACCTGGCGCCGCCAAGAGGCCATCTCCTCCTCTGGATTGCGGATCGAGATCCAGATGATCCCTGGATTACTCAACCCTGTCTCGCGGACTATGGTCTCCAACTGGGGTATGTCTTCGGAAATAACAGCCTCTAGCGAACCCGCAGCCACCGTCGATACCGTACGTGCACCCTGCTCTTTCAGCACACCAATCAAGTAGGGCGTTTCAAAATAGCGGATCATTTCCCGGGAAGCGAAACCCAACAGGATGATGACCGCTGAAATGACCACCACCATCTGCCACACCAGGGGCCAACGGTAAGCCCCGGCGGTTTTCATCAACGGTAGATTCTGTACTGGCCCCGTCATAATGAACAACTATTGAAAAAATTCCGGATTGCGCAAAATAGCTGTTCGGGCATAGTCGTAATCCCCATCACTGCCGGGTTTGAAACCGGCACGTTTCATGGTCTTCAGCGCCTGTTTATCATCAAGGGAGAGCAGGCATGCCTGAAGGGCCAACCGCACATTTTCCGGCATACCCGCCCGCGCCAGCCAGGGCTTTTCCATATTGGGGAAGGTAGAGAGCACCCGATATTTCACCCCCTTCTTTTCCATTTTTCGCAAGGTTCCCTCCTTGAAAGCCCCCGCGTCAAATCCACCATTAGCCACCATGTCTGCCACCTTGTCGTGCCTTCCCAGATATTCGTATCCGGCCAGATCCCTGGCTCGAATACCATTCTGTTGGAGATAGAGCTGGGAAAAGTAACGTCCCGTGGTGGAGTTGGGATTACCGAAGGCAAAACGTTTTCCCTTCAGGTCTGCCAGATGCCGGATGCCGCTGCCTTCCAAGGAGCAGATCACACCACTGAATGCTTTTATCTTGCGATTTTTTTCGTTTGCCAGGATGGAAATTCCCGGCTCCCGCTGTTTAGCCAACACGTATGAAGCGGGTCCAAAGCGGGCAAAGTCGACCTCTCCATCAACCAGCCTGTCGATCCCCTCATCATAGGACTTGGAAACCTTCATCCGAATAGTGACTGGTTCCCCCAGCTCACCACTTAGCTTCTGTTCCAGGGAATTCAGCACTGGCCGGAACTGGCGCACCATATCGGTGGCCTTGTCCGAAGTGTAGATGCCAAACTTCAACTTGATATCAGCCAGGACTGCCGCCGAATTCAACCACAAACAGGCGCTGATGATACCGAGCACAATCCTGATCATGCGCCTCATTTTCCCACTTCCACGATATAGAACCCTTTCAGTTGCAACCGAAAATCAGCCAAACTTCCAACTAATCATGTTAGCGGACAAACTGACATAATCTTGAACATCCCTTTTGCCGTCTCCCCTCACCCCAAATCCATAGCAGGAGCCATGTAGTGTGGCATCGGAGACATTGCTGGCAGTAGACGAAACCTAGATACTTTCAATACGCCGCCGGTAAAAGATCGAGTAGTAGCGCACACTGCCCGGCGCATGAGAGATCCAGCCGGAGAGCGCAAGAATCATCAGCAGTAGCGGCATCGACAGATCTGGCCACAGGGTGATGGCATAGAGCAATAGCAGTTTGAGCATGATCACATGCCCGCGCAACTGCAGCAGCCAGATACCGTTGGCATAGATAAACAACAGCGACAACAGCAGACCGCTAGCCAGACATAGATCGAGATAGATACGCCAGGTTTCGTCCGCCGCCGCGTAAAGATAACCGCCTCCCACACCAGCGATACCGATCAGGTGGAGTATGCGCAGACCGATATTGATCCAACGGTGTCCTGGAAGAAAACGTGACTGAGGGGGAAATAGCATTTGTCTGAGACGGGGCATCGAACATCACCAGTTGATTTTAGTGTCACTCTTCCCCATTCCAGCAGAATTGACAAGCCCGTTTGCAGTCCGGCTATTTTCGAAACGGAGCGATCCACGCAATCGGCTCGGAGAGTTTGAGAGACGATCTATCGAACTCATGAAGGGCTGTTCCTCATCACGAGGTTTCCAGCGGCAGGACGACCTCGACCCTGACCCCACCCAGTTCAGGAGAACGCCTGAACAGAATAGTGCCTTCGTAGAGCTTGACGATATCCCTGGCGATCGAGACGCCCAGACCATGGCCCTCTACCGTCTCATCCATGCGTACGCCACGACGGGTCAGAGCGGCAAGCTCCTGCTCTTTCAAACCCGGACCATCATCCTCGATGATCATGCGGACCCCTCCATCCAGTGCCATTCTGCAGACCACCCTGGACGCTGCCCATTTACAGGCATTGTCCAGCAGGTTTCCCAACAACTCGAACATGTCCTCCCGATCACCTGTAGATGGCGGTAAAAACCCGAACATAATTGGCGAACAGCGGTAACCGGATGAAATAGCTGCAAATAGCGAGTCAGAAGAAACAGCCAGCGACAAAGAGTGACATCGAGAAAGAAATCGGGAAGATGTAGGGAGCC
>JAMJIN010000027.1:0-27573 GCA_036784775.1 Chromatiales bacterium | reverse complement strand
CACTCGGCATTGTTGAATTCGTAGAGCGCCGCAGAGGCGGAACCGGCAATCAGCGCAGTGCTGCAGATGACGCCTGTAATGATATTTTTAATGTTCATCTATAATCTCGCTTTATTTATTTTTGAGTAGTCACAAAATATTGCAAATGGGTAGACGCAGTTCCCGTGCCAGTCTTCCTAACGCGTTGTTTTTCAAGATAATTAAAGAATATTGTGAATTTCTATTACAATTGATTGTAAAAAGACCCGACAGAACAGCTGATTAACTCTGCCCACCTGATGTTGCCCTATCTTATTGTTAATTAAGTGATTTATGGGATTGATAGGCAAGCTGCTCTGGTGCAGTAACTGTTTCTGTGAACCAGTTCCGTAACAGGGTGTTAAAAATTCCGACAGATAGAAAAATTCGGATCAGTTTTGCTGATGGCTGATGGGAATCAACTGTTAAGTAGTGCCTGAGCGCCGGCAATCTGGTCGGCGGCATTTTCCAGAATCTGGATGCTCAGTTCGGGGGTGAGATCGCCGATATCGAGTTTTTGAAATGCAGGTACCCTGTCGAGTGTCGGTAGGGTTTTCATTTCCGGGGTGCCAATGTAACTATGGAGTTGCGCGACAATCACCAGATCGGTGTAGTCAGCTTCTTCAGGGTGTTCCCTGGTCCAGTCCTCCGCCTCTCGGGTAACGACAACCAGATCCTCAAGGAAACCCCATGCGGTCAGGATGTGGCATCCGATCACTCCGCGCATATCCTTCATCACCTGTTCCAGCTGCTGCTCGTTGTTGGCGATTTCGGGAAAATTCTCTGCATAACTCAGGATGGCCACTTCACCTATGTCGTGCAGAAGTCCCGCCAGCAATGCGTGTTCCGGATTGAAGCGTCGTGAAAGTTTGGCCAGTACGAAGCAGATGCCCGCCACCTGTGTACTGTGTTTCCACAGTTTTCGCATCTCGTCCTGCAGCACTCTGGAGTGCGCTTTGAAGAGTTCGCGCAGTGCAAAGGTGAGAACCAGCTTGTGCGTGGTTGAGTTTCCCAGGCGGATGATGGCGGCAGTGCAGCTGGCGGAGGGCGACAGGCCGGCATAGAGTGCACTGTTCGCTGCGCGGATCAGTTTTGTGGTGATAACCGGATCGCTCTGGATTATCCTGGCCAAGTGCTCGGCATCGGTATCCTCGTCTTCGATGGCGCGCCCGACTTTGATGGCAACATCGGGCAGACTGGGAAGGATCAACCGGTCGTTTTGCAGATCCGTCAGCAGTGCCTGGGAGAGCCGGTTTTCTGTTTCGTCTTTTTCGTATTGACCGTTGAGGGAGGCGAGCTCTTCACTTGCCAGGGTTTCAAGGCTGTCATTGGTCAAGCCGTCCAGGAGACGGTTGTCGATGAGAAAATATACGATAGGTGTAACGACGGTGACATCGTACTGTCTGGGAATCAGGTGAGCGATCGGGTTCATCGCCTGAACTGAACCGGCTTCGATCTCAGAGACATGGCCATCGGCGGTTTCCAGTTTTACCCGGCCTTTTAGCAGATAGAGGCTGAAGGCGCCCCTGGACCCCATCGAAAGGAGTTTCTTGCCGCGGATCTCTGTTCGTAGATGGAGCGCATGAGAGAGCAGTTTCAGCTGATCTTCACTTAGCCCCTCCAAGGGATGGAGCTTGGCAAGAATTTCGGCTGGCGGATGTTGGCCGGTTACTGCCATGGCTTCGTGTCGGCGGTTAAGCTCAGCAGCCGCACTTGGGTGTAGGTTGCTGGTGGAGTTGCAGGGTTCCGACCAGCCGGTCCACCGAGGGCAGATCGTGCCGCTCTAGATATGCCTCGATGCCGCTATTGATCTTGCTGCAGATCAGCGGATCGTAGAAGAGTGCTGTACCTATACCTACGGCGCTGGCCCCGGCGATAATGAATTCAATGGCGTCTTCCGGTGTGGTGATGCCGCCCTGCCCGATTATCGGGATATTGTGATCCCGGCAGACCTGATAGACCTGGTGAACCTTGAGCAGGGCAACCGGCTTGATGGCAGGGCCGGAGAGTCCACCCTGGTTGTTGCCGATGACCGGTGTGCGGCTTTCGATGTCGATGGCCATGCCCATCAGGGTGTTGATCACCGAGAAGGCGTCACTGCCGGCCTCGATGCAGCCCTTTGCGTTGCCGGCGATGTCGGTCTGATTGGGTGAGAGCTTGGTGATCAGTGGTTTGTTGGTGGCCTTGCGGCAGGCCTCCACAACTCGGGCGGACATGGCGGGATCGTTGCCGAAGGCAACGCCGCCCTCCTTTACGTTGGGGCAGGAGATGTTGATCTCCATGGCGTCGATGGGGGAGTCATCGAAGCGCCGTGTGACCTCGTGATACTCCTCCACCGAAGAGCCTGAGACATTTGCGATGAAGCGGGTTTCGCTGAAATCGAGGCTGGGTAGGATCTCATTCACCACCTTGTCCACCCCGGGATTTTGCAGGCCGATGGCGTTGAGCATACCTGCCGGCGTTTCGTAGACCCGGTGAGGCCGATTGCCGGGGCGGGGCTCCAGGGTCGTGCCCTTGAGGCAGACTGCACCGGCGTCGCGGTTGCTAAAACCTTTGACTCGCGTGTACTCTTCGCCAAAACCGACGCAGCCGGAGAGCAGCACGATTGGGGTGCTGAAGGGCATGCCGCAGAATTCTATCGCCAGAGGGGATGGGTCAGTTTGGGTCATCGTCACTTGCATCTGTTTCTAACTTGAGGTCACACGGAGCAGAATGTTCCACATCGTTCTATACGAACCGGAGATTCCACCAAATACCGGTAATATCATACGCCTCTGTGCAAATAGCGGTAGCCATTTGCATCTGATTCACCCGCTGGGTTTCGAACTCGACGACAAGCGTCTGCGCCGGGCCGGACTCGATTACCATGAGTGGGCGGAGTTGCAGGAGCACGCCTCGCTGCAGGCCTTCCTGCAGAAGGTTGCTCCAAGCCGTCTTTTTGCCTGTACAACCAAGGGTAGGCGTGCCTATGCCGATGTCGGGTTTGCACCGGGGGATGCCCTGCTCTTTGGGCCGGAAAGTCGCGGTCTGCCCCAGCCGCTGTTGGATGAGCTGGACGATTCGAAGCTGTTGCGTATCCCGATGCAACCGGAAAATCGCAGTTTAAACCTCTCCAATGCCGTTGCCATTATTCTCTACGAGGCCTGGCGGCAGCAGGATTTTGAGGGTGCCATATGAATGCCAGGGGTCGGAGTCAAACCGTCTCAATCACGTCGTTTTAACCACTATTGTTTGCGCGGTTTGACTCCGACCCCATCACCCAGGAGCGAACTGGCTAGTCCTCAGCCCTCTGGCGCCGGTCGAGCAGGTTGTGAACCGCCTCCTTCGGCGGCAAATCTTCATAGAGCACCTTGTAGACCTGCTCCGAGATCGGCATCTCAACGTCCATCTTGCGGGCAAGCTGGTAGACCTCGGAGGCGGTCTGTACACCCTCCACTTCCTGGCCGATCTCCTCTTTTGCCTGCGCGATGGTCAGGCCACGGGCGAGGGCAAGCCCCATGCGCCGATTGCGCGATTGGTTGTCGGTGCAGGTGAGTACCAGGTCGCCGAGGCCAGCCAGCCCCATGAAGGTTTCCGTCTTGCCCCCGAGGGACTGGCCAAGCCGCATGACCTCTGCGAGACCACGGGTAATCAGTGCGGCACGGGTGTTGGCGCCGAAACCGAGACCGTCCGCAATGCCGGCGGCAATGGCCAATACATTTTTGCTGGCGCCGCCGACCTGTACGCCGGTGATGTCGTGACTGGTGTAGGCGCGAAACCAGGATGCGTGCAGATAGGCGGCGACTCTCTCTGCATGGGCGTTGGATTCCGAAGCGACGGTGACCGCTGTGGGCAGGCCGCGGGCGACATCGCCGGCAAAGGTGGGACCCGAGATGACCGCAAGTTCGGGGCGTTGCAGGATGTCGCTGGCGACATCGGAGAGCAGGCGCTGGGTGCCGGGCTCGAATCCCTTGGTTGCCCAGGAGACGCCGACGCCAGGCGCCAGCAGTGGGGCAATGGTCTGTACAACAGTACTAAAAGCATGGCTTGGCACAGCCACCAGCACTTCTGATACTCCGGATAGCGTCTTGTCGAGATCGGTTTCCGGTCTCAGAGATTCCGGAAAGGGAATGTCGGGCAGAAACTGGTGGTTCTGGCGATCCTGCTGCAGGCGTTCGATCTCCTCCGGGAGGTGTCCCCAGAGTCGCACATCGTACTGGTTGTGGCTGAGCAGAATAGCCAGGGCTGTTCCCCAGGATCCCGCTCCCAGTACGGCGATGGAGGTGTCAGATGGCTTAATGGGTCTGACCACTGTCGTTTTCCGCCACTTTTTTCGCCTGTTCCTGCTGGTGCTGGGCATAGAGGGCATCAAAATTGACAGGCTGCAGGATCATCTGCGGGAAACTGCCCTTGGTAACCATGTCGGAGATCGCTTCACGCACATAGGGGAAGAGCAGGTTGGGGCAGTAAGAGCCGACAACTGCGCCCATCTCCTGGTCAGAAAAGCCGCTGATGGAGAAGATTCCCGCTTGTTGCACTTCCGCGAGATAGGCTGTCTGCTCGCCGACCTTGGTGGTTACGGTAACATTGAGAACGACTTCATAGACGTTCTCACTCAAGGTGTTGACCTCGGTATTCATGTTGACGTTGGTCTCCGGTTTCCACTCCTGCTGGAAGACGGACGGAGAGTTTGGTGTTTCAAATGAGACGTCTTTCAGATAGATGCGTTGTATAGAGAGCTCTCGGTTCGGCTGCTCTTGTTTCGCTTCGGACATGATGCTGATTCCTTCGTTTTCGTGAAAATTTTATTTTTTACGCGTTATCGGCAGGTTGGCGCTCTGCCACGCCAGGATGCCGCCGCGCAGATTAAAAGCCTGTTCAAATCCCGCTTTGCGCAGTGTTTGGGACGCGCCTGCGGATTGGGCGCCGGAGCGGCAGCTGACGATGATCGGCTGGTCCTTGTGTTTTTCCAGAGAACCGAGTTGGTTGGCAAAACCGTTCATGGGAATGTTGATGGCGTTGATGATATGGCCTTTTTGGAAATCGGCGGCGGGACGAACGTCAAGCACCACAGCATCCTGATGGTTGATCATTACAGTGGCGCCGGTCGGATCAACGGCGCCCTTGTTGCCCTGCAGCAGGTTATGGACCAGTAGCCCGCCAACCGCCAACAGTGCCAGCACCAGGATCAGGTGGTTGGTGGAGAACTCGATGAGTTGTTGCAGCATTCAGGGGCCTCTAATAAACCAGAAAGAGTTTGGAAAGTGGGGAAGTGTATAACAGGAACAAGCTCCGGGGTAACCCGGAGCTTAAAAACTGCGTATGACAAGGCGTACTAGGCGTGAGTGCAGAAGACTTCGCGCATCATGCCGATCAGCCGCAAAGTGCGAAAATCACTGACCCGGTAGTAGACCCGGTTGGCATCTTTTCGTGAGGCGAGAATGCCTTTGTCGCGCAGGATGGCAAGATGCTGCGAGATATTGCTCTGGGACGTGCCGACCTGATCGACGATCTCCTGGACGCTTATCTCCTGATCACCCAGGGTGCAGAGGATCTTCAGTCGCAACGGATGGGACATGGCCTTCAGCGAGCGGGAGGCACGGTCGATATCGTCGTCAGTGGCAAACAGGGCATCGAATTCGGCCGTCTCGGCATTCAGTACGGGTTTGTTGGGTTTACCGAATTTGTGTTCCATGGAAATGACCTTATTAATAACTAATACAATAATACGCTGTTTTAATAGGGCTTGAGAACCCCCTGATTTGTTCGGGTTTTCCCTGATAGGCTGGTCGATGTCCGGATGGGCCATTCTGGCCTGAAAATTTGAAAAGTGTTTTAATGCAAAGGTTTATAAGCAGCCTGATGGGATAGACTTCCCGTTGCAGAGCGAAAGAGAAGTTAAGAGATTTGTCATGACGGATAAGCCAAAACCTGTCGTCCTTCTCATATTGGACGGCTGGGGATATAGAGAAGACGAGAGTGCAAACGCAATAGTTGCGGCCAGCACGCCGGTTTGGGACCGGCTGTGGAAAGAGTATCCCCATACCCTGATCCACACCTCCGGCGCTGCGGTCGGTCTGCCTGGCGGGCAGATGGGCAACTCCGAAGTGGGTCATCTGAACCTGGGAGCCGGCCGGGTGGTCTATCAGGAGTTTACCCGGGTCAGCCGCTCCATTCGCACCGGTTCCTTCTTCTCCAACCAGACTCTCACCAGCGCGGTGGACAAGGCTGTGGAGACGGACAAGGCTGTGCATATCCTCGGTCTGCTTTCGCCCGGTGGTGTGCACAGTCATGAAGAGCATATTCACGCGATGGTGAAACTGGCGGTTGAGCGGGGTGTAAAGAAGGTTTATCTGCATGCCTTCCTGGATGGACGCGACAGGCCGCCGAAAAGCGCCGAGGCATCATTGAAGGCGATGAGCGATGTCTTCACCGAATTGGGCACCGGCAGGATTGCCAGTATCGTGGGTCGTTACTACGCGATGGACCGCGATAACCGCTGGTGCAGGACGGAGATCGCTTATGATCTGCTGACCCAGGGTATTGCGGATTACAGCGCGACGGACGCCTGTGAAGGGTTGCTGCAAGCCTATGCACGAGGTGAAACCGATGAGTTCGTCAAACCCACGGCGATTGTACCCGAGGGCGGATCCCCGGTGGGGATCGAAGAGGACGATGTGGTGTTCTTCCTCAACTACCGTTCAGATCGTGCGCGACAGTTGACGCGCACGTTTATCGAGGAGGATTTTGCCGATTTCGAGCGCAAGGCCTGGTCGCCGCTTGGTGCTTTTGTCAGTCTGACGCAGTATCACAAAGGTTTCGAAATCCCCGTTGCATTCCCGCCGCAACGGCTCAAGAACGGATTTGGCGAGTACATCGCAAAGCAGGGCATGCGCCAGTTGAGGCTGGCGGAGACGGAGAAATATGCCCACGTCACCTTCTTCTTCAATGGCGGCCGAGAAGAGCCGTTTGAAGGAGAGGACCGCGTTCTGGTGCCCTCCCCCAGAGTGGCGACCTATGACGAGAAGCCGGAGATGAGCGCGGAGGAGGTAACCGATCATCTGGTGGAGGCGATCAGTGGCGGCAAATATGACGTCATTATCTGTAACTATGCCAACTCCGACATGGTGGGCCATACCGGTATTCAGGAGGCGGCGGAGCAGGCCATCGAGACCCTCGACCACTGTCTTGGGCGGGTGAGGAAAGCACTGCACAAAGCGGGCGGAGAGGTTCTGATTACGGCCGATCACGGCAATGCGGAGCAGATGGAGGATTTTTCCCACCACCAGCCCCATACCGCCCACACGCTCAATCCGGTGCCGTTGATCTATATCGGCCGGGAGGGGACTCTGGATGAGAGTGGCGCCCTGTGCGACATCGCCCCGACCCTGCTGAAACTGATGGGACTGGACCAGCCCGGCGAGATGAAGGGGCATGCGCTGATCAGATTTGAGGAAGAGGCGGAGTGATCCAACGCGCCGGTGGCGCCGCCACGCTGCTGGCATTGGTGCTGTGCGCAGCGATACCTGGCGTCTCCGTAGCGGCTGAAAAAGCGCAACTGCAGCAAAAGAGTGAGGAACTGGCCCGGGTCAAGGCCCGTATTAAGCAACTACAGACTCAGTTGCAGTCGGCGGAGGGTGAGCGCCAGGGGCATAACAGCGCACTGCGGGAGACCGAAGAGCGTATAGGTGATCTGGCCAGGCGAGTCCGGGTCATCGTCGTGAGTCTCGATCGCCAGCGTCAGCGCATGGCGGAGTTGGAACAGGAGCGGGCCGACGCCCGGCTGCAACTCGATTTTCACCGCCAGACGATGGAGCAGCAGATTCGGGCCGCCTACGTCATGGGAAGGCAGGAGAAGGTAAAGATCCTGTTGAATCAGCAGGATCCCGCCGTGGTCAGCCGGGTGATGGTGTATTACGATTACCTCAACGATGCGCGCCTGGCCCGTATGAACCTGATTCGCGACAGTCTGCAGCGTCTGGCCAAAATCGAGCAGGCGCTCACAGAAGAGGAGCAGCGACTGCAACAACTGCAGGCCAGGGAGGCGGTGGAGCGAGATCAATTGGAGCGGACTCGGGTTGGCCGGGAGCGGGTGATAGCTGCGCTCAATCTGCGCCTTCGCAATAAGGGACAGGAGCTGGATCAGCTCAAGGCCAATGAGAAGCAACTCTCATCTCTGCTGGCGAATATTCAGGAGGCGTTGGCGGACATCCCGATGGAGCGCCTTGCACATAAGCCGTTCGGTAAACTTAAAGGCCGCCTGCCCTGGCCCTCAAAAGGCAGATTGGCGGCCAGTTTCGGTTCCCCCAGGAAGGTTGGAGAACTGCGCGGGGACGGTGTGCTGATATCTGCGCCCGAGGGGCGGGAGGTCAAGGCGGTGCATTATGGGCGCGTGGCCTTTGCCGATTGGCTGCGGGGTTTTGGACTGCTGCTGATTGTCGATCACGGTGATGGTTATATGAGTCTCTACGGTCACAACCAGAGTCTGTTCAAGGAGACGGGCGAGTGGGTCGAACCGGGAGAGGTGGTGGCGTTGGTGGGTAGCAGTGGTGGCCGCAGTACGTCAGGGATCTACTTTGGCATTCGTCATAATGGCGCGGCGGTGAACCCAAAGAAGTGGTGCAGGCGTACCAAAGGCAAGCGAGTCAGTGTGGTTCGCCCACACGCAACAAACAATAGGGTGTAGGATGCGGTTCACAAGTTCACCGACATCCTACAGGCTTTCCACAAAGCCAGGTTGCACTATGTTGTGTGGAAGCGGTCTTAATCAGTCTGAACCGACTATTGAATTTTTATCGCCAAAGGGCGATGTTAGCAGGATGAATGGGATGAAGTCTTCGTTTCACAGCTTTATTGTACTAAGCCTCGGTGCTGTCTTCGGGATGGGTTTATCGGTGGCGGGATATGCCGCTGCCCAACCGGAAAAGGAGGCCGTCGAGTTGCCGCTGCAGGAGCTGCGCACCTTTGCCGACATCTTCGGCCGCATCAAGGCCAGCTATGTGGAGCCGGTGGAAGACAAGGTACTGCTGGAGAGTGCAATTCGCGGCATGCTCTCCGATCTTGATCCCCACTCAAGTTACCTCAATGAAGAGGAGTACAAAGAGCTGCGGGTCGGCACCAGTGGTGAATTTGGTGGTCTCGGCATAGAGGTGGGCATGGAGGATGGCTTCATCAAGGTTATCTCTCCCATCGACGATACCCCGGCACAGCGGGCGGGCGTGCTTGCCGGTGACCTGATTGTGCGACTGGATGATACGCCGGTGAAGGGGCTCTCCCTGAACGAGGCCGTCAACCTGATGCGCGGCAAACCCGGTAGCAGCCTTGTCCTGACAATTGCCCGGAAAGGGGCCGAAAAGCCCCTGAAGATCGAGGTGGTGCGTGCGGTCATCAAGGTGACCAGCGTCAAGAGCCGACTGCTGGATGAGCGCTTTGCCTATGTGCGCATCTCCCAGTTTCAGTCGCATACCACCGATGACATGCTGAAGGCGGTACGCAAGCTGGATGAGTCTGCAAAGGAAGGGTTGAAGGGATTGGTACTCGATCTGCGCAATAACCCCGGCGGTGTACTCAATGCGGCGGTGTCAGTAAGCGATGCTTTTCTGGAACAGGGGCTGATCGTCTATACTGAAGGCAGAGTGAGCGACTCGGCATTGCGCTTTGAGGCTGCGCCGGACGATGTGCTCAAGGGCGCGCCCATCGTGGTGTTGGTCAACTCCGGATCTGCGTCGGCCTCGGAAATCGTTGCCGGTGCGCTGCAGGATCACAACCGTGCGGTCATCATGGGCAAGCAGACCTTTGGCAAGGGCTCGGTGCAGACCATTATCCCGATCAATCAACACACAGCAGTGAAAATGACCACTGCGCGATACTTTACCCCTTCAGGCCGATCCATCCAGGCGGAGGGCATCAAGCCCGACATCGAGCTGGAGGATGTGGAGGTATCCGCGTCGAAAGGCAATGGTGTGAAACCGTTGAAAGAGGCCGACCTTTCCGGTCATCTGGAAAACGGCAATGGGAAAGCAAAAAAACAGGCAGGGAAGAATAAGGACGACAAAGAGAAGAAGGGTTCTTTGGCGGCCCGGGACTACCAGCTTAGTGAAGCGCTCAACCTGTTGAAAGGGTTGACGATACTGCAAAAACGCAAGGCAGGCTGATGAGCGGCCTCCGGCAAACATGTTCACTCCTGTTGCTGGGGATTGCCGCCATTCTCGTGCCGGGGGCTCAGGCGGATGATGCAGAGGGGATCGGGAGATCCCCCGTCTATATCGCGCTGATCATCGATGATATGGGCAACCGGCGTGAAGCCGGTGAGGCAGCACTGGCCTTGCCGGGCGCCATCACTTACTCGTTCCTGCCCCACACCCCGTTTGCCAAAGTGCAGGCCGGTATCGCCCACGCCACTGAGAGAGAGGTGATGCTTCATCTGCCCATGGAGTCGAACGAAGACAATCCGTTGGGTGCGGGCGGTCTGACGATGGACATGGAGCGGGATGCCTTTGTCCTGACACTCGCAGAGGATCTCGCATCGATCCCGTATGTGGCCGGCATCAACAACCATATGGGCAGCCGAATGACCAGTGATGTTGAGGCGATGCGTTGGCTGATGGCAGCACTCAGAGATTCGGACCTCTTTTTTATCGACAGTCGCACCACCGATCAGACCCAGGCGGAAACGGTGGCCAGGGAGAATCTGGTGGCCGTCACGCGGCGCAAAGTCTTTCTCGACAACGAACGGGATCCGGCGGCGATCCGGATGCAGTTCCAAAATCTGATCCGTCTGGCAAAGAGAGACGGCAGTGCCGTCGGCATCGGTCATCCGCATCCGGAGACCCTGGAGATTCTGGCGGAGATGTTACCGCTGCTCGAACGCGAGGGGGTGCAGCTTGTGCCGGCCTCGCATCTGACAAACCAGGAGAGAAGATTATGGCACGCGTCCTCGTCCCCCTCGCCCAAGGCTGTGAAGAACTCGAAGCCGCCACCATCACCGATCTACTGACCCGTGCCGGGGTGGAAGTGGTGACGGCCGGTCTCGACGATCAACCGGTCAAAGCCTCTAAAGGCTTGACCATCCTGCCTGACACCACCCTCGACGCCGTTGTTGACGAGTCGTTCGATATGATCGTACTGCCCGGCGGACTGCCCGGTGCAGACTACCTGGATCAGGATCCGCGCATCCACCGTCTGCTGCAGCGCCTTGCGGGGGAGGGGGGTTACACCGCGGCAATCTGTGCCGCCCCCAAGGTGCTGGCCAGCGCCGGACTGCTGGAGGGCCGATCCGCCACCAGCTATCCCGGTGTGCTGGACGGGATGGATCTGCCGGGCGTGGATGTGAACCTGCAGCCGGTGATCGCGGACGGAAAGGTAATCACCTCCCGTGGGCCGGGTACGGCAATGGACTTTTCCCTGGCGCTGATCGAAGCACTTGAAGGCAAAGCCAAAAGGGATGAAGTGGAGGCCGGTCTGGTTCGCTGATTTCACGCATGGACGCGTTTCAGATCATTCACCACGGAGCGGTGACAGGCGTTACCGGTTCCTGCCACGAACTGTTTGTCGGTGCTGGAAACAGCGTACTCATCGACTGTGGCCTGTTTCAGGGGGAAGAGGCCTCCCCCGGTGGTGCCCACGCGGATCAGCTGGAGATTGACTTCGACATCCGCCAAGTGCGTGCGCTGCTGGTGACGCATTGCCACATCGACCATGTCGGGCGCATTCCCTGGCTGATCGGGGCAGGATTCGATGGGCCGATCTACTGCTCCGAACCCACCGCCGAGCTGCTGCCCCTGGTGCTCGAAGATGCCTTGCGAATCGGTGTTACCCGTAACGAAGGGTTGATCCGCCGTTTCCTCAAACGCATCAAAAAGAGACTCAAACCCCTTGGATATGCTCAGTGGGCAGTGGTTCTGCCTGCCTCCACCGGGGTTTTCCTGAAAATTCGTTTCCAGCCTGCCGGACATATTCTTGGCTCCGCCTATATCGAATGTCTGGCCAAGGTTGCCGGCGAGCAAAAGAAGATCATCTTTTCAGGAGACCTGGGCGCCCCCTATGCACCTCTGCTGCCCGCCCCAAAGCCTCCCTATTCAGCGGATCTGCTGGTGCTTGAAAGCACCTATGGCGATCGTTTGCATGAAGGTCGCCGGGAGCGCCGTAATAGGCTGCAGGCGGTGGTGGAGCGCTGCTTTGAAAACCGGGGTGTGATCCTGTTTCCCGCCTTCAGCATTGGACGCACCCAGGAACTGCTCTATGAACTGGAGGCGATTCTCCACCAGTGTCGTGGCCGCAAGGCGGGTCGGAATATCGATTGGGATGATGTGGAGGTCATCGTCGACTCGCCGCTGGCCAGTGAATTCACCAAGGTCTACCGGCGTCTGCAACCGTTCTGGGACCGGGAGGCAAAACGCCGCCTCATGCAGGGTCGTCATCCCCTCAGTTTCGAGCAGATGACGACGATCAGAGAGCATCAGGACCATCTGGCTGCCGTCAACTATCTGAAAAAGACGGCCCGCCCGACTATCGTGCTGGCCGCCAGCGGCATGTGCAGCGGGGGACGAATCGTCAATTATCTCAAGGCGCTGATCGGTGATTCCCGTACCGATGTGGTGTTTGTGGGGTATCAGGCGGCAGGCACGCCGGGAAGAGCCATTCAGCGCTACGGGCCGGAAGGCGGTTATGTCTTTTTCGACGAGAAACGCTACACCATCAGGGCAGGTGTCTATACTCTGGGCGGTTATTCGGCCCATGCCGACAGGGATTCACTGGTGCGATTTGTGAAAGGTATGCGCAGGCGACCCGCAGAGGTGCGTCTGGTGCATGGTGATGACGAGGCCAAGCGGGCGTTGAAAGAGGCGCTGCAGGTGGCGCTCCCGGAGACGAAGGTCGAGATCCCCTGAGCGGCGGCTATTTTTTCAGATAGATGATATCCGCTCCGTTGCTGCCGGACTGCCCGTTCGGTTGGGGGCCGTGCTCCGGCACCAGGGAGTGCAGCGCCTTGTCCAGTTGCTGGATGTCCATGGATTCACAGGCTTCTGCAACCGTTTTCATGGTCTCATTGAGACCCTCCCAGTCCACCTTGCGGTGGCGCGCCAGAAACACCTTTTCGTGCCGGGTCTTGTCGAGCGCCTCTTTTTCGTGGAACAGCTCCTCGAACAGTTTTTCTCCCGGGCGCAGGCCAATATACTCGATTTTGATATCCTCTCCCGGTTTTTTACCGGAGAGATGGATCATCTGTTCAGCCAGATAGCTGATCTTTACAGGTTCGCCCATATCCAACACAAAGATCTCACCGCCATCCCCAAGCACCACCGTTTGCATGATCAGCTGGCAGGCCTCCGGGATAGTCATGAAGTAACGCTCCATGCGGGGATCAGTCACTGTGACCGGCCCGCCCGTGGCGATTTGCTTGCGGAAGAGGGGAATCACGCTCCCCGCTGAGCCGAGCACGTTACCGAAACGGGTGGTGATAAACCGGGTGTTGGAGTGTGCATTGAGATTTTGGCAGAAAATCTCCGCCGCGCGTTTGCTGGCGCCCATGATGTTGGCCGGGTTGACCGCCTTGTCGGTGGAGACCAGTACAAAGAAGCTGCTGTTGAACTGGTCTGCCGCTTCAGCAACATTACGGGTGCCGAGCACATTATTACGCATCGCCTGACGAAGCTGGGGTTCGAGCATGGGAACATGTTTGTAGGCGGCGGCGTGGAAGATGACATCCGGGCGGTGCCGGGTGAAAACATCATCGACATAGGGACGGTCGGTGACGTCGCCAAGGTGGCACTCCAGTTCCAGATCGGGAAAGGCCTTCTGCAGTTCCATCTCGATGGAGTAGAGATTGAATTCACTCTGCTCCAGGATCACCAGCCGAGTAGGTTTTAGCCGGGCCAGTTGGCGGCAGAGCTCCGAGCCGATTGATCCGCCGCCGCCGGTGATCAACACGGTTTTGTTCGACAGGGCCTGCTCGATGGCTGGCCAGTCAAGCGAGACTGGTTCGCGTCCCAGCAGGTCCTCGATGGAGACCTCACGGAGGTCGTTGATCTGCACATTGCCGGACATCAGATCGTTGAGTTGCGGCACCGCCTGGAAGGGTATGTGGGCCTGTTCACAAAACTCGACCACCCGGCGCATTTGTGAGGAAGTGGCTGACGGCAGGGCGAGCATGATGATGTCGATTTCGTATTGCTCGGTTAATGCCGGGATGGAATCACAGCCGCCGGCGACGGGTATGCCGTGAATGTCCCGTCCCTGATGCCGTGGGTTGTCGTCTGCAAATGCCATGGGCTGAAAGGCGTCGTGGCGGTTGCGCAGAATGTCTCTGGCCAGCATCTCCCCCGCCTTTCCGGCACCAACGATAAGTACGCGCTGACCGGAGGAGAGAGAGAGCCGGTTGTCCTTCAGCCAGCGGTAGATCATTCTTGAGCCGCTGAGCAGCAGCAGCAGTAGAAGGGTGTAGATGACGGGAACGGAGCGGGGTATCTCCTCTGCCCGTGTGATCACAAAGAGCAGGGCCATACCTATGGCGCTGCCAACCGCAACCGCTTTGAGGATTCTGAGAAGATCCGGCAGAGAGGAAAAACGCCAGATTCCCCGGTAGAGGCCGAAAGCGATAAATGCGCCAAGCTGTACCGGAAGAATGATCAGCAGGGCCTTTAAGCCCTCATCAAAAAATTCAACCGGCAGAATTCCGAGGTTGTACCTCAGCCAGAAAGCAAGGGTCCAGGCGATGGGCACCATCAGAGTGTCGTGAATCAGAGCCGTGCCCTGGGACTGGAATCGAGCAGGAATGATGTTTTTTCGCATGTCCTTGTCTGGTGCTTCTCTTTGTTGAGGAGTGATTCTATCATGGTCCATTTCGCGACCCCTACCAGGAGTGTTTGAACGAATCATGATGACTTGGCGTCAATGGCAGCAGCGGTTTGATCTGGCTGCCCGGGGCATGGCGGTGTTCGCCGCTTTTAGTGTGCCGATGCCCACCGCATGGCTCACAGTCGCGATGGGCCTGCTGCTGATTTTCTGGCTGCTGGGCGGCGGATACAGCAACAAATGGCGGAGGATGCGGGAAAGTCCACTGACTCGCTGGTCGCTCCTTCTGCTGCTGGCTTTTGCTCTGGGGCTGCTCTACAGCAGTGCCGGGATGGATGAGGCGTTGGACAAATCGGGCAAGTATCTCAAGCTGCTCTATATCCCCCTTTTGATTTCGCTGCTCGACAGCCGCCTTTGGCAAAAGCGTGCGGCCAACGGCTTTCTGTTGGCGATGCTGCTTACCCTGGTCGCCTCTTGGGGCATGTATGCTGACCTGATTCCCCAGGCTACAAAGTTGTTCCCTAACACAGTGTTCAGAGGGCGTATTGCACAGAATTTCTTTATGGCTTTCACCGCCTACCTGCTGTTTGATCGATTTATGCGGGATAGTGGTCGCTGGCGCTGGCTTTGGGGTTTGTTGCTTGGTCTGGCGCTGATCAATGTGCTGCTGCTGGTTGGTGGGCGCACCGGCCAACTGGTTCTGCTGGTGCTGATTCTGTTGGCCGCCGTGCAGTATCTGAACTGGCGCGGCCTGCTTGCGGGAGGGCTGGTTATTGTGTTGATCAGTCTGCTTTCCTACCAATTTTCGGAAAACTTCAGCAGCCGGGTCGATCTGACCTTGCAGCGTTTGGACGCGTTCAGTGACAATTCCCGTGATCGTGAGCTGGTGGGTAATCGTTTGGAGATGTATGGCAACTCACTGGAGCTGATTGGCCGTCATCTGCTGGTCGGAACGGGCAGCGGCAGTTTTTCGGTTGAGTATGCCGAACTGGTTCGGCAAAAGGGGTTAGAGCTGTTGTCCGACAATCCCCACAACGAATATCTGAATATCACCGTGCAGCTGGGGCTGGTGGGTCTGCTGCTCTTCCTGCTGCTGCTCTACAATCACTGGCGGCTCTCTTCTCAAGTCGACCCGCTCTTTCGTGGTCCCTCCCAGGCCCTGGTGGCGGCGATGACTGTGGGCTGTCTCTTCAACTCCTTCCTGATGGATAGGGGGGAAGGCAGCTTCTATGTCGTTCTGACGGCGGTCTATCTGGCTGGCCTCAGCCACGCCCGTCTGCGGGAGAGGGAAGGTTGATGACTACTCGCTGGATGTGTAAACCAGATGTCTAGACTCTTTGTTGCGGTCTCTGCCCACGGTTATGGGCATCTCGCACAGATCGCGCCGGTGATCAACGGACTGCGCCGCGATCTACCCGGCCTTCAGGTAGTGATTCAGGGCGACCTGCCGACGGAATTTATCCGCAGCAGAATAGACGGACCCTTCGAATTGCTTGCCGAGGCCTGTGATGTGGGCATGGTGATGGAAAATCCATTGACCGCCGACTGGCAGGCCTCTCATGAGGCCTATCGGCTTTTCCATCAGGATTCCGCTGAAAGACTGAAGCGGCAACGGGCCTTGCTGGAGTCGGCGGCGCCGGATCTTCTGCTCGCCGATGTGCCTTGGTTACCTCTGGTTGCGGCAAAGGATCTGGGCATCCCCACGGTGGGGCTCTGCTCACTGACCTGGTTTGATATCCTTCATGAAGGCCCAGTGGCGAGCACACCCTTGGAAGATTGCCTGCAGGATATACAGCGGGCCTATCAGCAGGCTGACCTGTTTTTGCGGCCTGCGCCTTCGATGCCTATGGCGTGGCTGCCCAATAGCCATCCGATAGGTCCGTTGGCAATCAGGGGCAAGCCACATCGTGAAGAAATTATCGCGCGTCTCGGTCTGCCCAGTGAGAGTCGTATCGGTCTTTTGCAGTTTGGAGGCGTGAGCGGAGCGGTTGCTGCGGATGCGCTTCCACTGCTTGAGGGAGTGGTTTGGCTGGTGCCGGAGATCATTGGGGCGGAACGTTGTGATTTTTTCACCGTTCCCGAGGGGATTGCATTCATCGATCTGATGGCATCCTGCGACCTGATGATCACCAAGCCGGGTTACAACAGCTTTACCGAGGCGGCGGCGAATGGTTTACCACTGCTTTCGGCGGCCAGAAATGAGTGGCCGGAGAGCCGCTGGCTGGTTGAGTGGGTGGCTGAGCGGATTCCGTTCAGGCAATTGACCCAGGCAGAGTGGCGGCCGGAACCGCTGAAATCGGCGATTGAGTCGATGTTGGAGGCGCCAAGACCAGAACCCACTCCAACTACAGGGGTGGAGGATGCGCTTGCGCTGTTACGGCCCTGGTTCAGCTAAGCTGAATCCTGTCATCTCGACCGCAGGGAGAGATCTCAACCAACGGAGCACTTACTTGCAATCGAGGGATGAGATTTCTTCTTGTGGCTGAGTACGAACCTAAGAACAGAAATGACAATCAGCGGGCGCTTGCTTAAGATGGCGCCATTTTTTCGCGCCCACCCCAAAAACAGGTTTTGATTGGATGAACAGAGACGATTTCCTGCCTTTTGCTCTGCCCAGCGTCAGCGAAGACGAGATAAAGGAGGTGGTGGACACCCTGCGTTCCGGCTGGTGGACCACGGGTGCCAAGACGAAAAAATTCGAAGCCGATTTTGCCGACTTTGTCGGCGCCCGCCACGCCATTGCGGTCAACTCCGCCACTGCCGGTCTGCACCTTGCCCTGGAGGCGATCGGCATAGGTCCGGGCGATAAGGTGATTACCACCACCTTTACCTTTACCGCCACAGCGGAAGTGATCCGCTATCTGGGGGCTGATCCGCTGTTTGTCGATATCGATCCACAGACCCTCAATATCTCGGTGGATCAGGTGGAAGATGCCTTGAAAAATCACCCGGAGGTGAAGGCGATAATGCCGGTCCACTTTGCCGGTCAGGCCTGCGAGATGGATGAACTGCTGGCGCTGGCTGAACAGCATGGTGTCAGATTGGTTGAGGATGCAGCCCACGCCCTGCCGGCGACCTATAAGGGTCGCAGGATCGGTACTCTGGGGGATGCCACGGTCTATAGTTTCTACGTAACCAAGACTATCGCCACCGGTGAAGGCGGCATGGTGGTGACCGACGACGATGCTATCGCCGAGCGGGTGCGGGTGATGCGCCTGCACGGTATCAGCAAGGATGTCTTCGACCGGTATACCTCAGATAAACCCGCCTGGTATTACGAGGTGGCTGCGCCCGGTTATAAATACAATATGACCGATATCGCCGCCTCTTTGGGTCTGCATCAGCTGAAGCGGGCCGAGGCCTTCCGTCAGCGGCGTGAACTGATGGCGCAGCGTTACGATGCTGCTTTTGCCGACCTGCCGGTACGGTTGCCGTTTGTTAAACGTCCCGATGATCTCCATGCCTGGCACCTCTATGTGCTGCGTCTGCAGACGGGGGAGCTGACCATCGACCGTGACCGGTTTATCGAACTGATGGCCGAGCGGGGCATAGGCACCAGCGTGCATTTTATCCCGCTCCATCGTCACCCCTATTGGCGCGATACTTACCAGCTTGATGCCGTCGACTTTCCCGTTGCCGAACAGGTCTTCGCTGAATGTGTCAGCCTGCCGTTATTCCCGGCCATGAGTGATGCGGACCAGCAACGGGTGATCGAGGCTGCAACGGTTATTCTGCAGGATGCCTGCCGGTGATAGCCAAGCGTCTCTTCGATCTGCTACTGACTCTGCCGGGACTGTTGTTGTTGCTGCCGCTGATGGCTGTGATCGCACTTTGGGTGCGGCTCGATAGTCCAGGGCCGGTGCTGTTTCGCCAGCAGCGGGTGGGTCGTGGTGGTGTCTCTTTCGCACTGCTGAAATTTCGCAGTATGCGAGTCGATGCCGAGACGCTGGGACCGAAGGTGACAGTGGGGGCCGATCCGCGCATAACTCGCAGCGGGCAATTCCTGCGCAAGTCGAAGCTGGATGAACTGCCCCAGCTCTTCAATGTGGTGATGGGGCAGATGAGTCTGGTGGGGCCGCGCCCCGAGGTGCCGGAGTATGTGGCCCACTACCCCGCAGAAATCCGCGATAAGGTGCTTTCGGTTCCCCCTGGTATTACCGATCTTGCGTCCATCGAGTTCCGTAATGAGAACGCCATGCTGGAGGGGGTGGACGATCCGGTTGCCACCTACCTCAACGAGATCATGCCGATCAAGCTCGGCTACTATGTCTCTTACGTGGAGCAGCGCAGCTTATGGTTCGACCTGCAGATTATCTTCAGAACCTTCTGGGCAATAGTTTCACATTGATGGATTGTTGGGGCTCCTGAGTCACTCCGCCCCCTTGTGATAATCACCCGCTGGTTGGGTACGTTTTGATTACCTCTATCACCCGCTTTTGGCTGTCCTCATCCATATCGGTATAGAAAGGCAGGCGCACCAGCCGGTCGGCCACATCCCGGGTAACCGGGCAGCCGAGGGGCGCACGTCCTTCGGCCTGTCCCATATCCGAGTCGTGCAGCGGCAGATAGTGGAAGACGGCGGAGATCTGCTGTGTCTTGAGATGCCGGATGAAGGCGCTGCGTGCTTCCAGCGACGGCATCAGCAGGTAGAACATGTGGTAGGCCTGCTCGCAATGGGCGGGGATGGTGGGCATGCCGATCCGCCGGTCTGTAGCCCAGTCGGTCAACCCCTCACGGTAGTTTTCCCAGACCTGCTTGCGGCGGGCCTGAATCGAGTCGACGTGGGAGAGCTGTCCGAACAGGAAGGCGCTCAGAATGTCGGAGATGACATAGCTCGACCCCCTGTCCACCCAGGTGTATTTATCGATCTGGCCACGGAAGAAACGCGCCCGGTTGGTGCCTTTCTCGCGGATGATCTCAGCCCGCTCGATATAGGTCGGATCGTTGATAATCAAGGCGCCACCCTCGCCGCAGGTGATGTTCTTGGTCTCATGGAAGCTCTGGGTCGCTATGTGACCGATGGTGCCCAGATGGCGGCCCTTGTATTTGGCGTAGAGGCCGTGGGCGTTGTCCTCGATGACGATCAGGTTATGGGCCTTGGCGATGGCCATGATCTCATCCATCTCGCAGCCGACACCGGCGTAGTGGACCGGCACAATGGCGCGGGTGTTGTCGGTAATCAGTGCCTCCAGTTTGGTCTCGTCCATGTTCAGGGTGTCGGGACGGATGTCGGCAAACACGGGGATTGCGCCATGCATCAGGAAGGCCAGTGCGGTGGAGACGAAGGTATAGGAGGGCACGATTACCTCGTCGCCCGGCTGCAGATCGAGCAGGATCGCGGCGATCTCCAGCGCATGGGTGCAGGAGGTGGTCAGCAGCACCTTCTCGGTATCGATCAACTGCAGTTCCAGCAGCGCCTGGACCCGCTTGGTGAAAGGGCCGTCTCCAGCCACCCAGCCGTTTTCAAAGGCTTCGGCGATCAGTTCGGTTTCGTTGCCGGCCCAGGCCGGGCGGTTGAAGGGAATGGGGTTATTCATAATGGTCCACTGCACTGCAGAATGGCGTGGCTGTAAGGGATGCGCAGCAGGTCGGTACGGACTTCAAGGTCGACCTGTTGGAAATGTTTCGTTGCCAGTTGCCTGTAGGCTTCGGGTTTACGAACATTCTGGCCCCGGTCCCTGGATATGACCCAATTGGCCAGCGGGTTACCGCCATCGAGGTAGCAAGGGTCGAGGGTGACGAGGCGGGTCTCGGGTTTTGCCACCGAGGCGATGCTGGTAAACAGGTCGTGGACCTCATCGTCTGAGAGGTGGTGCAGCAGCCCTTTGGCAACGACTATGTCGGGTTTGCCTAGAGCCTCGTAGTCCAGATCGGCGACATTGGCGCAGACAAAATGGCCCTTCTCACCATGTTCGTTCCGGGCGGCGGTGATGTAGTCACTGGAGAGGTCCATTCCCACATAGTTCACACCATCCGGTAGATAGTTGAGCAGATTTCCTGTGCCGCAACCGACATCCAGCAGCCGGTTGCCTGCCGTCGCCCGAATAAACTGATCAACAAAGATATGCCGGTTCTTTTTGCCCAGCAGATCCTGCAGCCACTGGTAGACGCTGGCATGGGAGAGGATGGCGCGTAGTCCACTGGTTACTTGTGTCATCTTGACTGGAGTTGTTCGCTGCTTCGACTGAGATTGAGAATGATACCGCCAATCATACCGACCAGCACCTTGCTGAGATAGACCATGAAGGAGAAGAGGATGGCGGAGGAGGGATCTACGCCGAACAGTGCCAGTACGCCAACCAGGGTGCCTTCCCGCACGCCAAGCCCCCCCAGGGAGATCGGCAACAGGGTGGTGATGAAGGCTATCGGCATGGCGATCAGCAGCCAGAAGAACGGGGTGTCCGGGAGCAGGTAGGAGAGAATCAGCCAGGAGAGCAAAGCATCGCTGCCCTGTGCCAGCAGACTGAGCAGAAAGGCGGCGATGGCGGCGTGCAGGGGCAGTCGAAATCTGCGGGAGGCGAAGATGATTATCAGGCTCAGCAGTGCAACCGCAACAATCAGCAGATGGATCTGATACTGGCCGAAATCGATATGGGGCAGGTCGGCGCCCCCCATCAGCAGACCGAAAACAAACAGGCTGAGCAAGGCGCCGACGCCGAACAGTCGCTCCATGAAGATGATCAGTCCGGAGGTTTTCAGATTGATCCCTGTATGCGACATGGCGTGGTTGATGCGCATCAGGTCGCCGCCGATAGCGCCGGGCATGAAGATGTTGAAAAAGGCGCCTATCAGATAACCTTGATAGGCTGTGCTTAGTGGCAGTCCTCGGGCGCTTTTCTGCTTGAGTAGCAGCTGCCACCGAAGCGCCAGAAACAGGTCGAGGCCGAGAGTGCCGGCCATGCCGATAGAGATATAGAGCAGCGCATAGAGGTCGAGGCTGGCCAATCGTTGCCAGTCAAGCAGGTAGAGCAGACCGGCGAGCAGGGCGATCGAAACAGTGGCCTTGACGGATTTAGGCAGCTTAATCGGCTTCATGATGGGGTGATGGGCAGAGTGCTTGCTGAGTTTAGTCCGTTAAGGAGGGGCAGCCCCTATAGTGAGAAATTGATCGAGTATCCAAAGATGCAGCAGTTTGGATTTGATTGTACCATTGTTCGCATCTGTCTCATGCTCCGTACAGGATGCTGAAAAACTCGGTTTCTATGACAAAGATATCGCCCCATCTCTCTGTAGTCTCCCCCGTTTACGGTTGCGCGACGATTCTGCCTGCGCTCTGTGCCGAGCTGGCTGAAAGTCTTGCCGCCATTACCGAAGAGTATGAGATCATCTTCGTCAATGACGCTTCCCCTGATGGTGCCTGGGAGGTCATACAGCAGTTGGCGGAGGCTGACCCGCGCATCCGCGGGGTCGATCTGTCGCGTAACTTTGGCCAGCACGCGGCTATACGCGCTGGCCTGGCGCTGGCCAGGGGCGACTGGGTGGTGGTGATGGATTGCGACCTGCAGGATCAGCCAGCAGAGATCTCCAAACTCTACGCCAAGGCGATGGAGGGCTATGAGGTGGTTTTCGGTCGTCGGGAAAGTCGCCAGGATTCCTCAGCCAAGGTGTTATCGGCACGTCTTTATCGCAAGATTCAGGACTACTTTACCGACAGCAACAGTGACCCTGCAGTGGCCAGCTTTGGTATCTACCAGCACAAGGTGATCGAGGCCTTCAACAACATGCGGGAGCAGACCCGTACCCTGCAGTTGACCATCCGCTGGCTCGGTTTTCATGCGACCTCCATCAATATTGAACATGCGCCTCGTAGGGAGGGGCGCTCCAGTTACAATTTCAGGCGCTTGCTGAGCATGGGCCTGAACATCATTGTCTCCGAGTCGAACAAACCCCTGAAGCTCTCTATCTCTTTTGGTTTTTTTATGGCCATGAGCTCCCTGCTCTACGCCCTCTATCTGGTGGCCCGCTACTTTATCTGGGGAGTCTCTGTGGCGGGCTGGACCAGCGTTATCGTCTCCATCTATTTTGTTGGAGGCCTGCTGTTTGCCAACCTGGGCATACTCGGGCTCTACCTCGGCAAGGTGTTTGATGAGACCAAAGCGCGCCCGATCTATGTGGTGAGGGAAGTTACCTGGGATTACAACAGGGGCTTGGCGGGCGAGTCAGATGATGGTTCCTCCTGATTCCTGCGTTGTCACGGGTTCAAACCGCATTGTCTGAGCCAACGGATTTTAATCGCCATATTGAGAATGCTCTGGTTAGTGATGTGTTAATCATCGGCTCAGGCGGGGCCGGTTGCGCGGCAGCCCATGAAGCCAGTCAGCGGATTGGCCGGGTGGTAATGTTGACCAGAGGCGGATTTCTGGAGTCGAAAACGGCTCGGGCGCAGGGTGGCATACAGGCGGCGGTGAGCGACGCGGACTCCACCTCCCGGCACTATGCAGATACCATGGCGGCCGGAGAAAATGCCAATGACCCCGAGCTGGTGCAGATCCTCACCTCCAGTGCATCCAACACCATCGACTGGCTGGAACAGCAGGGTGTCAGGTTTGATCGGGAGGGGGCGGACTACCGGCTGCAGGGGGCAGGCGGCCTGAGCATGCCGAGGATTCTCTCTTGTGGTGATGCCAGCGGAAACCGCATTATGGTGCAGATGGCCGAGATGGTGAAGAAGGATGGGGTCAGAGTGGTGGAACATGCCGCAGTGCGGTCGATTCGACCCCAGAGAGGATTTTTTGAAGTCGATGTGCTGTGACCCTGCAGGACGGTGCAGGATACAGCCTGCGGACTGCTGCCATCATCATCGCTGCAGGTGGGGCGATTCCCAGCGAGAAGCGAGCGGGGTTGGAATTGCATGGCAAGGATCGTCTGATGGGCAACTCCCTACTGGATATTATTGTCTTTGGTCGCATTGCCGGGCAGCAGGCGGCTTGCCATGCAGAGAAACATCCGGTGCCCGCCGGTTCAACAGAGAGATAACGGATTACCAAGATGTCGGATTACTACGGAGAGGGTGGCAGACTGGCTGCTTCACCCCAGGATATATTGATCAACTCCGCCTACAAACATGATTGCGAGGATGCGGATATTCTGCTGCCGGGGCTGCACAAGGCGGATCTTGCTCACGCCATCATGCTTATCGAGCAGGGGATTATTCCCCAGGAGCCTGGTGCTGAATTGATCAGAGGATTGCTGGTGCTGGAGGCGATTTCGGTAGCGGAATTCCCCGTAGACCCTGCGTACGGCGATGTCTATAACAGCAAGGATGTCGCTCTGAAAAAGGAGATTGGAGAGGTTGCCGGATGGCTGCATATCGGCCGCCCCCGCCGTGAAGCGGTCAATATCGGTTATCTGATCTCGGTCAGAGAGGGTTTGTTAAGACTTGCCTACGCCCTCGCCCGGTTGGCGGTGATCATGACGGCAAAGGCAGAGCAGAACGCCGCAACGATCATCCCCGATTTCACCTACCTGCATCATGCCCAGCCGACCAGCTATGGTCATTATCTGTTGACCTTTCTCTATCCCCTGCTTCGAGACCAGCAGCGGCTGATGCATGCCTTCGGCAACATCAACCAGTCGCCGGCGGGTTCGGGTAGTGTCAATGGCTCACGGTTGCCACTAAACAGGGAAAGGCTGCGGGAACTACTTGGTTTTGCCGGCATCGCGACCCACACGCGGGATGCGATGTGGCAGATTGATACGCCGATTGAGACGATGGGTCTGTTGGTAAGCATCATGACCAACCTCAGCCGCATGGCGGAAGAGCTGCAGATCTGGAATACGGCGGAGTTCAACATGGTTGATCTTCCCGACTCTCTCTGCCGGGCCAGCGTTATCATGCCGCAGAAGAAGAATCCCTATCCCCTGGCCTATATTCGCGGCGTCGCCAGCTCATTGCTGGGTAAACTGCCGAGTTTTGCCGCCTATGGAAAAATTGCCAGCGGCAACCCCGACAGCCGTATTTTTATCTATGGTGAACTGCCCCGCAGCTTACAAAAGAGTATCGAGGCGATCGACCTGATGTCTGCGGTCATTGAAGGCATGGAGATAAATGGCGAAACAACTCTGCAACGGGTCAAGGCCGGTTTCTCCTATGCGGCGGATGTGGCGGAGTTTATTGTCATGGAATACCGCCTCGATTACCGTACCGCACACAATGTTGTAGGCGCGGCAGTGCGCAGCATGATCGAGGCGGGTCTGCCGGGCTCGGATCTGACTGCAGAGATTCTTGATAAGGCGGCTATGGCCGTCACCGGTAAAGCCCTGAATATGGATGACAAGAGCCTCAGCGAGATGATCAAGCCGGAGAGTATCGTCGCTTCACGACAAACTGTCGGCGGTGCTGGAAATACACAGCTCAAGGAGATGCTCGCAGAGTGCGGAGTGCAATCCGAACAGTTAAGTGGCTGGATTGCCCGGCAGGAGAAGCGCTGCAGTTTGGCAGTACTGGATGCGGCTGCGGCTGCTTTGATGGAGAGTAGTGAATGAGAGATCTGTTCAATTTGCCGAAGCGATCGGTCAAGCCCAGAAATGCCGGGATTACCATGATGTTGGACAGCGGCCTCTCCCCGCAGCAGGTGGAGAATACCCTTGATGGCTGCGTTGACTATATCGACTATGTAAAGCTGGGTTGGGGTACCCCCGTTATCACGCCTGGCCTGAAAGAGAAGCTGGCCCTCTATACCCGCTGGGGTATTCCTGTCTGCCTCGGGGGGACGCTGTTCGAGCTGGCTGTCCTGCAGAACAAGGTTGCCGAGCTGCTTGACCGTGCCGAGGCCCTTGGCATAAAAATGATCGAGGTCTCAGATGGTTCGATTGATATCGAGCATCAGGAGAAGCTGGATGCAATCAACAGCATTGCCGAGCGTTTTATCGTTCTGTCTGAATTCGGCAGTAAGGATGACCTGACGGTTGTGGCGCCGAGGCTTTGGGTTAAGGCAATGAAAGAGGAGCTGGGAGCCGGGGCCTGGAAGGTGATTGCCGAGGGTCGGGAGTCGGGTACCGTGGGACTCTACCGCCAGTCGAAGGAGATTCGCACCGGTCTTGTGGATGAGCTGACCCTGGATATTTCACCGGATGACATACTTTGGGAAGCGCCGTTGAAAGATCAACAGGCGTGGTTTGTAGAGAAGTTTGGTGCAAATGTAAACTTGGGAAACATCTCGCCAGAGACGGTCATCGGCGTCGAAACCCTGCGCCTGGGCTTGAGGAGCGATACCATCAGCCATTTTCATGGCGTTGAAAGTTA
Organism: Chromatiales bacterium; assembly: GCA_036784775.1. Taxonomy (GTDB): domain Bacteria; phylum Pseudomonadota; class Gammaproteobacteria; order Chromatiales; family Chromatiaceae; genus QGON01. The sequence continues at coordinate 1,541 of JAMJIN010000027.1, read as the reverse complement.
GCGACCAATCATGTGCGGGTCGTCCGGCCAGAAGATCATTTCTTTGCCGGTATCGTCGTTGACATGGTGGTTATCGTAGAGGGTTCTGGCCCGCTGCATCAGCGTCTCCCGGTCGGGGGCCGTGCAGATAAAATAACCGATCCGGCCGAGGGCGTTGACGATTTTTCCTTGCTCGTATCCTTTCCGATAGTAGTAGCCGTTCTCCGCCAGTCCCTCGGTCGTATCGGGGTTGGGTAGTGACTGGGCTGTAATGCTGCCTGGTCGGGCGAGGATGAAGTTGACCAAGGCGTGGCACTTCACCTTTTTCGGGTCAAAACTGTAATCAAGGGGTGCGGCCCTGCCAGTCAGTGCCAGGTCGATGAGGAGATCGGTAATGTTGATGCCGGTGACGAGCGGGATCAGGCTGTCCTCGTGACCACCGCCTACCCGGCAGCTTCCCTCGACGAAATAGAGTTGGTCATGGCCGACGATCATCTGCACATATAGGGGGCCATGGCTGACACCGTAGGCTGCGCCCAAGTCGACCATCAATGTGCGTATCTCCCCGGTCAGCTGGGCCGCATGGCGGCTGGGAAATACGTGCTGAAAGCAGACACCCACCGCCGGTGGAGCATTATAGGTCACCCGGTCCGTTACCGTCAGAAGGGTCGCATCCCCATTGTGAAGCCAGGCGCAGACCGTGATCTCAGGACCGATGATGAACTCTTCGATAATGGCGTTGCCGCTACGAGAGGCGTCGAGGGCCGCCTCGATCGCGCTGCTGAACCTGTCCGGTGTCTCTATGACGCTGGTGCCGCGCTGGCCCTGGGCGTCGGTTGGCTTGATGACCACAGGGTAGTGAAGGTGCATGGCCTTGGCCTGAATGGACTTCTCTCTGCTGACGATCAGTGAGCGGGGACGCGGCAGTCCCGCTTGTTCCATCACTTGAGTCATTGCCTGTTTGTTGGTGCAGATGTTTGCTGCCTGAGGTGTGAGGTAGCAGGGGAGCTGCAAGACATCGGCGGTTGCCGCCATAGTGTTCAATGCCTGATCGGTGCCTGAAGTGATGACCCCGGCGACTCCGTACTCGCGTCCCAAGGCGATGTTGGCATCGATATCCATCATATCGGTCATGGTCTGGTAGCTGCAGAAGGCACGACCCGGTGAGTCTGTAAGATAGTCCGATATGACGGTGCGGATACCTCGCTTTTCAGCTTGTTTGATTAGACGAAGCTGGTAGCGGCCGGCGCCGAGGACGAGCAGTCGTTGTTCAGAATTCACAGTGTTAGGCCTTTGGAAAAATTTGGGTATGGCGACTAAAGGATTAGTGTCTGCTAGCATACATTGGTTTCAATCGAAGTGAATTATGTGTCAGGTATGGTTAGTTGTCATCAGCATGCTGTTAACGGCTAGGCCTGACAAGGGCCATCGTTGTAGGTCTTGATGTTTGGATCAAAACTATTCTTGATTAGCACGAATGTTCAGCAAGCCGCAGCCATGTCTCGGGACGTGGTGAAGTCGTTGCAGCAGCCCGAAGCAAACGAGGTAGCATGGCTCTGAGG
>JAMJIN010000621.1:0-1040 GCA_036784775.1 Chromatiales bacterium | reverse complement strand
TGCTGTTTGGAGGTGCGCTCGTCAATGCACTTGCCTTTAGTGGCAGTGATTTCCTGTTCTCAGTGCTATGGGGTTCGGGGGTTGACGAAGAGCGCAAACTCCACGGCAAAACCGTGGAGTATCTAAAAGCTGCACATGCCAAATGGTCCCGAAAAAGAACAGTGCGCCTGGACTGGATCAACGAGAAGCTCCGCAGACAAGAATACGCCAAGTACACTTTCCAGATGTCGATGCAGCAATCCGCGAGTATAACCAGGTCATGAGCAAAACATTACCCTGGAGCGTGAACCACAGCTCTACGACTTCTATGTACCGTCGGGCGACCAAAAAGACCGCGACATTACCTTTGTTGTCTTGGGAATGGGCGCGACCGCGTTAGTTGCGTACAAACTCACCAAGCAGCTGAAACAGCTTTGTTGGACTCACGCTGAGCTCCTCGCTGTATGGAGTAGACTGGAGTAGTGAGGTGAGGTATTATTTTCGGATTTTGTCTGCACTACTCATAGGCACCGTCATGGGAATCCCAGAATAGCTATACTGTGCATTGCTGGAGGTGAGCCATTGCACCAAATGTCAGAAAATCCCGGGTCACTTAACGTCGAGTATGATTGACGTGGCCCAACGAAGTTTCGAGATGTGGCGACGCGATTCTACCGCTGCCAAAACGTTTGCCCCCATGGTCTTGTCGGAGCCCACTAATCGCTCGATGTCTTTAGGGACAATTTTTGCAGATGCTTGGCCCGTAGAACGGTTTACACGCCTGTTGTAGGACTCAGTGATCTTGGACAAGAAGTCAACCCAGTTGTTTTGTCACTTTGCAAGAACCACCTTTCCACAATTATGCAAAGAGTGAGGTGGAAACGATCGACCCACCCAAAAGGTGCAAGGTTGTTAGGCTCAGTCAGCCGCTTCTTCTTGAGCGGCTCAGCGTACACATAGCGACTGTTATCTTTGCGATCTATCGACCAGTGGCTCCAGGCAAACACACCGATAGCCCTGATCCACCACCTTCTGTCGGGCCCACGAGACTGTCACATAAT
>JAMJIN010000620.1:0-1040 GCA_036784775.1 Chromatiales bacterium | reverse complement strand
TGTGGTAATCAAACATTTTCCCACTGGCTATTTGTTGCAGACGAATCGCACGGTCAGTGCGTTCTTTCATGTATTCCCGTGCATGTTTTCTCGAACTTCCTGGTTTTGATTTGCTGACCCTGTTAAAAGTTTCAGGGCGAAATTTTCTGCTGCTCTGCATGTGTCGATTGTTCATTACAAATATATGTTGCGCTCCTTCAGGAGTGCTTCCTGGATATCACGATATTGCGAACCCAGGACGCTTATGTCGCTTAATATGGAGTTTCTGCAGTCATCTCAGAAATCGCAGGACTATTGCGGTTAAGAACTACTGGAATGTATCGCCTTGTTGTTAGTTTCGGTTGTAGAATATAAACCTCTTATAAAATTCATTGGCTTCTTAGACTGCGAAAAAGTAGAATTTTGCTAGGGTCTCATCCACCGATCGGGCGTCATTGTACGTGTCGAACGTAAACCCATTGTATATTCTCAAAGCACCATCACCGACCGTGTGAAGTAGCAATGCAACCTCATAATCGGCCGGCCGTTTCCTGATTTGGGTGATCGTGGCACAATTCTGCCATTTTTGTTTGAACAGCTTCCAGTTTTCGGCAGTATTTGACTCAAGGTCCACCGGTGATGGCGATTGTATCCCATATACGGGCGGCAACGGTGCTGGGGGAACTTTTCGCATTTCGCATCTATGCTGACGAGAGTGGGTAGCGTTACTGGTAAGGTATTTTTAAGTAGCCATGTTGGTAGCACATCAAGTGAACAGCACTTGGTTGGTATGGACTGGATAATGGTCTGCAGCTGCAGGTACTTGTGGAGCAACAGGCTCCAGTGGCATCTCGACAGACTCAGTTACTACTCTCGCTCGCGTAACGTCGATGATTTTGTGCACTCGTTCTTTGAAAAACTCAGCAAATTCGTGGCACATAGATTCGTCGTTCTCGTGATCGGGCAATTTCCGATCACTGGATTTGGTCAGTGAATGTAGCACTTGAAACGTGGTTTTCGCATCAGCGTTTTCCAGCGCTGCACCGTAGTAAGCAATTTTC
>JAMJIN010000244.1:0-4201 GCA_036784775.1 Chromatiales bacterium | reverse complement strand
GATCCGGCCATACGACCGGAGCCTATCCAGTCGCAGTTCCCCCAGGCACTGCGGGCTTCCTGAAAACTGAAGCGCGCTTTTGAAGGTAACGTCACCACGCGGCGAACGATGGCCTCTTCCAGCCAGCACAGAAACATCTGGCTCGCCTGACGGGATGCGACGAATTTTCGCCGCCCCATAAAGTACGCCCACGACTCGTTCGCACTGGCCCGTGCCGTGGAGTAGCTCATCTGGGCGTAATTCCGGGAAAGCTGCTCATACGAGACACCCAGCCCGGCAGCGATATACCGCAGCAGTGACTGCTCAAACACGGAGTAGCCGTTATCCGTATCCTGAGCCGTCTGCAGGTTCAGTGAGTCACCCGGCATCAGGTGCGGTACTTTTGCGCCTCCCAGCCGGACCGGCGCTGCGGCGTAATACGCGGCAATTTCACCAATCCAGCCGGTCAGCCTTTCCCGCTGCTCCTGACTGTTCGCGCCCAGAATAAAATCCATCGCTGACTGCGTATCCAGCTCACTCTCAATGGTGGCGGCATACATCGCCTTCACAATGGCGCTCTGCAGCTGCGTGTTCTGCAGCGTGTCGAGCATCTTCATCTGCTCCATCACGCTGTAAAACACATTTGCACCGCGAGTCTGCCCGTCCTCCACGGGTTCAAAAACGTGAATGAACGAGGCGCGCCCGCCGGGTAACTCACGGGGTATCCATGTCCATTTCTGCGGCATCCAGCCAGGATACCCGTCCTCGCTGACGTAATATCCCAGCGCCGCACCGCTGTCATTAATCTGCACACCGGCACGGCAGTTCCGGCTGTCGCCGGTATTGTTCGGGTTGCTGATGCGCTTCGGGCTGACCATCCGGAACTGTGTCCGGAAAAGCCGCGACGAACTGGTATCCCAGGTGGCCTGAACGAACAGTTCACCGTTAAAGGCGTGCATGGCCACACCTTCCCGAATCATCATGGTAAACGTGCGTTTTCGCTCAACGTCAATGCAGCAGCAGTCATCCTCGGCAAACTCTTTCCATGCCGCTTCAACCTCGCGGGAAAAGGCACGGGCTTCTTCCTCCCCGATGCCCAGATAGCGCCAGCTTGGGCGATGACTGAGCCGGAAAAAAGACCCGACGATATGATCCTGATGCAGCTGGATGGCGTTGGCGGCATAGCCGTTATTGCGTACCAGATCGTCTGCGCGGGCATTGCCACGGGTAAAGTTGGGCAACAGGGCTGCATCCACACTTTCACTCGGTGGGTTCCACGACCGCAACTGCCCTCCAAATCCGCTGCCACCGCCGTGATAACCGGCATATTCGCGCAGCGATGTCATGCCGTCCGGCCCCAGAAGGGTGGGAATGGTGGGCGTTTTCATACATAAAATCCTGCAGGTCCCCTGCGTCGCTGTGTCATGCCGGTCTGCACTTCCAGCTCTGCAATATATTTTTTCAGGTCAGACACGGAAGTGGCCGTAAACTCCACCCTTCGTCCGTCTTTCTGTACTGTTGCCACCCGTTTACCTGTCATCAGGTCATGCAGTGCCGCACGGGCAGCGGCAAGTTCTTCCTGTCGCGTCATTCATCCTCTCCGGATAAGGCACGGGCGTAATCTGCCAGTGTTTTCTTGTTGGTTGCTGCACCATCCTCTTCCTGCAGGCTCGCCAGCAGCGCACTGAGATCCAGCTGCCAGCGGGAAATACTGATGCGCAGCGCCGCCAGCGCATAAACGAAGCAGTCGAGTGCCTCATTGCGTCGCTTTTTGCTGTCCCACAGTATTTTTTTCCTGCCATCCACCCATTTTTCGACCTGCTCTTCAGCAGTCAGCTGCTGCGCTTCGGTCAGATCAAAAATATCCGGGTTATTCGGGAAGTGAACGGCACCGGGAAGCGGTTCATCCCCTTCCGGCGTCAGTGTGAAGCGGTTATAAATCTGCTCTTTCGCGGTATCCGTACCGATTTCGGTAAGGTAAACCCCGTTTTTGTTTCGCTTACGTGGCATGCTGGCCACCGGCTTTCCGTAGACGGATGCCCCTTTAATGGGGATCACCCGGAACAGCCCATGTTTTTTCGAGCGTTCATACACAATGGTCGGGTCAATCCCGCCAGTATCCCAGCAGATACGGGATATCGACATTTCTGCACCATTCCGGCGGGTATAGGTTTTATTGATGGCCTCATCCACACGCAGCAGCGTCTGTTCATCGTCGTGGCGGCCCATAATAATCTGCCGGTCAATCAGCCAGCTTTCCTCACCCGGCCCCCATCCCCATACGCGCATTTCGTAGCGGTCCAGCTGGGAGTCGATACCGGCGGTCAGGTAAGCCACACGGTCAGGAACGGGCGCTGAATAATGCTCTTTCCGCTCTGCCATCACTTCAGCATCCGGACGTTCGCCAATTTTCGCCTCCCACGTCTCACCGAGCGTGGTGTTTACGAAGGTTTTACGTTTTCCCGTATCCCCTTTCGTTTTCATCCAGTCTTTGACAATCTGCACCCAGGTGGTGAACGGGCTGTACGCTGTCCAGATGTGAAAGGTCACACTGTCAGGTGGCTCAATCTCTTCACCGGATGACGAAAACCAGAGAATGCCATCACGGGTCCAGATCCCGGTCTTTTCGCAGATATAACGGGCATCAGTAAAGTCCAGCTCCTGCTGGCGGATGACGCAGGCATTATGCTCGCAGAGATAAAACACGCTGGAGGGGTCATCCGGCGTCCATTTGAGGCCAAACGGCGTCTCTTTGTCGCCAAATTTAAGATACTGCTCCTCCCCGCAATGCGGGCAGGCAACATGAAAACGCATAAAATGCGGGGATTCACTGGCTGCACGCTCAATCTGACAGGTGCCTCTCACTTTTGGCGTGGAGCCACGGATGGACTTTGGCCAGACCGAGCCTTCAATACGCTTGTCACCCAGGAACGTCGGAGAGCCTTCCTGTTCAATATCATCATCAAAAGCAGCAAGTTCATCATAACCCGCCACATCCACCGACTTTTCACGGTAGTTTTTTGCCGCTTTACCGCCCAGGCACCAGAAGCCACGCCCATTAGTGAAACGCTTCATGGTGAGCGTGTTATCCCGGTGCTTTTTGCCATACCACGGGGCCAGCGCCAGCAGCGACGGAATATCACGAATAGTCGGCTCAACGTGGGTTTTCATAAAGTTCTCGGCATCACCATCCGTCGGCAACCAGATAAGGGTGTTGCGCTGCTTATGCTCTATAAAGTAGGCATAAACACCCAGCAGCATTTTGGAATAACCGACACGGGCAGACTTCACCACATTCACCTCACGGATGTAGTCGCTGCCCATCGCATTCATGATGGCCCGCTGAAAGGGCAGTGTTTCCCAGCGCCCTTCCTGGTATGCGGATTCTTTCGGGAGATAGTAATTAGCATCCGCCCATTCAACGGCGGTCTGTGGCTCCGGCCTGAACAGTGAGCGAAGCCCGGCGCGGACAAAATGCCGCAGCCTGTTAACCTGACTGTTCGATATATTCACTCAGCAACCCCGGTATCAGTTCATCCAGCGCGGCTGCTTTGTTCATGGCTTTGATGATATCCCGTTTCAGGAAATCAACATGTCGGTTTTCCAGTTCCGGAAAACGCCGCTGCACCGACAGGGGGAGCCCGTCGAGAATACTGGCAATTTCACCTGCGATCCGCGACAGCACGAAAGTACAGAATGCGGTTTCCACCACTTCAGCGGAGTCTCTGGCATTCTTCAGTTCCTGTGCGTCGGCCTGCGCACGCGTAAGTCGATGGCGTTCGTACTCAATAGTTCCTGGCTGGAGATCTGCCTCGCTGGCCTGCCGCAGTTCTTCAACCTCCCGGCGCAGCTTTTCGTTCTCAATTTCAGCATCCCTTTCGGCATACCATTTTATGACGGCGGCAGAGTCATAAAGCACCTCATTACCCTTGCCACCGCCTCGCAGAACGGGCATTCCCTGTTCCTGCCAGTTCTGAATGGTACGGATACTCGCACCGAAAATGTCAGCCAGCTGCTTTTTGTTGACTTCCATTGTTCATTCCACGGACAAAAACAGAGAAAGGAAACGACAGAGGCCAAAAAGCTCGCTTTCAGCACCTGTCGTTTCCTTTCTTTTCAGAGGGTATTTTAAATAAAAACATTAAGTTATGACGAAGAAGAACGGAAACGCCTTAAACCGGAAAATTTTCATAAATAGCGAAAACCCGCGAGGTCGCCGCCC
>JAMJIN010000619.1:0-1041 GCA_036784775.1 Chromatiales bacterium | reverse complement strand
ACTGTCGAGGTCGATACACCCGGTACCACACCTTCTCAACGGCTCCCTACATCTTCCCGATTTCTTTCTCGATGTCACTCTTTGTCGCTGGCTGTTTCTTCTGACTCGCTATTTGCAGCTATTTCATCCGGTTACCGCTGTTCGCCAATTATGTTCGGGTTTTTACCGCCATCTACAATTGGCGATGCTGATCAGCCCTGTATCGATTGCTGCAGATGCGATGGCAGACTTTGTACCGGATCAAATCGTGGCCGAGCTGAAGCCCAGGCTGGCTCTCAATGATCAGCAGGCAGAGAACCTGACATTGGCCCTTGGTGAACTGGGAAAAACTCTCGCTGTGCTGATAGCTAAACAGGAAGCTGTCGGTGAAGAAGATGACCCCATGAAATTTATTAAAGACGTCAAACAGGCTCAGACCGACTATCAAAAGAAGCTGAAAGGCATACTCAACGATAAACAGCTGCAGACTTACAGCGAACTCAGGGAAGTGACCATCATAGACATGATGAAAGATCTTGCGGAAATTAAGCTGCTTGATATCCAGCCGAAGATTGGCTTCTCCGACGAACAGCTGGAGAAACTGGTACCAGTTATGGGCGAGAGCATGCGCGGCTTCATGAAAATTGCTTGGGAGCATACAGGCAAGCGTCTGCGCCTACGGCAGAAAATCAAGGTTGCAAAAAGCCTGAAGAAAATTCAGAGCAATGCACAGCAACAGGTGCAACGGATCCTGACCGACGAGCAGTCCCAGAAATGGGAAGAGCTCAAGAAGCAGCAGCAAGCCAAATAGTTCGGGGAGAAGTCAATCCACATAGTGCTGTCGAAGAAAGCGTTGCGGAGCTGTGTCGTCGTGAGGGCATTAATCTCAATGTGTACTACCGGCCCAAGGAATTCCTGGAAGCCACGACGGACGAAGTAAACAAACTGCGTGCCAAATCCGTGGCCAGCGTGTATTTTTTGGGTCTACGCGGAAGCGTGTGGGTGAATTCTGAATTAAGCCAAGTGTAACACATTGAAATCGTGAAATTATTCAGTGAATCT
>JAMJIN010000243.1:0-4227 GCA_036784775.1 Chromatiales bacterium | reverse complement strand
GGATGTGACGTTCTGACGGAGGATGTATCGACGCAGCGAGGCGGCCTTCGCCATCTATGCGCGGTTTTACTCAGCCGCTAACAGGCGTGTCGGCGGAGTACAGATCCGCGATGCCTGTGCTGCTATTTTCAAGCATGGACGCACTCCGTTTGATTTTGTTGAACAGGATCACTTTACGCCTCTTGGCGATCCTGACAATGCGATGCGTCTATTCAAACAATCCGTTGATATGGTTGAAATAGAAGTATTTTCCTACTGCAACCGTATTTGCTGGTTTTGTCCTAATGCAAAATATGACCGACGGTCAGCACAGCATCATATGGATGATAATGTGTATTTATCCATCCTCAGGCAACTGGGACAGTGCGACTATAACGGGAAAATCAGTTATAGCCGCTATAATGAACCGCTGGCAGACAGGATCATTATCGACAAAATTGCCCAGGCTCGCAGCCTAGTGCCAAAAGCGGTTTTGCACCTGAATACCAACGGTGATTACTTGACTAAAGAGTATCTTGATAAACTTTACGACGCCGGCCTGAACAGTTTGAATATCCAGATTTATCTGCGAAATAACCAAACATATGATCATGAAGAGATAAGGCAACTGATGCAAAAAAAGCTTGCCGAACTTGGTCTTAAAGCAAAAATAACAGTTGATCTTTTTGGCCGCCGTTTGGAAGCAGATATTGACTACAAAGATATGTCATTGCGTATCTATGGACGCAACTTTGATAACACAGGCTGCAACCGGGGTGAAACAGTAGGGGTCACCAATCAGCCTGTTCGCACATCTCCATGTTTATCGCCGTTTTATCACGTCTATATCGACTATAACGGCTCCGTCATGCCATGCTGCAATCTACGCTCTGACATTCCTGAACATCACGATTGCATCATTGGGAACCTGAATACGCAAAGCAATATTTTTCTGATATACGCGAGTGCCAATGCGGTAGCATGGCGGCGTTCACTCGTTGGCTTTAAAAGAAAGGATGGCCTTTGCAAACACTGCAGCTTTGTTCCCTTTCCCAAAACGTCAGTAACCACAGCGGTGCAGGACAAGCTGGTGGCGATGACCAAAAAGCGTTGACTAAAACAATGCTTATTTAGTCAGCGCAGTACCTCAGTCCAGAAACTGCAACCCTTGCATTTCCCAACGGTGCAGCAAAGCCCTTTCACCCTCCCAATTGTGCCGCCGGCTCGGTTTGTGTCGATGCAGTGCATAGTGATAGCGCATACCTGGCATAGATTGTCGCTGGAATCCGGCAGCCTTTAGCCCTTCAGGCGCCCCAAGCATCTCAATTATCCATGCCAGGCATAAGACACCCGCACTGGGTGGTGCCTTGAGCTCTCGTACCAACGTCCGCCAAATGCTCAGGGGTAGGGTAAGCACCTTCTTATCTGCATCCAGCAGTGAAACAATATTGCCCCAATCGGCAAGATGGTAACGAGCATCCGGCCCAGCTATAACCACCCATTCGACTGCCTCGACTGCAAGCGGGTACGGAGTCTGCATGTTTGGGGCACAAAACCAAACGTCAAGACGACGACCCACTTCCTGCAGCTGTGTCGTTAGTTTGCCATTCGATGCCTCGCATGCAGTTTCAGTAGAAAACCGGTTAAAGCGAAACACCACACTATAGGTGTCAATTGTGCGACCGATAGCACTATTCGTTACAGTGGCAGCATTACCGACCACACAAATGCTGTCACGGTTTGCGTTCAGATATGCTGTGAATTCATCGCGCCAAACCTCCTGTCTATCCTGCAAGGTCGCCAGAGCTTTTGTCTCACTGGAGATCGGCTCGCCCCGCTGCCCCATCGCTACTGCAGCTGCTGGGGAACTTTCAGCCAAGTTTCTCAGGGTATCAGAGGGGAAATTATCCAGCTGCACCTCACCATACCTCTCCCAAAGCCAGTTAAAGACCCACCGCTGCGTTACAGGATTAAAACTCACAAAAGAGACCTGTAGCGGCTTAAGTAAGCGGAATGGTGCAGTTAAGCCGAGATCGCGCCGAAACCTCAGGTAGGCAGTTAGATTGGCTAAACTTGGTCGTCGGCGCCAGGCTGAATAGAAGCAGGCAAGGGTTGTCTTGTCATACATCCCCTTTTTGCGCCGCCAATGCCCCGCCCCTGCACTCAGCCACCATGGTACCAAGGATAATGCAGTTCGACATGTAGGCAAACGCAGCATCAAAATCAGCCCATCAACGTTTCTGCAAACTGCAAAAACAGCTTTGCCTGCTTATCAGCATCGGCAAGGGCAACCGTACGCTGCCTAAGCTCATGAGATGCCCGCTGGTACTCAGCTTCATTGAGCAGAAGTTCCAGATTGCCGATCCACTCTTCAGGTTTTGTAGAAATCCATGCTCCAGCATTGGAAAATCGGATATTATCAATATTTGAGGAACAGAGGGTGGGGACACCCCAATAACCCGCCTCCAGTACTTTCAGGGCCGATTTACACTGGTTGAAAGGAGTCTCCTCCAAGGGTGCCAGATTCACCCAACTGTTTCGAACACGGGCCTGATAATCAGAAAACGGCACCCGCTCTTCATGAGATATTTGACGTGGATCGGCATCAATAGAAAATACAAGCGGACCGGTTATCTGTAATTTGACCTCGGGATGTGCCCGTAGAAAGCTCGACAACGGCTCTCTGATTTGCGCAAAGTCACGATGATGGCTCCGCGTACCGGGGAAATAGGTAATAATCCTCTTACCTTCATTGGATTGCACATCATGCGACTCATGCCGCCAGGCCAGATGCACACTGTTGTGAATGACTTCAACGCGGATAGAGGGAAACAAGCGGTGCACATGATTCGCCAGTGGCCCGGTGGAGACGATAACGCCATCAAACCACGACAGCGCCCGCCGATGGGCTCGAAAACGTCGCCGCGTGATTCTGCATGAAACCAGCCCATTCAGAACACCCGGTGAATAGTCGGCATAAGCTTCATCAAAGACCAGATCATCGAAATCGGCGATCGCTACAACTCCACGGAGACGTAACTGCCGAAGCAGATACCACAATCGAACGGAGGCAATAGGTCGATGGAAAATAACCGCCTGATATCCTTCCTTCCATTTGAGTTTGGTCAAATGGGTAAAATGGACACCGTGGCCTTGTTCCGAGAGGGCTAGTCCTAGGTTTTCACAACGGTATACGAACGAGGGATCGTTGCGATAGAGATCCGCATTACGATTACTGGCTACAAATGTAATGTTCTGAATTACCATGTAGCCTGTGCATCCCCTATTATGCAAATGCAATTTAAGATTAAAATTGCATCAATGCTATCCCGTTAACCCCTTAAGAAGCGCACACGCCCACCGACAAGCGCAGCAGCATCGGCAAGCATCTTATCAGCGGTAACAATCGTTAGATTATATTCTACCGCGCATGCCAAGTGGAGTGCATCCAGGGTACGCAGCGCCGTTTTCCGCCCTAGAAGCCAATGCCGTGCTTGCCAGTAATGACGATCTTCCAGAGCAACGCGTTCAAACACGTCGAGGCGAAGATCTTCAGAAAAGGTTGTCTCCAGCAATTCTGCCTGCTCGCCAGTTAGCTCTCCCATTCGCACCCAACGCGCTAAAGCGGAAGCCACTTCGACCTCTGTTAAGGCACTGATCACCGGCGTCACCTCATTCTGGATCTGCTCTGCTTGCGCCGTTAATTGCTCCTGACGGTATAACGGCAACAACGCGCTGGTGTCAAAATAGAGACGAGGATCAGCCACGCTCTTCTCTAAGCTCTCGAATCAGCTCTGTTGATGTAGTCTCGGAGGGGGGCAAAACACCACGTAATTTCGCCCGAACAGATGCACGCGCCAGCCGTGAACTATCTGAACTTGGCTCTGGGGGAGCAAGCCGTGCCACTACCCGACCCCGCCGTGTTATCTCCACCTGCTCTCCATGCTCGACGGCTTTCAACAATCGGCTGAGTTGTTCTCTCGTTTCCCGGACACTGACTTGCATAGCCTATCTCTCCAATGTGGTCACATTAAAGTGTACACATAATAGCAAGATTATCCAAGTCACATAACCCCCCCTTATCCAGGTACTTAAGTCAACTCTGTGTAACTTCTCAAAAACCCGTGGCAAGCAGTAAATAATTACAAAAAGCACTTGACAGGGTTTTGGGGCAAAAAACTAAAAATCCTGTCATGGTACAACTCTGGTTTGGAAACTGTCATGGCTGATCTTGTAGCGCGCACTATG
>JAMJIN010000242.1:0-4238 GCA_036784775.1 Chromatiales bacterium | reverse complement strand
GGCTCCCTACATCTTCCCGATTTCTTTCTCGATGTCACTCTTTGTCGCTGGCTGTTTCTTCTGACTCGCTATTTGCAGCTATTTCATCCGGTTACCGCTGTTCGCCAATTATGTTCGGGTTTTTACCGCCATCTACAGGCACAAAACCACCATCTTTTATACCCCGGAAGTCGCGGTCGGCCGCAGTACGCGAGAGCACAGAACCTTCGCCGTTCTGACCATGGCATTCACGGCAGGCATCCTTGTCGAGTTTCTCCTTATGCTTGGCGTCGGCAAAGCTGGTGATGCCCACCGCATGCATCCCGTGAGGACCTTGCAGGCTCTGGAGAGAACCGTCGGGGCTCAAGCTGTCGGCATTGGTGTGGCAAGTGTCGCACTCGACGATGGTCCCTGTGTGCCCCTGCAGCTGGTTTGCTGTGACATTGTCGTTGGACATCGGATTGGCATTTGGCCATTCCGCATGGGTTGCACCATGACAGCCCTCGCACATCACGCCACCGTGACCCGTGCTCACCCGGTAGAGTTGCGGATTGCCCGCACCTGGGTTGGCTGTGCCGTTGAAGCTGGCCGGTACGATATTCTCAGCAAAGCGATTATTGTCCGGTACGATCGGTGTCGCCTTGGTATCACCAGTGAGGAAGGCTTGACGCAGACGGATACCGTCTACATTGCCATCCATATCCCGTGTGTTGACCACAGTGCCGGCGTCTCCTGCCTGGTTGGTGACGACATCACCGGTATGGCATGAGCCGCAACCCGGCTCATTGGCCCAGGGAACGCGCGGCTGCGGGTCGTTCGGATCATAGAAGTTACCGCTCAGCTCAAATGCGCCCACATTGGTCGGAGAAACATTCTGTGAGAAGTCTGCACCGACCTGTTGCATGTTGCCGTGGCAGTCGCTACAGAGCATGTTTCCGTTGAACATGGCACCGCGCAGACACTGAGTGTCCTTGCTCGGATGACACTGGTAGCAGCTCTCCTCCATGGCTGTTACACGGGCAGCCTGGTTGGTGACGATGCCGTCAGCGTTTTGGATTGGCGCCGGAATCTCCGGGAACAGACCCGTGGCACCGTGGTGGCTGTGCATGACGTTGGACATGGTGCTCTGAGTCAGCTGTGTCCGGCCATTGGCGTTGACGGGATCGTTCTCCGGTCCCAATGGACCCACATGGGCCAGGTCCAGCGCCGGGGTGTAGTGACAGCGTTGACAGACTACCGGGGCCTCACTCTCCAGGCTGGTGTTATGTTTCTGGTCGTGCAAACGCAGGATGTTGATGTCGGTGGCATACTCGATACTCACGTTCAACGGTAGATTGCCCAGAGCCGGGTCATCGAGCTGGTCGGCCACGTTCGTCAGATCAACCAGCGCCGCGCCGGCATGCGGTGTGTCGGTTACGTCCGCCGAGTGGCAGTTCTTACAGCTTGCCTCACCGGAGATCGGCAGCACCGTATCCGTGGTTGCTACGGTGTTGCCACCCACGTTGGCCTGCACACGCACCAGCGGATAGGGGTTCTCGCGACCGAAGTCGTCAAATGCTGCGAATGGTATGCCCGCACCCTCAAACCAGTTCATTTTTTCCGCCACATAGCCAAAGGGGAAGTTCACGAAGAACGGCTTGTCATTATAGAACTCCTCGGCCACATGGGGCATGTTGCCCAGATAAGGAGCCGTCATTCCGGGCATGGCGTGCATGGTGGCCACCAGGCTCTCGTCACCACTGTTGAGTAGACCGTCAGCGCCTATGTAGAGCGCTTCCAGGTTGGGTACCGGCAGGCCAATATCATCTGTCATACCCATAACACCACCAGCCAAAGGTGTTACCTGTGGGGGATAGAATGCGTCATAGGCCCCTGCCGAGACTGTATTCCAGAAGTTTGTCTTGAACACGCTGCCGTCCGGTGCAACGCCTGTGAAGACGTTGGGATCGTTCAGAATCGGATCATTGGGATTGGACACCGCTGAGTAGACAACCTCGGCCTGTGTATTATCGAGCAGTTGAGGCGTGGCACCCTTCTGCACCACCTGCGCCAACAGGACCTGGAATGGAGGCAGGATGCTCGCAATACGGGTATCGAAATCGCCGCAGTGCATACCCAGATCGTTGATGGCCATTACCCTATGGGTGGTGTTGCCAACAAAGGGTTCTTCCGCTACCGGACCTTCATTGTTAGGGACAGCACCCACGTCAGCTGAATTCAGGCTGGTGGAATTGATGGAAACATCCGGGGCTGGGAGGACTGGCGGCGGTGCGCTATCCTGCACTGTGATGGTGCGGGTCTGCTGTGCGCAACCAGCCTGACCATCACTGGCGTTTAATGTGGTGGTGAATACACCTACCGAGTTGTAGTTGATACTGCCTGGATCCACAATGTTGCTACTTGCCGGGTTACCGCCGCCGAAGCTCCAGCTGATGGTCAATGGGTCGTTGTCCGTGTCGGTAACCGTCGCGCTGTAGTTCACCGAGGCACCCACGGTAATGGTGACGTTACCGGACGGTGTGTCGATAGCACAGGCAGGCGGATTGTTAACCGGTGGTGGTGGCTGATCGTCAGTAATGGTCGCCGTAGTGGTATCCGTGCCGGTGGCGCCGTCATTATCGGTTAAAGTCAGGACCACCTGGTAGGTGCCCGGCACATTGTAAGTATGGCTCGGGTTGTCCTCGTTGCTGGAAACACCGTCACCGAATGTCCAGGCATAGGCGGCAATGCTGCCGTCAGGGTCGCTTGAGCCATTGCTATCAAAGCTTATGGATTCTCCTACAGTGCCGGTGTAGGGGCCGTTGGCATTAACACTCGGCGGCTGATTAACGGCACCACCACCGTCCTTGCTGCAGTCTTTCGGTGCGCGTCGTACTCTCTTATCATCGTCGCCACTACCTGCTTGTGCGGTTACATTGCACGGCACCGGGCTCAGATTGGAGATGCGAAACGTCCAATCTCCATCATCATCCGCCTGGGTGGTGCCGATCACGGCACCATTGCCTTCTTTTTTACCATACCTGATAGTCACGGAACCGTAATTCGGCGCGTCGTCGCCTCTTACGCTCAAGCTATTGTGGTCTCTGCTCCAGCTCGCGTTGTCAACATCTATTTCGGAACCGGCCCAGGCGGCGCCTGTTGTGGTTAATGCAAACAGCATCGCGGAAAGCACGACGTGAAATGGCGTTGACCTGAAATGGCTTTCTGGCCTTGTCGATTTCCTTTCAGTGTTACAGGAAGAATATATCATCTCTAAACCCTCTTGGATCATCTGCCCAACATTTGTTGGTTTGGGCAGCCCGCAGTTGCGAATTCATTGCCAATCGAAAAACGTTTGGCTATTTATTGACTGCCTGAGGCAGTTGAGTACCTGAATGGAGCAGACGGCTTTCAACAGCCAGTACATTAGTGTTTTCAAGGCTGCAGGAGCCGGATACCCGGCGACTCCTGGAAAAGTCACAAACCCGGAATATTTTTAGATCCTGAGACAAGGTGGGTCGCGGGATTCCTGTCCCCCCCCTTTTGTCGCCCGAAAAGAATGCGCAGATTGTTGATTCTCAACCGTCACAAATGGGCCATTCACACGCCGTATAATACCCACACAAAGCCGCCAGAATTGGGACTTTCGTCCCAATATTTTTTATACATATTGCAGGAAATCGCCCTCTTAAAGGGCTGTCTATTACGCAATGTCTTATTGTTGTTTAGGTCTATTCCTGACCACCCGGAAAACCAAAGGGTCAGACAAGAATGGCAATTACTTAAAGTGGTCTATATGTGATATTACGAAGTAAAAAAGTGGAAAAGGAGAAGGAAAAATGGGACGGATCTATTTTTTTACTTCGAAGAAAATAGTGTTGTTATTTTAGATTTTATTCATGCTGTGGATGAGAGGCAGACCACAAATCTAGAGCCGCAATCTATTCGCCCAACCGGTTTCGTGAATCAGTTCCGTACTAGAAACTAATAATTTTATTACTTTCTTATTTTGACTGTATTACACGAGGCACTGAACTGTGAGCGGAAAAAAACAGCCCCCAATCAGCGATAATCCCGAGGAAAATGAGAGCCCGGTTCTCTCTTGTAGATGGCGGTAAAAACCCGAACATAATTGGCGAACAGCGGTAACCGGATGAAATAGCTGCAAATAGCGAGTCAGAAGAAACAGCCAGCGACAAAGAGTGACATCGAGAAAGAAATCGGGAAGATGTAGGGAGCCGTTGAGAAGGTGTGGTACCGGGTGTATCGACCTCGACAGT
>JAMJIN010000618.1:0-1043 GCA_036784775.1 Chromatiales bacterium | reverse complement strand
TGCAATTCCTTTATTTCCTATATTTTCCTATATAAAAAAATCCTGTATTTTCTTAATAATTGTGGAGATTTCTGTTTTTAGTGGTAGATGACCGACTGTGGATGGGGCTCTGATTATGGAATGGTGCGAGTCACACCATTCCACAATTAGCGAATTTCATGACGTAGTGTTGAAAGTCAGCAGTTGTGAATTAGCATTAACTTGAGTCAATAAATGGCGCCACCTGGAATAACGCTATATTTTGCTAAAATATTCATATGTTATTCCTGTATTATTCCTATATTTTTACTTCTGAATTCCTATATTTCCTATAAATTTTAGACAGGAAGTGGATGGAAACACTAATACTGGACTCAACTGTTATTTATCCAGGTGCACTGACCAAGGGTGACCGGAGAGCGGCGTCTGGTGCAGACTTGACTGAGTTCAACTTTGACACACCGTACGGCCGCACAGCTTTACGGACGATGTACAGCGCCATCTGTAGGAATGTGCTTGTATCTGGCATTGCCCTGGAAACTGTAGCAGCCAATGGACAAGATTTTGCTACTTTCAATGCAGAATTACACGTTTGTTTTGTTTTGTTTATTAAATAGAGTAAAAGTTGAAGAATTTAATTGTTTTATCAATTTATTTGGTTTCAAATAATGTTGTAATTATTTAAATTGTGGATCAGCACACAAAAGGCATTCCTATATGTGAAGCGTTTATTTAGCAAAATTCAATTTGTGTTTTGAGATAAATCACATGTTTTGTTGCACGTTGTTAAGCGGTAGATAAAAACAAACTTTATTTTATCAGTCAATAATGTGTTATGCATTTTGCCAAAAAACGCTTACCTCCGCCACTAATCAACTTAATGGCAGCACAACATTACTACTAACTCAATTTATGTGATTTTGATGTTTAAAATGTTTTTGCATATAAACACTTCATACAATGTGTTAGTGATATTAAAGTGTTGAAGAAATGATAATGTCCCAGGTCACTGACCAAGAAGCCTTTCATTGTACTGAGTTTCTGAATGTAAATAAAAAACATTA
>JAMJIN010000617.1:0-1044 GCA_036784775.1 Chromatiales bacterium | reverse complement strand
AATTCCAGAGCCACTCGTGGTGTACATCCGCTCACTTTACGCCGGGTCCCGGACCCGACTGAGGGTGAGCGGTGGGCTTAGCGACGAGATTATGATCCATCGTGGAGTAAGACAGGGTGACCCGCTTAGCCCTGTTCTGTTCAATGCTGTCATTGACATGTGTATCCAACACATTGACCCAAACATCGGGGTCCCCGTTGGAGACCAGACGCTCTCGTGCCTGGCCTTCGCGGACGACCTGGTACTCCTCGCTAAGTCGCCACGAGGCTTACAACATACATTCACAACCATAGAGCGGGCCCTTACTCTGTGTGGATTGACTACCAACGCAAAGAAGTGTAATACGTTGCGCATCGATGTGCTTGGTGGTGCGAAGACGTGGGCGTGTAACCCGACTGCCTTCCTGGCAGATCGGAGCGGTGGCCTCATAAGGGCACTTAGCATAACCGAGGGATATCGGTATCTTGGTAACACGGTGAGTGTAGGTGTGTCGTCGAACACCGTTCTGGAGACCTTGGAGGATGGACTCCTGCAGCTGACTCGAGCTCCGCTCAAGCCTCAGCAGCGGATGTTCATCCTCAGATGCAACCTGCTTCCGAGCTTGTTGCATCGAGCGGTGTTGGGCCGCATATCTAGGAAGACACTGAATTATTTGGATACCTGTACCCGAGCGGCAGTTAGGTCTTGGTTGAGACTGCCCCGGGACACACCAACGCCTTACTTCCACGCAGATTATCGAGATGGTGGCCTGGCCGTGGCCAAGCTCAATTTAGTAGTACCTCTACATCGCACCAAACGCATGGCGAGATTGACTGGCTCCCTTGACCCCATAGTACGGGGGGTTTCGGCGTTGCCAGCTTTCATTCGAGATGTTAGGCACTGGTCTGTGCCTATCTCGGCGTTTGGGCGCCCTATCAGGGACGGTGCAAGTATGAAGGATGCGCTGGCGCACGGTCTGCATACATCGGTGGACGGGCGCGGACTCGGCGACAGCCGGAGTGTTGGGTTTGTGAATAGATGGATGGTTAATGGAACATCCCTCAT
>JAMJIN010000616.1:0-1046 GCA_036784775.1 Chromatiales bacterium | reverse complement strand
CCCAGTCCGTACTCACTCGCATCGTTCTCCAGCACTAGCTCCTTGTCCGAGTTGTAGAAAGCAAGAACAGGAGCCTCTGATAACATCACCTTGACTGCATCGAAGGACGTTTGTTGAGTCTTGGACCACACGTAGGGCACGTCATTCTTGAGCAGGTTGTGCTTGTCCTTGTTGAGTTTGATGCCTGTCTCCAGACACCGCTCGAAGAACTTTCGCAGGTTCTCATCGTGTTCTTCGGATGTCTTGCCATATATCACTGTGTCGTACCTTCCAAAACACGTCTGGAACGTCGTCAACAGGCTGGATTCGTCATCTAACTTGGCGTGCCAGTAACCGGACGAGAGGTCTGCCTTTGAGAAAACAGTTGGTCCTTGAAGCTCACGGAGCACATCTTCGAGAATTGGCAGCGTGTAATGCTCACGCTGCAACGCCTTGTTGAGTTCGTGAGGGTCTATGCACACCCGTAATGCGCCTGATCTCTTCTTTACAACTACCACCTGACTGACCCATGGTGTCGGTTCGTCCACAGGAGCAATGACACCATGGCTGTCAGTCGCTCGAGTTCGTCCTTAAGTTGCGGTCGAATGGCTATGGGTATCCGTCGGCTAGCCATGATCTTGGGGCATTCTTCTGGGTCGACTGTGAGGTGTTGCACACCTGGAAACTCTCCCAGTTTGTCATCAAACAGTGAATTGAAACAATTATCATCTTGGATTTGCTGCCACGCGATGGAAGTTGTTGTCCTGTATTTTCACCAGATGCATTTGCTCGCTGGTCTGTAAACCTAGAATCGGCTGACAGTCATTGTCCTTGAAGACGATGAACTCAACATCATGTGATGTCTCTGTTTTGGGATTGCTCAGCAGCATTCGACACTTCCCCAGCGGTTTTATCATCGTCTTGTTCCACATTGTGAGAACGCCATTGTATGGGACAACATCTCTGGCGTATCTGGCTGGCAGCATATTGACTGTGGCACCTGTGTTGATTTGGAATACAAGCTGCTTCCCGTTTACGAGCATTCGACACTTCGCATATGCGTCCCG
>JAMJIN010000615.1:0-1047 GCA_036784775.1 Chromatiales bacterium | reverse complement strand
GTCGAAGTGTTTTGCATCGAGTCCGAGATATCCCAGGACGACCTTTGAGTCTGTCCAAAAATACTTGGACACGTCTTCATATTCCAGCTCCTGATGGAGTAAGTTGCTGACTTTCACAGAGACCATTGCAGCTTGTAGTTCCAATCTTGGAATTGTGACGACCCGTAATGGTGTCACTCTGGCCTTTCCCATGACAAGGGATCAGATCACATTGTTCGCATCATCAACCAGTCTCAGATACGAACATTGGCCATAACCTGTCATACTTGCATCAGAGAAGTGGTGCAGTTCGCGCTTCTCAACCTTTCCTAACGTCTCTGGCTGGGAGCCTCTTGGGATCTTGACGGTGGCTAATTCAGGTAGATCTTCTCTGCAGCATTCCCATCTTGGTTGCAGTTCTTCTGTTAGTGGCTCATCCCAGCCTGCACCATCCCTGCACATCTCTTCCAAGATTTGCTTCCCGGTAAGCACGAATGGTGCCAGAAAGCCCAGCGGGTCGTAAACAGATGCTACAGTGGACAGGATGCCGCGACGGGCCAGTGGTTGATCCTTGAGCACAAGTCGGAACGGGAAACTGTCTGATTCCACACCACTGTATTCCGAGTGCTCTTTCAATCGGTAGATCATCAAAGGACAAGTCTATGTCCTTGAGGTCGTTTGCACGCTCAGAGCAGGGAATCATCTCCATTACCTCACGACTGTTGGAAATGAACTTGTGTAGTCTGAGGTTCCCCTTGGCGCACATATCTCTTGCTTCCTTGATCAGCTTCTTGGCACTTTTGAATGAATCCACACTTGTCAGGCCATCATTGACGTAGAAATTCTTCCTAATGAAGTTGGCCACTTCTGGGCTATCTTCTTCATAATCTTTGGCGATCTGCTTGAGCCCATAATTGGTACATCCGGGTGAGGAAGTGGCTCCGAACAAATGGACCTTCATTCTGTAGTCCTCTTCCATCCAGAGGAACCTGAGGTAATTTCGGTCTTTCTCGTCCACTCTGAATTGATGGAACATCTTCTCCACATCGCACATTAGTGCGATGCTAT
>JAMJIN010000353.1:0-1993 GCA_036784775.1 Chromatiales bacterium | reverse complement strand
ATGGCGGTCTCCTCATTTGGCTTCAGGTTCAGTATGCGCCACCCACTGACTCAATAGCTGAGCCTCAGGGGTAATCAGGAATACTTATCAGGCTCGTGCTTTGCACGGCTCTTGAGGTGCGGTATCGGGGGACTGTCGAGGTCGATACACCCGGTACCACACCTTCTCAACGGCTCCCTACATCTTCCCGATTTCTTTCTCGATGTCACTCTTTGTCGCTGGCTGTTTCTTCTGACTCGCTATTTGCAGCTATTTCATCCGGTTACCGCTGTTCGCCAATTATGTTCGGGTTTTTACCGCCATCTACAAGAGGTAGCTTCTTCACGCACTTTTAAAGTAATCACTGAATAAGCCTTATTCTACCACCGGTTTTGAAACTCAAATTTGACTTCACAGGAGTCATTTTAAGGAGATAAAAAAAGCATTCCTCAAGCCTGTACGAAATGAGAATGAAAATGGCATAGTGCGCGCTACAAGATCAGCCATGACAGTTTCCAAACCAGAGTTGTACCATGACAGGATTTTTAGTTTTTTGCCCCAAAACCCTGTCAAGTGCTTTTTGTAATTATTTACTGCTTGCCACGGGTTTTTGAGAAGTTACATCTTTCAGATCGAAGCCATTGTTTTCGCTACCCGAACATTGAGTCAGTATGAGCAGACCCAACGCAAACAGGATAAATGAGGTTTGTTTTATCGATACCGGACCAGCCATTGAAATGAAGACGCTCTATCTTATTTGGGATATATAGAGATACGCCGGAGGGGTACTGGTGGATTCATTTCAATTTGTTGAATATCCGCTGGCATTGACGTAATCCCAGCTTGATGTGGTATCTGGATTGCAGGTGGTTCTGCAGCAGATGGCTATCCCAACGCGCCTTGAAAAAACCAAACTCCCTTGGATGGCGCCTGATCGCCCTGCCGAGGGCCGCGAGCGTTCCTGCATCCAATCTAGATGGACGACCACGCCGCTTCTCATCAAGCAGTCCCTCCTCGCCCTGCTGCTTGAATTGCTCTACCCAGCGTTCAATCGAGCGTGGATTTTCATCAAAACATTCAGCAACCTGATCAAAATCCAGGCCATTGTTCACCAACAATACACAGTGTAACCGATGAAGATAACGATAGTCGGATGACTGTAACAATGAATCCTTTAATCGCTCCTTCAACACCTCGGCTTTAGCAGCTTCCTGACCCTGCTTCACGTTCCCGCTCCCAAGGAACACCGCCTGATTTTTTTCTAAATTCCTATAGTCCTCAGGTGAAATCCCGTCCGTGTTTACCCGCAATCAGCGACTCTCTCCTGTCCTTGTCTTGACCCTTTTCACAGGACTCTATCGCCTATTCATAGTATGGATGATTTTCTCCTCTTTTCTGACATCGAACATTAAATGAGGCCGATTGATGATCCAGATCAGCAAATCCATGCAATTTCCAGCAAGCAGGCTAAAGCGCATCATTCGGTAACATCAACAAACCACATCTGTTACCAAACACCCCAAAGCCCGCTCCTTTGAAATAAACACCGGCAACAAGCCCTTGTTTTGTTTGACTTTCACGAGAGCCGGAAAGGAGAATCCAATAGAGCGGTATCCGGCCTTGCGGGATACGGAATAATAACGACGGGCACCATGGCCAATCCTTCTGATCCGGATCACACCCGTTCAGACGGACTGCCGACAGGCAACCCCGTGCAACCCTGGAGTGATCACAACTATGAGTAATCGCGCAGAAGAGTACTGGCGGGCGAACATCCGCCTGGTAACCATACTGCTGGTGATATGGTTTATCGTCTCGTACGGATTCGGCATCATCCTGGCAGAACCTCTCAACACCATCAAAATCGGCGGTGTTGGTCTTGGATTCTGGTTTGCCCAGCAGGGCTCCATCTTCACTTTCCTGGTATTGATCTTCCTGATTACCCCTGAGGCTCAGCTATTGAGTCAGTGGGTGGCGCATACTGAACCTGAAGCCAAATGAGGAGACCGCCATG
>JAMJIN010000241.1:0-4364 GCA_036784775.1 Chromatiales bacterium | reverse complement strand
GGCTCCCTACATCTTCCCGATTTCTTTCTCGATGTCACTCTTTGTCGCTGGCTGTTTCTTCTGACTCGCTATTTGCAGCTATTTCATCCGGTTACCGCTGTTCGCCAATTATGTTCGGGTTTTTACCGCCATCTACAGCAAGTAAGTGTAGTTCCCCACGTCAATGATTTCGGCCACGGTACCTGTTCCAGAGCCTGCTGCTTCCGCTGCATTTATTGTTGAATGCATCAGGACACAAATCATTAAAATCGATAGTATGAATTTCATGAGAAAGCCTCTTGGTTCCTGCGTTATAGGAAAAGTCGCGGCATGGCCGCTTGACAAATTTGGACGTGATCTATTCTGACTAACAAGCAAACAACCTCGTCGCACCAGCCGATAGAGATTTACCCGCATCCAGAAATACTTATTCTTCTCACTGAAATATACCATCTACCGGTAAGCAGGATTAATCTTGCCCTAGGCACCGGATGTATACGTAGTAGGCTAACATACATTGTAAGCGTACCTGATACGCATTCCAAATACATAAGTACCGGGTGATGCCCTACCTTTGGAGTAACAAAGTGAATCTTGAGTTGACAAAATATTCTTTGAAACCCATGTTGCAGTCCGGTTTTCTATTGGTAGTTGTTGTTAGTGGTATGCTGCTGGTTTCCGGGTGTGCCACCCACGCGCCAACCCCGGAAGCCAAGGTAGCATCACCTGAACAATTTGTGTGGCCCGCGCCCCCGCAACAACCTCGCGTCCGCTATCTCGGCAGCCTGAAATCACTCGAAGACGTGGCCGGCAAGCCACAGCAAAACCTGCGTGACAAGCTGCTCGGCAAAAAGGAGGGGGAGCACCGCACCCTGATTAAACCTTACGGTGTACACAGTGATTCGAAGGGACGGGTCTTCGTTGCCGATTCCGGCATCGCCGGCCTGGTGGTGTTTGATATCGAGAAGAAGGACCTGTCCTTCTGGGGTGTCAGTGGACCGGGAGCGCTGCGCAAACCGTTAGGTGTGACATCCGACGCACAGGGCAATGTGTACGTCAGTGATGTCATTGACCATCGAGTGGTGGTTTTCGACCACGAAGGCAACTACCTCAATGCAATGGGTGGGCAAGATATCCTGATTACGCCGGTAGGCATGGTTTTCAATGAAAGAACCCAGCGCCTTTACGTGGTGGACTCCAAGAAACATCAGATCATCGTATTCGACCGTGAAGGAAATGTGGATTTCACCATCGGCCAGCACGGTAGCGAAACCGGCAACTTAAACTCCCCGACCAACATCGCGATAGATGAGGAGGGCCGCCTTTATGTAGCCGACACCTTGAACTTTCGCGTTCAAATATTTGCAGCGGACGGCACCCATATCAGCACTTTTGGCAATATTGGCGACGGCAGAGGTGATTTTAGCCGCCTGAAAGGGATAGGAGTGGACAAAGAAGGACACATTTACGCGGTCGATGCCGCATTTAATAATTTTCAGGTCTTTAGCCAGGAGGGGCAGCTGCTGCTGGTCGTTGGCCAAGCCGGTACCGGCCCGGGAGGGTTTTACTTACCGGCGGGCGCCCACGTGGATCAGAACAACCGGATTTTTATCGCCGATCAGTTCAACATGCGGATACAGATGTTCGAATATATCGGAGAATCAGACACGCCCCCACCACCACTATCGAAAATTTCCAATGATCCATAAAAGATAGGGTAATACCCCCATTGATGATTGTCATTGACTATCATAATATTTTCAATGCGCCGGTGGGACTATATTCCCAATCAACAGATAACAAAGACGCAACCGGACGCCGTCAGAAAACGCATTAAAAACAGCAACAGGCACAAAGCAGCTAGAAGTAAGCTTGCAGTTAATAAAAAAGCATAGGTGCTCCATATTCAATCGTATAGGGAGTTTTACCATGAAAAAGAAGTTGGCGGCCTTAAGTTTTCTACTTGTCTCCTTAGTCCTGTCAGGCATGGCAGTTGGAGCCAGCATTGTCGGCTCAAGTCATGACTTGACTGGTACAGGTGTTTCAGCATCGGTTTGTGTGTTCTGCCACACGCCTCACAACGCAAGCACTACGAATTTAACAACTCCGTTGTGGAACCGTGTTGACACGACCTCAACTTTCCAAATGTACGACAGCCCCACGTTCGATATGAGTCCTGGCGCGGGCACCCAGCCGGCCGGCGTCTCACTGGCATGTCTAAGCTGTCATGATGGAAGCCTTTCGGTGGATCAATTACTCAATCAGCCTGCCGATTTTGTCGCCAACGCAAACACTGTGGGCGGACTCGGAACCGACCTGAGAAACGATCACCCGATCTCCTTTGGTTACAACGTTGGTTTGGATCCGGCTTTCGAACCTGCTGGTACCGTAGTTGCTGCCGGGCTGCCATTGTTTGGCACTGCTGGAGATCAGGTCGAATGCGGAACCTGCCACAATGTGCATGATCCGGCAATCAGTAAATTCCTGCGTATAAGCAATACCGCCAGTGCTATGTGCACAGCCTGCCACATTAAGTAACTGCTCAAGTCAACCTCACCGCATGCATACTAGAGCGGATAAGTTGAAATATGGGACCAGGGCAATGCAAATTGCCCTGGTTCTTACTAGTGTGCTGATCATATCCTCTTGCAGCACTCAGACCCGGCAGTTATTTTTTGATATCCAGCCACCAACGCCCGAGGAGCTGGCTGAGAAAAAGCAAAAAGAGGAAGCTGCACTGGAGGCCAGGAATAAACAGAAAAGCCAGCTGACCGGCACTGAGGGCATGTCTTTCGGTAGATCTGAGGATAATCGGTCGCGACCGGAAGTCGAGTCAGTCATGGATTGGAAAAAGGCACAGGAGATGCTGCCAAAGGATTACAAAAAAGGCATCGACTGGTCAGCCGCGCTGGAACAGGGCCTGATACGGCCGCGCATCGGGGACGATCCACGGGCAGAGTGGGCCTCCGCTTTCCAGTGGGACTTTATCATCAAGGCTAAAAAGTCTAAGAACCATGCATATTTCCCGCACTCTGCCCATACCGAGTGGCTGGGTTGCAGGAACTGTCACAACACCTCTCTCTATCCCTATAAAAGAAATCCAGCCACGATGAAGGAGATGAAGAAAGGTGCATCCTGCGGTGCCTGTCATGGCAAGAAGAAAGTTGCTTTCTCCCTGAAGGCGTGCAAACGCTGCCATCTGAACAGGAAGAAGAAGAAAAAGAAGTAATATTTTTGCCGTTTGATATGACGGCATGCCGATACATATTGTACAGGTAGGTGTATGCGTACATACAATCTTATTTCAGTCTGTCTGTTCCTGCTGGCAATCAGCTCAACGCTGGGAGCAGCTCCCGGAGATATTCAATATGAACGCAAGGGGGGGGATGCAGAAGAGCTGAAGACATTTCCACCATCCATCTTTCCGCACTGGATACACCGGATCAACTACCGTTGTGACGCATGCCATAACAAGCTGTTCGAGATGAAAACCGGCACCACCCCCATCAACAAGGACCTGATGAAGGAAGGAAAAGTTTGTGCCGTCTGCCATAACGGTAAACAGGCCTTTGACGATGGTTTCGAGAACTGTAACCGCTGTCATATCAATGACGAGAAATGATCAACATGGTTCTGGGCGAGACCATGCCAAGAATCATGAAGTGTCCGGGTTTTTCCTGGTTAATCTTCGCAATGATCACGCTGTGGACCACGAATAGCCAGGCCCTGTCCTGGGACGAAGTGACCCTCTATCCCACTGAATTCGAGGCACTCGTCGATTTCGACGGCACCAACAGACGTAAAAGCGGCAGTTCACGGGAGACCGAATGGAGAGCCGGTGTGCGTATCGAACAGAATGGCTATGTTCTGGATCCCGGAATCGCATTATTTCATCTGGACATTGAACCCATGTACACATGGGGCGATTTTGAATCCAGCGACACGAATCGAGACAGCAGTGGCGAACTCCTCAATTACCTGCTCCAGCTGAATCTGTTCCGAGAGACGCCGGGACCGGTGGGCTTCGACTTGTCCGCACAGCGGAGCACGAATTTCAATACAGGTTCCCTCGGTAGCCGAATCGATAATGTCATCGACACAAAGCGCGCGACTGTTAACTGGAAAAACCTTGCCTTTCCCACAAATCTCACTTACGAGGAGAGGTCACTCGAAGAGGAATTTCGATCCAGCCTGAACAGTGCCGTGTCTGAGCGCGACGAAACACTGAAGAGGTGGATCATCAAAGGGTGTAGATGGCGGTAAAAACCCGAACATAATTGGCGAACAGCGGTAACCGGATGAAATAGCTGCAAATAGCGAGTCAGAAGAAACAGCCAGCGACAAAGAGTGACATCGAGAAAGAAATCGGGAAGATGTAGGGAGCC
>JAMJIN010000614.1:0-1047 GCA_036784775.1 Chromatiales bacterium | reverse complement strand
GAAGGATGCTCAAACGTCACATCCCCATCGACGGAGGTGTGTATTGCACAAGACATCCGCGATGCAGATGCGCATCTAATTGCGGCAGCACCTGATCTGTACGCCGCCTGTCAGGCTATGTTCGACTTCTATGACGATGACAACACGGTGTTGGACAGGGTTCGTGAGGCCATCGCGAAAGCTGAAGGTCGCGCCAAGTGGGAAATCGCCCGCCGCAAAAGCGTACAGCCCGTAAAAAAGACACATCCCTTTGAGGGTAAACGTGTCGTCGCTGTGCTCCCTCACGGGTTTATCTACTACGGAACACTGACCGATTACGACGATGGGCGTTTTACCCTGACAAATGCCATGAATCTGCGTTATTGGAGCGCACGTGATAGAGGGTTACCTGAATTTGCGAAAAAAGGTCCTATTCAAGGTGACCGTATTGATTTTATCGGGACCATCCATATCGAACAGGGACTCGTCTTTTATCCTACGGGCGACTGGTCATGAAATTCCCCTGGGCGCAAAAACAGGGGTTTGGGTACGGCGACGGTTTCCAGGGCGGCGACGGTGGCGGTTATGGTGCTGGAGATCACGACCCTGTGAACTTCCCGGAGGGTCGTCCCGTCGGTACCGGTTGCGGTCCTGCCAGCTCACCCGAAGGGTTGGGGCACGGTAACGGCTACGGCGGTCTGGGTGGTAGCGCTTACTCCATCGGGGAAGGTAACGGTGATGGTTACTTCGACTACGGCGGCAACGGTTACGGCAACCCGGACGGTTACATAGGTTACTAAGGTGCTACCCAGGGTTCCCCCTTTCCCTGGGTGCTTACGAGTGCAGCGTAATGGGACACGACTGGCCCGGTCATCTGCATAAGGGCATTTATTCAGGAAACCGTACCGATGAGCAACATCCGATTATCTGAAATGAGCCTTCTGGATCTGCTGACCTACGTTGATCGCAGTCACCCCGAGGTTAAAGAACTGGCGGATCGCCTGACGACCCTCCAGCACAGCATTCAACATCCGAACAAACAGCCCGGAGATAACCATGAGTCTGGAA
>JAMJIN010000613.1:0-1048 GCA_036784775.1 Chromatiales bacterium | reverse complement strand
CAACGTGTTTGTTCTTGGCGTCCTTTTGTTGTTCCAGAGAAATGTGGTCATCGAGTTCGGTCAGTTTGGTCTGCATTGCGGCCGCGAATGGTCTGCATTGCCTTGTCTAACCGCAGGAGCTTGCGGACATTTAGCGGGGGTTCGGTGTACAGCATCTGAGGCCTCTTTGGCTGTTTGAAGTTCCACACTGTCCAAAGCCGCTGCTGCCCCACCCAGTTCATTGTTAGCCGTCTGGAAGGCTGCAACGGTTTTGGGAAACAGTTGTCGCCGCCCCCGCTGCCAATCTGCAAGCACTGCCACCACCGCTCCGGGCGGCAACTGTTGGCAATGCAAGGGGTGCGCTATCGCGGGCGTTTACAATGTCAAGCCCTGGGTAGTCTTTTACCCGCAGCCCCCCATTGATGAGCTCAAACTTTGAGAAGTCACGCCCTAGGGTGGGAGTTTGCCCAGTTCGTGCAAGAGCGTTGCAGCAGTCGTTAACAGCTGTCTATAAAAGCCCTGAGATGGTAACCAGGGTGTTTTGTTTTCTGCTGTCTTTCAGGTGGTAGAGAAGGGAACCGATATATTTGGAAAGTGCTCCTTGTGCCGCTTGAAGAGTAACGTTTGGGCTCTGTCCCGCACAGCTTTGCGGCTAGCGAGAAGCATGTCACCGGGCCGCCACTGCTCCACAAATCGGTCCCACCCAAGGCAGCTTGGAAGAGCTTTTCGCATCTCCTGGCATTGGACCTTGTCTTGTTTGAGGCGGATGACCTTCTTAAGGGTGTTGAGAGCTTCATCCTTGGTCCTGTGATCAACTTCGACCTCCTCTTAGTAGTCCACATGCTGCCTGAGCCAGTCGTGGAGCATATCATCGGCTATTATTATTATCATCTTTATTCGGACTCAAGATCCACAAACATGTACATATTAAACAAATTGTAAGTTAGAAATAGCAGCTAGAAAACAAATTATATTGTGCTGTAATTATCCTGTGCCACTGTGATAGCTATGCCAAGAAGCAAGTGATTAACACCTACTGATTGTGTTCGTTTTATAGAGAGAGGCACAA
>JAMJIN010000352.1:0-1994 GCA_036784775.1 Chromatiales bacterium | reverse complement strand
CAGGCCTGTACAAGTCAGAACGAACCGCCAACGTATAAGTGGTATGTATGGGCGTCTCCGTGTATATATTCTCTCAGTACGTTTGTCAGGATTTATATATGAGTTCGTTGCTCTAAGATTAAGCAATGCAGCCCTCCGGTGTCAGTGACGAAAATAGGTTGGTTCGATTTTTCTTTCTCGGGTCTGAAGGTACAACGTACGTGGCCGGCGATCGACAACTGAGGCCATGGGAACTACTGACTCCACAGAATGCAATCTGTGTCACCCGAATGCTTCAGTCAGGACGCGGCCAAAAAGTGGTAGACATGGCCATCTTGTATAGCAAAAGAGGGAGTACGGCTAAACAGAACGGACTGCTGCTTGCCGTAGCAATGTGCGCTCGACAGACGGTCGATCCCCCGACCAAGGCCTACTGTTACCAGAATCTGAGCAGGTTCTGCCGAACACCGACGCAGCTGTTTATGTTTATCCGTTACTGCCGCACGCCAGGCAACGAAAATGGATGGACACCTGACTACCCACGCATAGGAGGGGGCCACGGTTTCCGTAAAGCTATCTCACAGTGGTATTTACGGTTTATGAACGTTCCGAACGGGTCGAAAACATTAGCAATGCTCGTGACGAAGTACAGGAAGCGCAATGGATGGAGTCACCAGGATGCACTGCGTGTGGCGCACCCAAGGGCGGGTCCTAGTAATGGCTGTAGTGTGGCTGCCATCCTGAAGTATATAGCAAAAGGGTTCAATGAAGCCAAAGATGATTTGCAGGCGACCGGTCGGGATGTATTTCAGTACCTTCAGGCCGTCGAAGACGTGAGAGCCCAGAGGGGCCGGGCCACACTTGATGCAACCAGATTGGCAGGACTTGTAAGACAGCATCACCTAACAAGAAAACACTTGAACACACAACTGCTCAAATCCGCATACATATGGCAGGCTCTGCTCGAAAACATGCCGATAACTGCCATGATCCGCAACCTGGGCAAGATGTCGGCCAAAGGCATACTGAGTCCTGGGAGCCAGAATGAGACGATGATCACCGGCCGACTTCGGGATGTCGACGCCCTGAGAAAATGCAGGATTCACCCTTTCAAAGTGTTGCTCGCTAGGCTGACGTACAACAGGAGAAGAAAAAACAACGAAGCCATTTTGAGTGCCCTCGATCAGACATTCTACCTAGCCTTCAGGTTTGTGCTACCAACCAATAAGAGGTTTCTGCTCGCATTGGATGTTAGTGAGTCGATGTTTAGCGGGTCAGTGAACGGCTGCAATAGCATCCATGCTAGTACGGCAGCAGCTGCCATGGCCCTTATCACTGCTAGAACTGAACCCCACTGCGAAATCGTCGCCTTCTCGACAACCATGGTACCGTTGAACATACGACCAGAGATGACACTGTCGCAGGTCAAATATGAAATGCGCCGTGTTCCGAGTGGAACAACAGACTGCACACTGCCTATGCAGTATGCCTTGGAACAGTACGAGTCGACCCAACGAAGACAGTTTGACGTGTTCGTTGTATACACTGCCAACAAACCGGACAATCACCAGTTGTGCCCTGCGGAAGTACTGCGCGAGTATCGACAAAGAGCCAATGTCCTTGACGCCAAACTCGTCGTTTGCGCCATGAAGAGTAACGGCTTCACCATCGCTGATCCAGATGACATAAACATGTTGGATGTTGCTGGTTTCGACTCGAACGCGCCGCAATTGATTCGGCAATTCGTCGCGGGTGAGTTGGTCAGGAACCCACCTAATTAAATAGTCGTGCAACTGAACCGGGTCATTGGTGACACTAGCACTGGCTGCATATATCTGTCTGCATATAAGTGCTGACTTAAATAATAATGTAAATGTTGTTTGATAATTATGTAAATGTTACACTGAATCAGTCAAGACAACTGCGTTCGTTTTAATACCACACAAAACGTCTGTGGGCGACCGTTTGTTCGAAAAGGTCGAGCAGCTCGGCTTGGACTTCCTAAAGATGTTCGA
>JAMJIN010000612.1:0-1048 GCA_036784775.1 Chromatiales bacterium | reverse complement strand
ATATCCCTTATTGCATTATTCTTGTAATATGTTTTATGCACTTCGTCAGTACAAGATAATACGTCACACTTACAATGCGTTTATTTGACAGAGTTGTCCAAAGAATATACTCTGGGGAAATTGGAAATTTATCTAAACAATAAAGCGCTACAACGCATATTCACTCGTGTTATATTATCAGCCTTATACACACAAAAATATTTCTGCGAAGAATAGGATTCGTATATGGATATTTACCGTAACCTAGTGACGCGTCATAACACGCACAAGCATACCTACCTGTTTCGCAGTTTTCGCCAGAGTAGCCAACGACACATGTGCAAGTGTGTCCATTCACGTTATCGGTGCAAGTACCACTATTCTGACATGGGCTGTTGGCACAATCGTCTATGTCTACAACGCGTTGACAAGTTTTCATTATAGTTACTGTTTCCACATCATATTAGAAATTAATACGTATAGCATTATTGTCTTTCAAAGATTTGATTGTTCTTGTCACATATGTTTGATGGAACTTGTCAGCACAATACGTCACACCTAAAAAAAAATTATTTCAAGGAGTTGTCCAAAGAATAATTTGTTTGGTAATTATCAATGAATCCAAACCAGAAAGTGACACATCACATCATTTCTCGTGTTTGGTCACCATCCGGATATATTCTTCTTACGAAAATGTGCAGCATCATCGTGGTAAATGTTCCAAAATATAAGACTCAAAATAAACAGATGTAGGTATTATTACTCTTTTTAATTGAGGAAGTATCACGACATAAATACACCAGTTCAGTCCTGATTATATAACTCGTTATATGTATATTTGTAGGATTCGAATATATATACGTAATGGAACTTTGCTAAGCAGAATGACTCAAACACATATACCAACCTGTTTCGCAGTTTTCACCAGTGTAGCCTTCGACACAGGTGCAAGTGTGTCCATTCACGTTATCGGTACAAGTACCACCATTCTGACATGGGCTGTTGGCACAATCGTCTATGTCTACAACGCGTTGACAAGTTTTCATTATAGTTACTGTTTCCACATCAT
>JAMJIN010000240.1:0-4370 GCA_036784775.1 Chromatiales bacterium | reverse complement strand
AAATCGCTCAAGCTCATGCCTGTCTGAAATTGGATTGGATTCTGTGCCATGTCCGCTCTCCTATTGTGGATCGTGGCATCATCTTGCAACAACCAGTGGCTCATTCCGTGAGTCACTGCTGAACATTCGTACTAATCAAGTATCTCTATGCGTAAGCCCGTTCCCTTGGCGCCGAGTTCCACCATTGCCTCAATCGAAATCTTTGGGTTCTCGACACCATCCGTGGCTTGCGCAGCGTTAACGATCAGGTTGGAAAAAACCTGCCGCAGTTTATTGGCATCACCGAATATGGTCGGCAGACCGGGTTGATAGAAGGTCAGCAGATTTACACCATGTTCTTCGATTTTGCGCTGAGCGAGTCCCACCGCGGTGTCTATGACCTTCTCCAGGGAGATCCATTCAGGGTTTATGGCATCGGGACGGGAGTAGGTAAGCATGTCCGACAGAATCTCTTCCATATATCGAACCTGGCTCAGTGATATCTGGCGCAGTTCGTTGACCTTGTCATCGTCGGCTACGTCCGGCTGTTTTCCCAGGATCTGCAGGGTCATCTTTATGGAGGAGAGTGGATTGCGCAGATCGTGGGCAATCATGCTGGCCATGCGGCCCATCGCCGTCAGGGTCTGGGTGTGGGCCAGTTCCCGGTTGCGGGTTTCGACCTCTTGCTCCAGCCTTTTGCGCTCGGTTATATCCTCTTTTACCGCCAGATAGTTGGTGATTTCGCCGTTCGTGTCACGGATGGCAGAGATGACTGCGGTCTCCCAGTAGAGCTCGCCATTCTTGCGCCGGTTGTGGAACTCTCCCCGCCACTCTCCCCCATGTGAGATTGCCTGCCATAAAGCTTCATATTCACTGTTCGAAGTCTCCCCGGATTTCAACAGGCTTGGGTACTCTCCGAAGACCTCATCCTGCAGGTAGCCGGTCACTTCGCTGAACTTCGGGTTCACATATTCGATCTTTCCCTGGCGATCAGTGATCAGCACGATACTGGGACTCTGCTCAACGGCCATGAAAAGCTTGCGCAGTTCATTCTCTGCATGGCGTTTTTCCGTGATGTCCTCGCCGATGCCGGTGACGCCGATAACCTCGCCTTCGGCGTCGTAGGATAGAGTGTTGTTCCAGGTAATGAGACGCAGGCAGCCGGACTTTGTTTTTACCTGGGTTTCAAGATGGGTAGGGAAGTCTTCCGGGTTGGCCATTCTCTCCAGTACTTGCCTGACATTTTGGTCGTTTTCCTGAGGCGCAAATTTCTCCACCCAGTTTTCACCAACCACCTCATGACGTTGCCAGCCGGTCAGGGATAAATAGTGATTGTTGCAGAAACGGATATTGCCGGATCTGTCCAGCGCCACTGCGGCCAGCTCAATATTTTCCAGGGTATGACGGAACCGCTGTTCGTATTCACTTTGTGCCTCGGCACGACGGTGGCGGAGGTGGGAGTAGGTGAGAAAGGCGGAACCGATCCCAATCAACATGAAGGTGGCGAGATACAAGGCAAGGTGCGTGCGCAGAAACAACGGCATGCTTGAGTAGATTTCGCTGGGCGGTACTCTGGAGATGATTTTCCAATAATTATCCCGTCTGAGTTCGCTTTGTCTGACTGAGCCGATTGATGTTGCAGCGGTCTCCAGTGCAGCCTGGTTAGGATGCACCGTGGCAAAGGTAAACAGACCATCTCCCAACTCGAACTGGCCTGAGTTAAAGGCGCTGATCTGTTTCCAGGCAACGGGGTGCCTATTGCCAAATGTGGCATCATTTCCCAGCATAAACCCCCAATTATCCTGGGAGACCGGACTGCTGAGCCAATATCCTTCGTTGTTTACCAGTTCAATATGTTCGCCAATATTGGCGGCTGCATGGGTAAAGTTGTCGATCAGACGATCACCGAGAAAATTCAACAGGAGGATGCCGCGTTTGTTGCCTTGGATATCAAAAACCGGAGCGGCGAATCGCATTACCGGCTTCAAAGGGTATTCAATCTTTCCTGTCTCTATATTCAAGTCGAGTGGTGAAACGTAGATGCTGCCCGATGCCAGCTGAGAGGCTTCCTGAAAATAGTAACGTGTGGCCTTGTTCTGTAATTCTGCAATGGGAATGGCAGCAGGATTTCCGTCGTTGAAATTGATCCGCACCACCTCCATGCCCTGCTCGTCGAGGAAGCGTATCTGGTCATAGAGCCGTTTTTTCTCCGCAAAGACCAGAAACTCCAGGCCGATCTGCTCACGCATGGTCGAAAGATCCATCTGAAAGATCTTTTGCCGTTCGATATGTTCCACCAGAAAAAGCAGATCGCTGACCACTGCGCTGATATCGCTGGCGATCATGCGGCGTGCGAGTCCGACATTGAGTGTCTCACTCGAATCCCGGCTCACCCGCTCGGTAGTGTAGAGCGTGTAGTAGTGCATGAAACCCACTACAACCAGCACCAGTAGCAGCGGCACAAAAATCTGCAGGAACCCTTTTACCAGGCTCAATCGGGTGAGTGGTGAAGGTGGGGGGCTTAGCGGCATTGTTGGTCCAGATAGTGACGCAACCGTTCCATGTAACTGTCGATGGGCTCTTCGCTCTCTCTGGGTACCAGAAATGTCAGCCGGGCTGCTTTGATATAGGGCGTGCGGGAGCCATCGCCGGCGGGTGTGCGTTCTGTGATTACCCGCCGCGCCAGGGTCAGGGTCTCCTGGGGGGTTTCACAGTGTCTGGGCAGGGTGATGTTGCGTGCATACCATTGCGCGCTCGCCGAAATGACCAGCAGGATCACCAATACCGCTGCGATCAGCCGCCAGAGTCTGAATTCGCTTTTTGTCTCCTGCATGGGTGAGGACGTGTTGTTCATTGCTTAGTGGGCGACAGCCGGATTAATGTGAGTAGTGGGTTCCCGACTGGCAGATTGCCTGCTGTTGAGTATACGCTGGGCTGTAATAGCGCCCTGAATGATGCGGTCCCTGGCCGAAACCCCATCAAGATAGTTTGCTGCCAGATGGAGACCGCGATGTTTGCCCAATTGTGATCTGATCGATTCGGTGCGCTCATAGTAGCGTCCGTGATAGAGCGGCAGTGCCTGAGCATGCGGCACCCTGCGGACATATTCCGGTTCACCGGTCACTCCCACCAGCTGCCGCAGATCCTGCAGGGTGTTGCCGACCATCTGCTGTTCGCTCCAACTGCAACGATGGGGATGGCGGGCACCGCCGATATAACTGGTGAGCAGCACCTTGCCTTCCGGAGCCCGGTCCGGAAAAAGTGTACTCATCCATATATTGCCATTGAAGCTGAGCTGTTCCTGACGGGGGGCGAGAAATCCCGTTCCATCCAACGGATGTGCGATGTCATCTCGCGCCATGCCCAGATGGAGCACCGTCAACGGCGCATACTCGATTCCCTGCAGCAATTCCCCAAGCTCCCCGTTTATGGGATTTAGAAGATTCGCGGCGGTGGGTGCCGGCGTACTTATCACAACCTGCCTGAAACGGCGGGTGATCTCGATGCCTTGACTGTTCAATCCGGTAACGTGCCAACCGCCCTTGTCTGCGGGTTCAATATCCACCGCCTTGAAGTCTTTGCGCGTGTGGATCGCCGGGTGCGCAGCCATCTGTTCCGTCAATTGCGACATGCCGCCGAGGAATGAAAATGCCTCGGCTATGTTGGCGCGGCCTTTATGCAATATCCGGTTGATAAACATCCCACTGGTGAAACTGCCATAGCGGCGTTCCAGAGCAGTCAGCCTTGGCAGTACGGCCCAGGCGTTCGCTTGATCGGGATCGGAGGCCAGGGTGCCGGCGATAAATGGGTCCATCACCTTTTCCAGAATCTCGTTGCCCAAACGACGCCTGATGAACTCACTCACGGTCTCCCGTTCGTGCCCCCCTTTTGCCACCAGCATCTCCGTCGCCATACGCAGTTTGCCCCGCAGACTCCACATAGGCGATGCCAACAAGGCGGGCAGTTTCATGGGGACCGGTCGAAGCTCACCTTTATGTACCACATAGCGACGCATATCGGTGCCGCGTGAAATCTTCTTGTCGGACAGGCCCGATGCCTCAACCAACTGATCCACTTCCTGGTGAAAGTTCATCAGAATGCCGGCGGCATCCTCGCTCAGATAACCGGATTCACTGTGACTGCGAATCTTGCCGCCCAGGCGTGGTGCTGCATCCCAGACCTCGGGTCGAGCGCCTCCCTCGGCCAACCACCAAGCAGTGGAGAGGCCGGAGATACCGCCGCCGATGATTAGAATATTCGCTTCGCTCATAATCAAATATAGGTAAAAGGCTAAAGGTCAAAGGTTAACCTGATTACCCCTGAGGCTCAGCTATTGAGTCAGTGGGTGGCGCATACTGAACCTGAAGCCAAATGAGGAGACCGCCATGGCC
>JAMJIN010000239.1:0-4444 GCA_036784775.1 Chromatiales bacterium | reverse complement strand
GGATGTGACGTTCTGACGGAGGATGTATCGACGCAGCGAGGCGGCCTTCGCCATCTATGCGCGGTTTTACTCAGCCGCTAACACCCATACCACCGCTCGTGGTTACGGCTATGATGCACCCTACTACTACGGTTATGCACCTTACGGCGCTCCCTACGCACCTGTTGCCCCGGTTGCCCCCGCTGCACCGGAAGCCGCCAAGTAATTCAGGCCACGCCTGATCAGGAAAAAGCCAGCCTTCGGGCTGGCTTTTTTGTTTTCAGGGACTGTAAACCCGATCCATCTCCACATTATCCCAGCCTGTTAAACACCTGATGACATACCATGCCAGATGGTTAATAACTAATAAAACAACAACTTATTTACATCAGCATTCATATTAATAAATTTCAGGGAGATTAGTTTAGAACTATTCCAAAATAATAGTTGACAGTTTTAGTTGGTTTTTGCTCTAATCCTTACCAGATCACTTGGTTATTAATTCACGCAGGTGAAACGCTCATTTTCAGGAGGCTTAAAATGGCAAAGGTTCGCAGAGCAATCAAAGTTTGGGGCGCGCAGATGGATGACGGCTCCATGGTTACCAACGACGACCCACAAATCGTCTCCGTTACCATCCATCCCGATGGGTCAGTGCACACACTTGATCCAGCAGGCAAAGAGGCTGTTGCAGAAGGCACATGGGTGACTTACAACCCACGCTTTAACTGATTTATTAAGTAGGGCAGTTACCCGTAGAGAATTGGGTAACATGAGAGAACAATATAATTTACATGAAGATATAGACTTAACTTCATGTTTTTATGATAAATAAATAAGACTAGCGCTAAAACGACCTCCATCTAGTCGCCTCTCAAATAGAGAGGCGGCTTTTTTTGCGGAAAAGTAACCCATTCAGTGATTGCCTGATCCGCTGCGCTTGATCAGGCCTACGGTGTGGATCTTTTCGCGATTAACAGCAACTGCCTCCCGTTGATTCTTCTTCACCCTGCCCTGCCTGCTTGAAGGGCAAACTACTGCCACAATCATCGAAGATACCGTAGTGGGTATCCCAATTCCCATAGAATTCAAAGTATTCACTGAAGCGGGTTTCATTCAGCATCCGGTAGGTATTGCCGCAGACCAGAAACATTCTGCCCTTCTCGATGATATGGTGGTCATCCAGGGCGAAAGTCTGCTCGCTCTCCGGGATACCCCCTTTATAGACCACTGCCTGTCCGTAGTCCTCGCAGGCCGGTTCCAACCCGTCCAGCTTGAACAGCCGATAGGTCGCTGAGTAGAAACCGATGTGGCCGATCTTCTCTTCGATCTCCGGATTATTGATGGTGATCGGGCGATCCTCCACCAGCCGTGGATCTGCGAATCCCGCCTTTTTTGCCAGATTCTGAAAATCGTTCCAGTAGAGTGCGCCACTCAGACATTCGCCGTAGAGCACAGGGTCGGCAATCAGATGCTCAGGCACCCGCCGGTCGGAATAGACATCAGAAAAATAGAGTTCTCCGCCAGGCTTGAGCAGGCGGTAGGCCTCCCTCAACACAGCCTCCTTGTCGGGAGAGAGGTTGATGACACAGTTGGAAACAATGATGTCGAAACTGTTTTCCTCCAGACCCAGCTCATCCAATTTCTCAATGTAGCCCTTGCGGAATTCCACATTGCTCTTGGCATAACCAAAACGGTCACGATGCCACTCGATATGGCGATTGGCGACTTCGAGTTGCTCATCGGTCATATCCACACCAAGGACGTACCCGGACTCACCGACCATCTGCCCCAGCGCGTAGCAGTCCCGGCCGGAGCCACTTCCCAGATCGAGAATCCTCGTTCCTTCAAGCAGTTGAGGGCTCACCAGACCGCAGCCATAGTAGCGGGCCATAACCTCGTCGTGAATATTGGACAGTGCATCGCGCAGATAGCCAGGCATCTCCGCATCGGTGCAGCAGGCATTGGTCTGGAGGTCTCCAGAGTGCTGCAGCACCTTGCCGTAATACTCTTTTACCGTATCTTTCATCTCTCACAGATCTCTTTTGCTGGTGTGACAGCCCGCTGGAAAAGCGGTTTGGCAACACACACTATTATGAAATTAACCCTAAGTCGACAGAAGTTACCGCGTAATTCTCATGATTATGTTTCACGAGGCCCTTACTGGTTTCTGGCTAAACGCTGGAAGGTCAGCAGTGCTTCATCTGGCCTTGATAACTCAAATTTCGGGGTTCATGGTGGAGGTTGGCTTCTCTAAATGTGCCGAACGTAGGGTGCGCCGTTCGCACCACGATTACCCACTCTGGTGCGCACGGCGCACCCTACCAGAGAATTAAACGCCACCATCTTGTACCCATGATTGACAGAAAGTTACTGGTCATCTATCTTGAATAAGATTAATGAACGTTAATTAATACTTGCCGGGAAAAACAGACGTGAGCAATACAAGAACAGCCATCCTCAAGGCGGCAATCCTGCTTTTTTCCCAGCGAGGGTATG
The DNA here is from genome assembly GCA_036784775.1 of Chromatiales bacterium. Classification (GTDB taxonomy): domain Bacteria; phylum Pseudomonadota; class Gammaproteobacteria; order Chromatiales; family Chromatiaceae; genus QGON01. Next base: position 1,966 of record JAMJIN010000239.1, on the reverse strand, counting down.
AAGGGGTTTCCATGCGCAATATCGCGTGTGCAGTTGACATCAGCACTCCAGCTTTATACAACCATTTCAAGGATAAACAGTCGCTCTATATTGCAGTCATCACCGATACTTTCGAGAATAAATCAGAACTGCTACTGCAAGCACTGACTGGGCAGGATAAACCAATACTACGCCTGCAGAACTTCATCACCCGATTAAGCGAAGTATTGCATGCTGACCCCGATTTTCATCGCCTGATGCAGCGCGAATTATTAGATGGCGATGAAAAGCGACTACGCTATCTGGCGCAGGAAGTTTTTGGTTATTCATTCCAGCACCTGATGAATCTGTTGATTGAATTAAAGCCCGATTGTGACGCACATAGTCTCTCAGTCATCATCATTGGCATGGTGCAAAAGCCTTATGAGCTTAATCCATTGGATCGTTTCTTCCCTGGCAGTCAACCGACACACAACACACCTGCTTACATTACCCAACAGGTAATGGCCGTGGTATCCGCATATTTGGGAGATAGGGCATGAATCATTTTTTTCTGGGTTCGGCATGGCTACTGCTTACTCTCAGCACCTTGGTATCTGCAGCACCGCCTAAAGATATACCACCGCCTCAGGCCACCCCGGTCACCATGACCAGAGCCGTTCAGACAACCATGATTTCCACAACCATGGTTCGAGGAGAGGTTGAAAGCCCCAGTACGCCCCATATCGCAGCCAAGGTTTCTGCGGAAGTTGACAGTATCAAAGTGGATGAAGGTATGCAGGTGCAGTCGGGACAACTGCTGGCAGCGCTTGACGATGAGACATTTAAGATTTCCGAAGAGATCGCCAGCGCCGAAATCCAACGTCTACAGATCCTGATTGAAAATCAACAACGAATTCTGAAGCGCAACAAAGAGCTGTTCAGTAAAAAGCTGGCTTCACAATCAGTTCTGGATGATGCGCTAACAGCCCTGAAACAGTCCCAGGCAGAATTGATCGGCACCAGAGCTAAACTCAAAGAGGTTCGTTATCAACTCTCCCATACCAGAGTAACCAGTCCTGTCGATGGCATCATTCAACAACGGACGGTCTCCAGGGGTGATTACGTCAAACCTGGTACCCTGCTGTTTCAAATAGCATCAACGGACAGCTTGCGCGCTCGTCTCTATTTCCCGGAGACGTTGGCCGCATCGGTCCATTTGGGCATGAAGGTAGAGTTAACCCAAGGTGAGCAAACCGTAATCAGCAAAGTAACTCACATACGCCCCATGCTGGAAGAAAGCAATCGAGCGTTACATGCACTGGTTGATTTCCAGAACGAGGGCAACTGGAAACCCGGCTCCAGTATTATTGCCCGGGTGATACTTGAAAAACATACACAAGCGGTGGCCGTGCCGGAAAAAACACTGGTGCGCCGGCCTGCCGGTATGGTGCTGTATCGGATAAAAGGCAACGCAGTGACGGAGCAGGTCGTCACGACAGGTTTGAAACAAGGAGATCTGATTGAAGTGACGTCGGGTATTAGTGCAGGGGATTCTATCGTGCTGGATGGCGCCGCCTGGCTGACTGATGGTGCAAGAGTGGAAATTCAGGAAAGCGGACAATGAACCTGCCGGCTTTCTCCATAAAGAACCATGTGCTGACCTATATGCTCAGCCTGGTGCTGATCCTCTTTGGCGTGATCAGTTATAACCGTATAGGCGTTGACCAACTGCCAGAAATAGAATTTCCCATGCTATCTGTATCTACGGTATTACCAGGCGGAGATCCCTCCATTATCGATGCATCTGTGACCAATATCATCGAATCCGCAGTAAACAGCATTTCAGGTATCGAAACCATTCAATCCTCATCATTGGCAGGGGTATCCGTAGTAGTTGTTCAGTTCGATCTGTCAAAAGACATCCTGATTACCCCCGAGCCTCAGCCATGCTGAGGAGGCGTTGTGGCATGGGTGGTGTGCGCACTGCAGCGTAGCCGAGGCGCGA
>JAMJIN010000026.1:0-27870 GCA_036784775.1 Chromatiales bacterium | reverse complement strand
TCGCGCCTCGGCTACGCTGCAGTGCGCACACCACCCATGCCACAACGCCTCCTCAGCATGGCTGAGGCTCGGGGGTAATCAGGTTTTTTTATGTCTGATGGAGGCCTTCTATCTACATTGGTACCAGGTGGGGAAATTCTGGTCCAGATTGACCCAAAACAGAAAAAGCCTGGAGCGGATCAGCTGATCTTTTGTTGACAGTCACCACCCCAGAAAAGAGAATATCCGCCCATTCAATGGGGGATGTCACTCATCCCGTTACTTTTTTGCTATTGAGTCATACCCGAAATGCTGGAAAACGAAGTCGCCACGCTGATTATCGATACCCTCAACCTGAGGGTCGACCCTTTATCCATCGACCCCCAGGCCCCCCTGTTCAACGAAGGACTCGGGCTGGACTCTATCGATGCGCTTGAACTCGCCATGTCGATCTCAAAAAAATACGGCTTTCAACTCCGTTCCAATGACGAGAACAACGCCAACATCTTCGCCTCACTCAGTTCCCTGAGCAAACACATCGAATCCTGCCGCACGACGTGAGCGTCGGCACCTCCCATGTCCGGGGCCTGCGGCCACTCGTCATGGTGATGACCCTCAGTTATCCGATAACGCTACACCTCGCTATCATCAATGGTTTTCTGCAACTGGCCGTCTGGATACTGTTGGCGATTGCAGTGACACACTCCCTTCTTATATTGAATTCGTCGAAACGCAAACTGACCGACCTGTTCCCACCATTCGTTGCAGCACTGGCAGTCATCTGTCTGCTGTTGAAGGTCGAAACCGCCCTCTATCTGCCGCCGGTGCTAATCTCCGCTCTACTATTCTATCTTTTTGGCCGGACCCTGTTACCCGGACAGGAACCCCTCATCACCCGCATCGCCCGCAATATGGGCGACAATGATCTGCCTCATCGCCGCTACACACATGTACTTACCTGGGTCTGGACGCTCTTCTTTGCAGCTATTCTCATCGAGTCAGTACTACTGGCGCTGTTCGCGACCATTGAAATCTGGTCCCTCTTCACCAATTTCATCAACTACCTCTTGATCCTGGTATTATTCCTGCTGGATTATCTGGTCTTCCGGGTCATCTATTTCCGCCGACCACCCTCTCTCAACGCGCTCAGACGCGTACTGCGGGAGAGAAACCTGCAACGGATAGTGCGAGATTGAACCACCTGCCTCTGACAACTTCAGCCGATCCGGAAAGAATCGTCGCCTGGTGTAACAATGAACCCCGCAGCCTGTCTCGACTGCTGATGGATGCAAGAACCCTGGACGGGCAGCTGCCGGATCGATCCTGCCTGATCAACCTCTGCGAAAACCGCTACCGGTTTCTCGTTGGTCTGATTGCCGGCATTCTGAAGGGACAGAAAATCGTGCTGCCACCGGGACGGGCAAATGAAGATCTCAAACGCCTGCAGCAGCGTTACGAATCGATCTATTGCCTGACCGACACCAGTCTGGAACTGGATGGCATGAATGTACATCGCTATGTCGATCCTGTCGCCAGCAAAACCATTAAACAGGCGATACCCGAAATAGCCTCAGCCAAACCACTAGTCGAACTCTTCACATCCGGCAGCACCGGCAAAGCCACACCCCACCAAAAAAGCTGGGGCACCCTCTGGGAAGGCGCCCGTCTAACCGGTGAACGACTGGGAGTCGACAATCTGACCCAGGCGGCCGTACTCGCCACCGTGCCGCCGCAGCATATGTTCGGACTGGAGGCATCCATCCTGCTACCGCTGCGATGGGGACTGTCAGTCTCATCCGAACAGCCACTGTTTGCCGCTGACATCGCTGCATCGCTGGAAAAACTGCCCGCACCACGCATCCTCATCGCCACCCCACTCCATCTGCGTAACTGTGTTGAAGAAGGGATCAAGTTACCGCAAACCGCCTTCATTCTGTCGGCCACATCAACCCTCTCTCCTGCACTGGCAGCCCGGGCTGAGAAACTGTTCGATACCCAGGTACTCGAAATCTACGGTTCCACTGAAACCGGCGCAATCGCCACCCGCCGGCCAGCTCTGGAATCGGACTGGTCACTGTTGCCGGACATAACCCTGAATCAGGAAACGAAAGGGTGGCGGGTAACAGCAGCCCATCTCCCGGAATCGATACTGCTCAGCGACCGGCTGAAAAAAACGTCGGAACACCACTTCATCCTGCTTGGCCGGGATAGCGACATGGTAAAAATCGCAGGTAAACGTGCTTCCCTTGAGGATCTCAACCTGCGGCTTCAATCTCTCGATGGCGTAGAGGATGGCGTCTTTTTCCTTCCCGACCAGAGATCAGCTTCGGTCCCCCGGCTCACCGCTTTTGTTGTCTCAAATAGTTTGGACGAGCAGGAGATTGCCCAAGCGCTGCGTGAACAGCTTGACCCGGCGTTCCTGCCCCGCCCGCTGTTTAAAGTCGACCGATTGCCGAGAAACGCAACCGGCAAACTCCCTCAGAGTGCATTGGTTACTCTGTTCAAACAGTGCGGGGCAAAGCAATGATCATCCCCGCAAATCACCCTGCCCTGGCTGGCCACTTCCCGGGTAACCCCCTGGTTCCCGGCGTGGTGATTCTGGATTTTGTATTGCAGAAGGCCAGGAAAAAGGGTCTGGAAGTCGCCGGTATCAGCCGTACAAAATTCATCGCCCCCTTGCGGGCTGAAACCCCCTTCGAGATTGAGATCATCCTGTTGAAACAGGAGTGCGAGTTTCGCGTTCTGGCTGCGGGCGACACCCTCACTCACGGCACATTGGACTGCCCGGACCACTTTTCATGAGTCGCCACTGGCTGAAACAATCCGAACGCGGCAGCCTGTTTCTGATCCGCTTGATAACACACATCACCCTGCTCCTTGGGCGCCCGGCGGGCCGCCTGTTGCTCTACCCCATCACGCTCTACTTCGTGCTCTTCTCCCGTAAGGCGCGTAACGCTTCCCGGAATTATCTTAAACGGGTGGTGCCACAACCCATCGGCATGCGTCACATCTTCCGTCACTACCACACCTTTGCAGCCACCATCCTCGACCGGATCTATCTGCTCTCCGGCAGGCAGGACTATTTCAACATCGATATCAGAGGTGAAACGTTGCTTCTGGAGCAGTTGAAAGATGGCCGGGGCTGCATGCTGCTGGGTTCCCATCTGGGCAGCTTCGAACTGCTGCGCAGTCTGGCGGCAACTCACCCGGATATTTCAGTGAAGGCGCTGATGTATGAAGAGAATGCGGAGAAGATCACTCAGGTCATACAGGCACTGAATCCGGAGATCGCCGACATGATCATCCCGATCGGCAGGCCGGACAGTCTGTTTCAGGTTCAGGAGGCAATCGAACAGGGCGAGATCATCGGTATCCTCGGCGACCGTATCGCCCTAGACGACAAACAGGTCAAGGTTCGTTTCTTCGATCAGACATGCCGATTTCCTGCCGGACCCATGCTGATTGCCGGACTGCTGAAGATTCCGGTAGTGCTGTTTTTCGGCATCCACCAAGGCGGCCGGGACTATACAATCCACTTCGAACTGCTCACTGAAGGTTTTCACCTCGACCGGGAGCAGCGTTGGCAACAGATCACGGAATGGACACAGCGTTACGCAAACCGGCTGGAGCACCACACCCGGCAGGCTCCCTACAACTGGTTCAATTTCTACGATTTCTGGGATGAAACGGGGAACACACCAAAGTGAACCCGGCAGCGAAAAAAAACGGCCTGGTCTGGCTGCTGCTGGTGATTGCCTCGGTCTGTATCATTGTCATTGCCCCCCCGCTCGAAAACGATATGGGCCAGTTTCTGCCCACTGCGGTAACGCCGCAGCAGGCACTGCTGCTGGATGAGATCAGCCAGGGGACAGGTTCACGTCTTTTCCTGCTGGCAGTCTCAGGTGGGGAACCGGCGCATCTGGACGAAACAAGCCGCACACTGAAACAGAAACTGTCAAAAACCAGCCATTTCCAACAGGTATTGAACGGCGAATCCCTGATCGATGAAAAAACCCGCCAACTACTCTTTGACTATCGCTATCTACTGATAAAAACAGAGATCACCCAGGAAACCCTGCACAACGCTTTGCAGAAACGGCTGCGTGAACTCACCTCTCCAGTAGGGATGCCCGGCAGACGCTATCTACCCAATGATCCCACTGCCGCTTCCCGGGATATATTGACTCGATGGACATCAAACGGTGGGGCTGTAGAGACCCGGGGAATCTGGCGTTCTGCAGATAATTCTCAGATTTTGCTGATGCTGCAGAGTAACTATCCTGCGACGGCACTCGAGCAACAGGCGGCTGCGATCGAAAGCATCAGGCGTGCATTCGACACCCTGCCCGACCATGAAAGGCTAAACCTGACCATTACAGGCCCCCCGTATTTTGGGGTGGAGTCACGTCGCATCATCCGCCAGGAAGCGCGGTCGATGTCACTCTACGCCTCTATCGGCGTCGCTCTGCTGTTGCTCTTCTCCTTTCGTTCATTGCGGCTGATGCTGCTGGCAGCACTGCCACTTGCCAGTGGTGTGCTGGCCGGAACCGCAACGGTATTACTCGCTTTCAACAGCATGCACGCCATCACCCTGGCCTTCGGTATCACCTTGATCGGTGTAGCGGTGGACTACCCGATTCACCTCTTCACCCATCTGCGCGATGGCGAACGTGGAGAGGAAGCCATGCGAAGAATCTGGCCCATTCTTAGACTCGGACTGATCACCACCGCATTGGGATTCAGTGCCTTGTTGCTGACCGATTTCGGCGGACTGGCTCAACTCGGCGCCTTTGCCGTGGCCGGTCTGTTTGCGGCGGCCCTGGTGACCCGATATCTGCTACCCACACTGACGCCGGAAAGTGTACAACCCAGCCCATTTGAACGCCCCGTCAGAAAGTTCTTTTCTGCCCAATCACCCACCCGCCGCAGGTGGGCCATCCCACTGGTTATACTGGTGTTGTCCGTCCTCACGCTTTTCCTGTCAGGTGAACAACTCTGGGAGCATGACCTGAGGCGGCTCAGCCCAATTTCAGCCGAGACACGGGAACAGGATCAGCAGCTGCGGCAGCAATTGGGAGAAGCGGATGCTGGCCGTCTGCTAATCATTTCCGGCACATCCGCCGAAGATGTCCTGCAGCAGAGTGAGCAGTTGGAGAGTTTGCTGGAGCATGCCGTCAAGAAGGGGCTATTGAGTCGATTCGATTTGCCCTCCCGATTGCTGCCGAGCCACCGCATCCAGCTTGAAAACCGAAATCTACTCCCTGAGCGTAACTCGCTGCAAAAAGATCTGGCACAGGCAGCAGCGGGCCTGCCCTTCAAAACCGGGCTTTTTACCCCCTTTCTGGATGACGTGACCGACGCTCGCAAACGTAGCCCCCTCAGCTTCGAACAACTGAAATCCTCTCCACTGGGCCTGCGTCTCTCCGCCCAACTACAACGGAAACCGGATGGCAAATGGCAGGGGCTTGTCCCGCTGACCGGAGTGAGTGACGAACCGGCTTTGGAACAGTTGGTACAGCAGGCAGGCAAATCAATCGCCTATCTCAACCTGCACCGGGACACTTCGGACTTGGTGGGCAGCTACCGGGACGAGGCCCTGCGTCTCGCAGGTTTGGGTGGTGTGGTTATCCTGTTTGTGCTGCTCTTCGCACTGCGCAATCTGTCTCAGCTTGTCCGGGTGACACTTCCGGTGGCCACCGCAGTTCTCACCACTGCCGCCCTGCTGGCATTTCTGGGTGAGCAGCTCTCCCTCTTCCACATCGCCGCCCTGTTGCTGGTCTTGGGAATTGGTCTCGACTATGCGCTCTTCGTGGCGTACACACCAACCTCCGACCCGACATTTCCCGCCACTCTGAGTTCACTGCTGATCTGCAATCTGTCGACCCTGCTGGTTTTTGGATTACTGGCGGCAACCAGCGTGCCCGTTCTGAGCGCCATTGGCCTCACGGTCCTCACAGGCGCTGTTTTCAGCCTTATTTTCAGTGTATCGATGGTGCATAATGAGGCTCATCCATAGCCCAATGCCAATAGGCGCTTTTTGAATCGTTGATGGACCCACTCCAGATAACTGCATACACCACCGTCAGTGCCGCTGGAGATGGAAAAGAGGCACTGCAAAGCGCACTGCTCGAAGGCAAAGGGGGACTCCAGCCCAACGACTTCGGTCATGCCCCTCTCGACACCTGGATCGGGCGCGTGGCTGATCTGGAAAACCGGCCATTGGATGAGGACGACCGGCAGTTCGAGTGCCGCAACAACCGTCTGGCCCTGATGGCGCTCCAGCAGGACGGCTTTCTTACCGCGGTCGAGTCCCTCAAATCCCGCGTTGATCCAACCCGCATCGGCCTTTTTCTCGGCACCAGCACCTCAGGTATCCTCAGCACTGAGCAAGCCTATCTAGCGCTGCGCAATAGTGGACGCTGGCCTGCCGGATATCACTTCAAAGGCAGCCACGATCTCTTCTCGGCAACCCAATTCGTGAGGCAGAAACTGGGTCTGAAGGGCCCAGCATTCTCAATCTCCACCGCTTGTTCATCCAGTGCCAAGGTCTTCTGTGACGCCCACCGATTCATCTCCACCGGACTCTGTGATGCCGCCATCGTCGGCGGCGTCGACACACTTTGTCTCACTACACTTTTCGGATTCAACTCACTGGAACTGGTCTCCGGGCAGCCCTGCCGCCCCTTCGACCAGAACCGCGACGGAATCTCCATCGGTGAGGCAGCAGGTTTTATGGTTCTGGAAAAAAACAGCACGACCGACTCAGGCGTCGCACTGCTCGGCTATGGTGAAAGCAGCGATGCCTACCATATCTCCACCCCGAGACCGGATGGCGCCGGCGCCAGACTTGCCATGGAGCAAGCCCTAAACCGGGCAGAACTGACAGTGGATGAGATCGACTACATCAATCTGCATGGCACTGCGACACCCAGCAATGACCGGGCAGAGGCCAACTCGATCAATCGGCTCTTTCCGTCATCAACCCCATGCAGTTCCACCAAAGGCTGGACTGGACACACGCTTGGTGCGGCGGGGATCACCGAATCGATCATCGCCTGCCTGGCAATTGAAGCGGGTTTTATACCCGGCACCCTCAACACCCAATCACCGGATCCAACCCTTGGACTCAACATACAGTGCGCTACTAAAACAGAGCCTGTAACCCGGGTATTGAGTAACTCCTTCGGCTTTGGCGGCAGTAACTGCAGTCTTCTCTTTGGACGAACCTCATGTTGAGTTTCTATCTGGAGGCACCCGCCGTTGCAGCCCCTGGGTTGGATGGCTGGGCAAACGCCAAACCCGTGCTGGCGGAGGAGAACGTCTATCAGCAGGCCCCCCTGCCCGATTATGTACCGCAAATACTGCCGCCAACCGCCCAACGCAGAGGCAGTATAAGCACCCTGCTGGCCATCCAGACCGCCCAGGAATCACTGGGCACTACAGAGATTGCCCCGACGGAACTGGCCTCGATCTTCGCCTCCTCCATTGGTGATCCTGAGATCGTCGATCGGCTCTGCTCTGCATTGGCAGATCCGCAACCGATGGTCTCGCCCACCCAATTCCACAACTCGGTTCACAACGCCCCCGCCGGCTATTGGAGTATCGCCATCGATTCACTGGAAAGCACCAACAGCCTGGCGGCCAGCGATGCCAGTTTCGCTGCGGGTCTTTTGTCGGCAGCCGTTCAATGCCGGGCTGAGTCACGCTCACTTCTGTTGGTCGCCTATGATCTGCCGTTCGAAGCACCACTGGATGCAACCCGCCCGCTCTCCGCTCCATTTGCCACTTCGATGGTAGTGACGCCCTGCGCCACCAGACAGACCCAACTGCACTGCACACTGGAAATTAACACCATCTCTGCTCCAGCTTCCCGCATGGCTGACGCCAAATTGGAACAACTGCGCATCGGCAACCCCGCAGCCCGCGCCCTGCCGTTATTGCAGCAGTTAGCCTCCCCGACTGATGAAGAAACCCTCACATTTGATTATCTGCCCGACTGCCAACTGCAATTGAAGTGCAAACCATGTTGAATAGACGGCAAATCTGCGAGCGGCTTCCCCACTCAGGCAGCATGTGCCTGCTCGACAGCGTGGAGCACTGGGATAGCGACAACATCCAATGCATCGCAATCAACCACAGAGAACCTTCAAACCCACTACGCAACCCTGAGGGGTTGCCCACAATCAGCGGCGTCGAGTACGCCGCACAAGCCATGGCAGTTCACGGCAGTTTGTTTGCAGATGACAACTCGCCCCGCGTGGGTTTTCTTGCCGCGCTGCGGGATCTCGAACTCAAAACAGAATGGCTGCATAATCTGTCGGGAGAGCTGGTTATTTCCGCTCACAAGCTGGCTGCAGATGAAGGTGGCGCCATCTATGATTTCCATTTGGAAGCCAACTCGGAGTCCTTGATGAAAGGACGGGCCACGGTGATCTATCAGAACAGAGGGATAGAATCTTGAAACGTGCACTGGTAACAGGAGGCAGTGGCGCCATCGGCGGCACCATCTGCAGAAAACTTGCTGCTGATGGCCTGTTTGTACTGATCCATGCCAACAGCAAACCGAAGCTGGCCAGAGAACTGGCTGAAGAGATCAATAATCAAGGGGGATTTGCCGAAGCAGTTTGCTTTGATGTACGGGACAGCCAACACAGCAAGGAGGCCATCGAACACCTGTTGCACGGAGGACCGGTGCAGGTTCTGGTCAACAATGCCGGTATCCATGATGACACGCCGATGGCGGGCATGGAACCTGAACAGTGGCAGCGTGTCATCGACGTTTCACTGAACGGCTTTTTCAACGTCACCCAACCCCTGCTACTGCCGATGATGTCCACCCGCTGGGGGCGCATCATTTCACTCTCTTCCGTGGCAGGCATCATGGGGAATCGGGGACAGACCAACTACGCTGCCGCCAAGGCAGGACTGCACGGCGCCAGCAAGTCCCTGGCCATTGAACTGGCCTCCCGCGGCATAACCGTAAATGTAGTTGCCCCAGGCGTTATCGAATCCCCGATGCTCGGAGAGCACTTTACACCGGAAGTCATCGACCGGTTGGTGCCGATGAAACGTGCGGGCAAACCTGAAGAGGTGGCAGACCTGGTCTCTTTCCTTGCTTCTGATAGCGCCGCCTATATCTCAGGGCAGATCATCTCCATCAACGGCGCAATGGCCTGAGTCAGGGACAGGGACAGGATGCCGATTCCAGTAACAGTGGTCATACCCGCCTATAATGAGGCGGCCACCATTCGTGATCTGGCGAAACGTGTCTTGCAGCATACATCCCAACTCATCGTGGTGGATGACGGCTCCAGTGACGGCACAGCTGAGCAGCTTGCTGATCTGCCGTTGACACTAATCAGGCATCAGGAAAACAGGGGTAAGGCGGCCAGTCTGCACGATGGCATGCAGACAGCGGTGAAACAAGGCGCCAAATGCGTGATCACCCTTGATGGCGACGGCCAGCATGTACCGGAAGATATTCCCAAACTCTATGCAATCTGGGAGGACAATCCGAAACACCTGATCATAGGCGCACGCCTGCAAAATCGTGAACAGGCCCCCAATGCGCGGCGCCGCGCCAATAACTTTGCCGACTTCTGGATATCCTGGGCGGCAGGCTACCGCATCCACGACAGTCAATCCGGGCTCCGACTCTATCCTGCCGATGCGATTCAATCAGTTTTTGTTTCACACAGCAGGGAGCGGGGGTTTGTTTTTGAAAGCGAATACCTGATCGAAGCGGCGAAAAAAGGTTTTGGATTCAGCACGGTTCCCGTCGAGTCCCGCTATCCGCAGCAGGCACGGGCAAGCCACTTCCGTCCAGTGGCTGATATTACCCGTATCGTCCTGATGGTAGCGGGAAAACTCATCGCAAGCGGCATGTATCCCATGGGACTCTATCGGGTTTTATTCAGAGAGAATAACGAACCCGACAGGTTTCCTCATGTGAAATAAGCGAGTAAACTTTCGGCTGCAGGTTATGTATAAGCCTTTATCAACTTAAGGAGAGTTAGTGATGAAGCAGAAATTATTGGGCGTTCTGATCGTTAGTATGGTTACACTATTCCTGGCTGGATGCCCGCATCAGGCAATGGTCTACAACGTTGAGGACGCATCCGTTGTCGCCAACAAGGATGGGGTCACCATGGACGATGTCCGCAAGGCTATCATCCGTGCCGGCGCCACTCTCGGCTGGAACATGAATGATAAGGGCTCAGGCCTGGTAGAAGGCACCATTCATCTTCGCTCCCACATGGCGCAGGTCGATATTCCGTATGATGCCCAAACCTACAGCATCAAGTACAAAAACAGCGACAACCTGAAGTACGATGGCGAAAAGATCCACAGCAACTACAACGGCTGGATTCAGAACCTCGACCGGGCGATCAAGGCACAGTTGAGTACGCTCTGATACCCGGTTGTTTCTGGAACAATCAACCACCCCGCTGCAAGCTGCGGGGAATTAAACCAGCCACCTTGTAGGTTGGGTTAGGTGCACATCGCCGATAAGATCAATTATTTCCACTAAAGGCAGGTGTGCACCGTAACCCAACATTTCCGCAATCTTCTAACTCAACCGTTGGGTTACGATGCGCGCTGACATAGTTGATAAACGGAAAGTAGGGTGTTATTACGCATCTAACCCAACCTACGTTTTTCTATCTATCCCACCCAAGCCCTGGCATTTCTGAAAAGACGCAACCAAGGCGCATCTTCACCCCAGCCATCCGGATGCCAGGAGTGCTGCACTGTACGAATTACCCGCTCGGGGTGCGGCATCATGATCGTGACTCTGCCATCGGTTGTGGTCAACCCGCCCATGCCCTCCGGTGAGCCGTTGGGGTTTGCCGGATAGGCGCTTGCCACTTCACCGCTGTTTTCAACGTAGCGTATTGCCATCAGTTCATCTGCCTTTGACAGGTGTGCCGCATCTCGAAACTCAGCCCTGCCTTCACCATGCGCCACTGCGATAGGCAGCCGGGAACCACTCATACCCTGTAACATGATGGAAGGTGAATCCACGACCTCAACAGTAACAAAACGGGCCTCGAACTGTTCGGAACGATTTCGCACAAAATGGGGCCAATGTTCTGCACCGGGAATCAGTTCATGCAGATTGGAGAGCATTTGACAGCCGTTGCAGACCCCCAGCGTAAAGGTATCCTTCCGGTTAAAGAAGTTCTGAAACTGATCTCTGGCACGTCCGTTGAAAAGAATCGATTTGGCCCAACCCTCGCCTGCACCCAACACGTCGCCGTATGAGAAACCGCCACAGGCCACCAGCCCCTTGAACTGCTCCAGCGAGACACGCCCTTCGATAACGTCGGACATGTGTACATCCACACATTCAAAACCGGCACGATGGAAAGAGGCCGCCATCTCCAACTGACCATTGACCCCCTGCTCGCGAAGAATCGCCATTGGCGGGCGAACCCCGGTGGCGATCATGGGTGCGGCCACGTCATCATCAATTTCGAAAGATAGCTCCACCTGCATGCCGGGATCATCCGCAGCGATCCGATCGAACTCCTCCTGGGCGCAGCCTGGATTATCCCGCAGCGCCTGCATCTGTCGGGTGGTCTCAGACCAGGCCTGCTGGAAGGCTTTACGGCCCCCCTCCAGAACAGTCTTGCCGTTACGCTGAAAGTCAAAATGGTCTGACTCGTTGAGACTGCCGATGACGTGACTGTGATGTCCCAGACCGGCATCATGCAACCGCTTCAGGACATCATCCGTATCATTATGCCGAACCTGAATTACGGCCCCCAGTTCCTCACTGAAGAGGGTGGAAAAATCATCATCGCCCAGGTCATTCAACTCGATGGTGATACCGCAGCGCCCGGCAAAGGCCATCTCACTCAGGGTGGCAAACAGCCCACCATCGGAACGGTCATGATAAGCCAACAGCAGACCATCCTGGTTCAACTCCTGAATCTGCAAAAAGAAACGTTTCAATGCGTCGGGATCATTGAGATCCGCGCCACGATGCCCCATCTGCTTATAGACTTGCGCCAGGGCGGATGCCCCCAAACGGTTCATGCCCTTGCCCAAATCGATTAGGATCAAGTCGCTATCGCCCAAGTCCGTGCGCAACTGGGGCGTCAGGGTTCGCCGCACATCGCTTACCGGTGAGAAGGCGGTGATAATCAGAGAGAGCGGTGCGGTAACCTCACGCCTCTCTCCCTCCTCATCCCAGACCGTCTTCATCGACATGGAGTCCTTGCCTACCGGCACCGCGATACCCAGTGCGGGACAGAGCGCCATACCCACAGCCTTCACAGTCTCATAAAGTTTGGCATCCTCACCGACATGGCCGGCAGGTGCCATCCAGTTGGCGGAGAGTTTGATATCGCTGATTTTATCGATGGAGGCAGCGGCGATATTTGTGATCGCCTCGCCGACGGCCATGCGCCCCGAAGCGGGAGCGTCGATCAATGCGATGGGGGTTCGCTCGCCCAGGGCCATCGCCTCGCCGGTACGCCCCATGAGACCCGAAGCAGTCACCGCCAAGTCGGCAACCGGCACCTGCCAGGGACCCACCATCTGATCCCGTGTCACCATACCGGTGATCGTTCGATCTCCGATGGAGATGAGAAAGGTCTTGTTTGCTACTGTCGGCAGGGACAGCACCCGCAGGGCAGCCTCTTTCAAATCGATATCACTGAAATCAAGCTCCGGCTTGTGGAAGGTGCGATGGTGCACATCCCGCAGCATGCGCGGCGCTTTCCCGAACAGCAAGGGCATGGGAATATCGATAGGGTTGTTATCGAAGTGAGCATCGCCCAGGATCAGGTGCTCCTCGTCGATCGCCTCACCCACCACGGCATAAGGACAGCGTTCCCGCTCACAGATCGCCCTGAATTCATCGAGGCGGTCGACATCCACCGCCATTACGTAGCGTTCCTGGGACTCGTTACACCAGATCTCCATGGGAGACATGCCGGGATCATCGTTAGGTACAGTGCGCAACTCGAACCTGCCACCCCGTCCGGCATCATGGACCAGTTCCGGCAGTGCATTGGAGAGACCACCCGCCCCTACATCATGGATAAAGAGAATGGGATTTTCGCTGCCTCTGGACCAGCAGGCATCGATCACCTCCTGACAACGGCGCTCCATCTCAGGATTCGAGCGCTGCACCGAGGCAAAATCCAGATCTTCCGCCGAGGTGCCGCTGGCCATGGATGAAGCGGCGCCACCGCCCAAGCCGATCAGCATCGCCGGCCCACCCAGCACCACCAGTGGGGAGCCATCGGGAAAGGTAGTCTTTTCAATATGCTCGTCTCGGATATTTCCCAACCCACCAGCCAGCATGATCGGTTTATGGTAGCCCCGTAACTCATCCCCGTCCGGCCCCGACACCCGCTCCTCGTAGGTTCGGAAATAGCCGCAGATATTGGGGCGCCCAAACTCATTATTGAATGAGGCCGCACCGATGGGACCTTCCAGCATAATATCGAGCGCGGAGACGATACGGCCCGGCTTGCCGTGATCGGTTTCCCAAGGCTGTCCGGCGCCGGGGATTCGCAGATTGGAAACCGAGAAACCGCAGAGCCCGGCCTTGGGCTTGGAACCCTTGCCGGTAGCCCCCTCGTCGCGAATCTCTCCGCCCGACCCTGTCGCTGCCCCCGGATCCGGCGAGATCGCAGTGGGATGGTTGTGGGTCTCCACCTTCATGAGGATATGAATATCCTCTTCGCCGAAGCCGTAAACATTGCTTTTGGCGTCAGGAATGAAGCGCTCGGCCCTTGGGCCGCTGATCACTGCAGCGTTGTCCTTGTAGGCAGAGAGAACATCTTCCGGCGCTTTCTCTGTGGTATTGCGGATCATTTTGAACAGCGAAAGATCCTGCTGTTTGCCGTCGATGATCCAGTCGGCATTGAAGATCTTGTGGCGACAATGCTCGGAGTTGGCCTGGGCAAACATCATCAGCTCAACATCGGTGGGATTGCGTCCCAAGCCCTGAAAACTCTCCACCAGATATTCGATCTCGTCATCCGACAACGCCAACCCAAGTTCCACGTTGGCCTTTTCCAGTGCAGGACAACCACCCCCGATTACATCGACGCTGATGAAAGGTTTGGGCTCTGCATGGCTAAAGAGGCAATCTGCATCCCCCATCTCCTGCAGCACCACCTCAGTCATACGGTCGTGCAGTAGAGGCATTACCGTATTGAGTTCATTATCGCTAAGGGTGTTCTCACCGGCTCCCAGATAGTAGGCGATACCACGCTCGATCCGGGCAATCCGTTCCAAGCCGCAGTGGTGAGCAATGTCCGTCGCTTTGGTCGACCATGGCGAGAGGGTGCCTGGGCGCGGCACCACAAGTAACAGACTCCCTTCCGGATCGTGCTCGGTCAAATGGGGACCGTAGCGCAGGACGCGTTCGAGAACCCCCTGCTCGTCTTCCGCAAGTGACTGATCCACCTCGGCAAAGTGCATGTATTCCGCATACACGGAGACAGGCTTATCAAGGCTGCTTTCCAGCCGCTGAGCCAGTTTTTTCAGACGAGATTCGGAGAGCGCGGGTGCACCACGGAGAATGATCATCGTCGGGCCTTTTCCTGCTTGTTGGGAGAAGGGACAATGATACTCGAAAATGGGACAAGTGGCAGGATAGAGGTTTCAGGTTCCAGCTGTGTAGGCCTGATCAAGCGTAGCGGATCAGGCAGCTAGGCCTCCGGCTGCCGGTTCTGCTACGCTTGAACCGGCCTACGTTTTTTGCCTGTTGCCTATCATCTTTTTTTCACCACTCGATCCGTTTGATCCCATCAAAGGCCAACTCGCTGCCATCTGCAAGTGTTACGACGACGCCCGTGCCACCACCTGTTTCCTGCTGCTTTATGTTTCTGGACTACAATATCCATCCGGCGCATTATTTACCGATAATGAAAACCGTCGATATCCATACTCATCTTCTCAACCCAAGCGTCCGCTTTGATCGCCCAATTGATCGATTTATCGTCCGATTTTTCGCGAAAAAGCTAGGGGTCGAAGCCAAACGTCTGAAAGCAAATCCCTATTCAGTTTATTTGGAGTCGATGGCACGCGCTATCAGTGAATCACAGCACCTTGAAAAAACCTGTCTTTTTGGCGTCGACAGCCAGGTCGATCACAAAGGCAGGGATATTCACCGCGACGAAACAGTCTGCGCCTCAACCGAGGATGTACTCGCTGCAGCTGTGGACTACCCGGATAGCTTTATCCCTTTCCTATCGGTTAACCCAGATCGTCCGGATGCATTGGATCTCATCGATGAGTATGTCAAGCGAGGCTGCAAAGGAGCAAAGTTTCTACAGAACTACTGGGGAATCGACCTCAATAACGAACGCTTTCATCCCTACTACGAAAAGCTTAAATCAAAAGATATCCCGCTAATCATACACATCGGTTGCGAATACACTGTTCAGTCTGACCCTGATTTTGAGCGGATCAACATGATTGAGCTACCTTTACAATCCGGTGTGACGGTTATCGCCGCGCATATGGGTTTGGGACGGCCAAATTACAAGTTGAGATTCTGGCGAAACCTTTCAAGAAACCCTGATTTCTTTGACCAGGACTATTACACCCTTCTGGAAAAACTGACTGCTTACGACAATCTCTACGCTGATTTATCAGCTATTTTAACGCCATTCAAGGCCAGATCCCTCAGGCATCTGTCGCAGCAAGAAAAGGCACATGAAAAGATTCTTTTCGGCACTGACTTTCCAGTCCCCTTTCCTATTCTCTTTAATACCTACGATATGGACATGAAGACAAGAATACGAATCAACGGGATAGAAAATCCGTTTGACCGTTATATCGAAGCCTTGTTTGAGTATTTTCCAGTGGACAGCGCAATCTATAGTAATTACCAAAAAGTGCTTGGCAACACATGAATCTGAAAGCTTATTATCATGAAATATCGCCTACATCATTTTTATAGAAGGCCCAGTTGACCAGGATCTGGGATATCTATTTTTTCAATTCGATATCAGTCCGTCTGTTTACAGATCTTGCCCGCTCTGTACGACCATGCTCTTTGGGTATTGATTCGCCATAGTGATATGTCAATAGTAAATTGCTCTCGACACCATTCGCCAGCAGAAAATCAGAAACACTTTGCGCGCGACGCTCAGACAGTCTCAGATTATACTTTCGCGAACCTTGATCATCCGCATGACCGGAGATCTTTATGCGTCTTATCTCCTCATCTTCCTTCACAAACTCTGCGAGTTTTCTAATGATCATACGGGAATCCTCATTCAGATCATGAACATCCAGAGGAAAATGGATTTCAGTGAGTCGATAGTCGGCGAAACCTTTTGCGGGCAGTTGCTTCAGGCACTTCCTGAAATCCTGATATGGAGCCTGGAAATAGACCGGTGAAAGCTGTAGATGCACACGTTTTCGCGCATCATCCCAGTCAGAAAAATCAATACTGAAAAGCATGCCCCGATCAAGTGAGGCTAAAATTCTGCTTGCCTGTTTGCGCTTAAGCAGGAGTGGGCGCAACCCTTTGTTCAGCGTTACAGATTCGACCAACAGGTCCGGTTCATCGTAGACCCAGGTTGGCGAGGCTTCCCGCAACTCAGCATCAACAGCAGATGGTGTCGGCTGAAAGCTGTCGATATGAAAGGAGAGCGTCTGACCCGCGCGCCGCAGAAAATAAGCGGTGCCAAATCCGGGAATCTCATGGCGCAGCTCACATTTCACCTTCGTACCGCTGAAATGCCATTCAGAGTTGTGTTCGTCGGCAACGTAAGTTTCATCGCTGAACGGCAATGCAGCAGCATTTATCGGCCACGCCAATAGTAAGATCAGAATTCCCGGCCAACTTCTCATTTGGATTTAGGCACCTCATATTGCACGATATTCATAGGCGTGAAGCATATCGGCTAATATTCAGAATTCTTTAAACGAGAAGGCCGCGTCCATGAACAAGACTGACGTAGTAGGGTGCGCCGTGCGCACCAGAATAAGCAATCATGGTCGCACGGCGCACCCTACGCTCTAGGATTTACAGCGGCGTTTGGACGAACACCCTTTAGCAAAAATCACTCATTGCCATGATCTGAAAGAAAATCAATAAGACCTCGAAACCGTGCAAAATCCTCCCGGTTGAACAACTCATCTTCACCAAGAGGAACCTCAGCTGAAAGACTTTCCCAATCCTCTGCAACCAAACACTTCTCCAGCAACGGAAAGATCTCCTGCTCCTCCTGATCGATATGTTGCCGCTGGAGGGCAACAAACTCACGCCCGCGGACTTCCACCTCTTCCCGTGGCATTACCTCGCCCTGGATCACCCCCTCCAGGGTCTCCCTGAAACGGTGAGTCAATGCCTCCAGATCACGATGTTGATCACCAATCCGCTCAAACAGCGCCTCATCCTCTGAACACCTGTTCTTTGCAACCTGAAATATCAGGTCTTCAGTGGGATGATGAATCTGCTCGGCATAGTGCTCAATGAAGTCCAGCAGTTCGATCTTGAGATCAAAATTCGATTCACGGCCGGCAAAGAAGGCGTCCAGCTGACTGCTCAATAGATCAAGCAGACGTCTCAATATGGTGTGATCGCGATGCAATCGTTCCAAAAGCGTACTCATGCCCTCTCCCTTCTTTTCAACCAGCGCCACAACAGACCCTGAGGACGGGCCTCTCCTGTCAGTATATAGCTCAATGCGTGTTCGTTTTGCAGAGTCCACTCCATCCGATTCCCGGCAGAGTGTGATCCGCAAAACAGAACCCGATCATCCCGATGCAGTATTTCATCCAGTTCCGGGAGCAGCACTCGTTCATTATTTCTCAACATCATCAAAGGGATACACTGAAGTAATTTTGAGCGATTCCGAGGATCTGTCACCACATCCCGAAGACTTACCGCCTTCCCCTCCTGGACTGACTGGCAGATGGCATGGG
The DNA here is from genome assembly GCA_036784775.1 of Chromatiales bacterium. Taxonomy (GTDB): domain Bacteria; phylum Pseudomonadota; class Gammaproteobacteria; order Chromatiales; family Chromatiaceae; genus QGON01. The sequence goes on along the minus strand of JAMJIN010000026.1, from coordinate 9,984 downwards.
AGGTCTCCTCAGAAAACGCCACTTCCCATATGTCCGGCGCATGGGAGGTCACCAGCGCCAGGATACGGCTCACCAGTTCGCAGGCCCACCTATCATCCTGATACAGAACAAGCTGCAGAAACTCATGCAGCATTGGGGTTCCAAGTAATACACGGATGCGGTTCGCCACAATGGCACTGGGATGCATCACCATATCGGCATGCAGCGCTTCGATGATTGCGTCGTTGTCCTGCCGGTTCTGCCGCATAATCACGAACAGATCCGGGTTGAGCTTACGTGCCGTCATGATAATCGAGAGATTGTTGGCATCATGATCAGTACCGGCAATCAGTCCCACGGCGCGCTGAATATCGGCCTCCTGCAAGGTCTCTGCTTCAGTACCACGACCCGTGATGCAGTGCTCTTTCGGCAGTCCGATTTTCCCCGGCTCCGCCTCGACAATAACGAGCTCCAGCCCCTCCTTGCGCAACTGGTCATACACAGCCTTGCCAAAACGACCATATCCGCATATCACCCACAACCCTTCACTTGGAGGGTAGATAGGATCTCTGAGCTCACTATCTTCCCGGCCCGTCAACCACTCCTGCAACAGGTTGAGACAAGGCGCCTGTATTGCGGTGGCGAGATGAACAGCAAAGGTGTCGAAAGGATCGATGATGTAGTCGGTACCGAAAGAGGCCATGTTGGCTTCAATATCGTGAGAATCTGCGCGACAGATCACTTTTATATCCGGGTGTAACAGTTTTGCGGTGATGGCTACCTTCAAATTTGCATCGTTGGAGTCGGTCAGGGCAACCACCCCGGAGCAGAGCGCATGCTTCAAACCTGCTTCCATCAGATGTATCGGCATGCGGGCATCGGCACACAATGCCGGCACATACTGTCGCAGATTCTCCAGTTTAAGCAGATTGACCCGATCCTGACGTATATCGATGGCCACGGCATGCTGATCACGATCGGTGAGTGCCTGAATCAACGCGCTGCCGGTCTCACCATAACCACAGATCAAATAGAATCTTTCGCGGATCCGCTGGATCTGGCCCGTAAAACGACGTTCAGTCAGGGCTCGCTGAAAAGTGGGATCCTGAAACAGCGTCAGCAGGGTACCAATGGAGTAGAGCCAGACAACAACAGTAAAAAAAATAGAGAAGGTAACCCAGAGGCGTTGGGCATTGGTGAACTCAAATGGAATCTCCCCAAAGCCGATGGTGCTGGCCATGAAGCTGACGAAGTAGAAGGCATGAAAAAAATCCATGCGCCAGAGATTGCCATCCGCATCCTGCCCCGGAATCAGCACCAGGCCCAGCACCGCGATGGCATAGGTAAGAACCAGGGCCAACAACGGCGCCCGCATGCGCCGAAAGATCAGAAAAAAGATATTCTGCATGACGGATAGCCGTCAGCGTCGCAACATGACCGTTTCGATCACCAGCAGCACAACAGAGATCACATTGGCCAGCATGGCGCCGCCTGAGAGGGATACAATACTGGCCGTAACCACCGACGTCAGACCAGTTGAATAGACGTGCTCCGCCATTGTCCATACCAGTGCGGCGGCAAAAAGCTGCAGCAGCGCCACCAGACTGGTAGCCAACAGCACCGCCCCCATCTGTGTCCTGTCACCAAATTTCAGTACCGTGGCGATCAGGTTCACTACGATCACCGCAAACAACTCGTACACATGATGATGGTCTGGGTTATCCAGTTCACCAACAAAAAAACCGAAGTTGAGGGTCAATGCCAAAACAATGAAGAAACCGAAAAGGACTTTTTCAGGGTTCACGTTATGTCTCCTTTATCATCAGGGTATTTCATGCCGCAATGAGCCAGATGCTTATTGATTGATTCGTTACACCGTCAGTTCGAGCTTCGTCCCGATGGGCGGCACACGCTCTGCGTCGATGAAGACAAAACCCCACTGCTCCAATCCAAGACCCAAGCGGTGCTCGATAATACTTGCGGGATCATGGACCACACCGATCAGCGTACCGTTCATCTGAGCAAAATAACGGTCGCCTTCGATGAAGGTGGAACCAGTGTAGCTCCATACCTGCTTTTTATCGTCCTTGGGCGCTTCACCGCGCAACTTGACGAGATCGAGCAGATCGACTTCAACCCGCTTACCCTTCTCTTCCCAACTGACGCGAATATCCACAGCATCACCCTCTACCGGTTTGGCATCGAAGTGATATTCAGGTAGTCGGGCACCTTTGGCATCCAGGCCAATCAGAATACATGCCAGATTAAACTCAAAGGCATTGGCATCCATTTCAAGCACACTCTCATAGGATTTGAAGCCGCCCTTCATCACTGCCATATATTCTATCGGTCCACCCTCTTCGTAATAGAGCATGGCACCCGGAAGACTGAAACGCCCCGCTTTCTTGTCCAACTGAATGCTGCCGATACGGTACTTGCCCCCCCCCAGATCCTCGACCCGGGGTTTCTCTTTCATCAAACCGTCATCCATTTCACCGATTTGAGGCGGCATCACGGCCTGTCCCGCATCAGGCGTTTTGACTTCCGCCAAAACCGCACCGGAAAAGGCAAACAGGCCAAGCACAAAAAAGGCTACTGCCGTGATTTTAATTCGACTCCCAGACATATTCTCTCCATTCATGGTTTGATTCCCGTTACGATCCGATGCGGCATTGGTGGTGGAAAGGGGCTCTTCTCTATACTAGTAAAACCCTGCTGTTTCATCCAATCCGCCACATCGGCATCCGCATGCACTCCACCATCCTCTGCTGTCAGCAACATGTTGAGGCCGAACAGAGTGGCAAACAGGGGACTGTTCCCACCTGCATCGGTAAACACATCGTTCACCACCAGCATGCCGCCCGGCTCAAGGGCATCAAAGGCCCTCTGGATGAAGCCACGGCAGGTCTGTTCGCTCTCACGATGAAAAACACCAGAGATCAATACAACGTCGTTACCCACTGGAAAAGCATCCTGCATGTAGTCCAGCGGCTCTGTTTTGACTCGCTCAGACATTCCCATGGATTCAACGATCTCGACCGCTATTGCCACCACTTCAGGCAAGTCCAATACGCGGGAGTGCAGCGCCGGATTTTTTTTCGCAAACAGCGCCGAATAGGTGCCCGGTCCACCGCCCACATCGATCATGCGGGTTCTCCCGGAGAGATCGACCAATTCGACCATAACCTGTCCGATACCCAACGCCCGATCATGCATGCCGTAGACAAAGTCACGAGTCTGCGCCTTGTCGTTACCGGTATAGGTCTCAGGGGGCATCGGCGGCCTGTCCTCTTTCAACGCCTGCTCCAGGTTACCCCAGGTAGTGTAGAGATTATCGCTGTAACGGAGTGCATTGCCCAGATAGGCCGGACTTCCGGAGGTAAGGAAGGTTTGACTCAAGGACGTATTGGTAAAGTTGTTTTCCCGCTCATCAACGAGATCCAGTCCGACGCAGGCTTTGATGAACAGCCGCGTCGGTCTCGGCTGAGTACCCAGTGCGGTGGCAATCTCCTCCAGCGTTTTCGCACCATCCGAGAGTAGATCGAACAGTCCCATTCTATTGGCGGTAAGCAGGGTCTGTGAATCCCAATAGGCGGTCGACAACTGCATCAACGGTGCGGGACTCAAACCCTGCATATTTTTATTGGACTGGCTCACTCCATTCTCCTTGTAGTGCTGTTTACAGGATTTTTCCATCTGTCAGATTCTAACCCAATCCGCTAGACTGAAGTAATTTTCAGCCATTCACAAATCCATGCGACTTCATAAACAACAGATCCTTGTCATCACCCTGGCACTGCTGATTCCCATCATCCCCTTCGTGGTGATCGGGGAGCTTCCAGGGGAGCAGTGGCTCTCCGCCACCGATGACAACGCGTTCTACTTCGGATTGACCGGGGCGGGCCTGCTGGCCAGTGATATCCTGCTGCCGATCCCTTCGAGCATCGTAGGCACCATGCTCGGCGCCCGCCTCGGTATTATCCCCGGCTGGCTCTGGTGCTGGATTGGACTGATGCTGGGAAATACGTTCGGTTGGCTGGCCGGGCGCATGCTGTTTTCCAGACCCGACAGAGAGTTGCCCGAGGCACCAACGCTGGTCATACTCGCCATCAGCCGACCGGTGCCGGTGCTGGCAGAAGCGGTCGCCTTCGCCGCCGGGGCGGGAGGCATGTCACTGCGGCACTTTTTTCTGGTCACGCTCATCGCAAACGGACTGATCTCTCTGGTTCTGGCAGGTAACGGCGCCACCCTTCTGCCGGATTCATTTCTTGGGCCTGGCCTGTTGATTCCATTGGGTTTGCCAGTGATAACCTGGCTTGTCTGGCGACGCTATCGGAAACGGAGCGACGATAGTAACAATGGTGCGCACAGCGCACCCTACAGGGAGTAGAAACAGATCCCGGCAAGCAGATTGAATGCCTGCTAATATTTAATTCCGCGTAGGTGTTCCTGCCGGACTTTCATCGACTCACGGATATTGGACATCTCCTGCTGGATGAGTTCCAACTTACGAACGTTCTCTTCAGGCAGACCCTCTGGATAGACCAGTTCGTCATCAGCATTGTAATAACCGCCACTTTGCAAAAAACGGTCTGTCAACTCCGACATCTCACCTTTGTAGCGTTCAATAGCTTCTTCAGCGATCTCCTTGATTTCGGCATCAGCCTGCACCTTGCCCAGGTAAGTCTCGAAGGAGGCATCTTCTGACTCGCCATCCTTGACCTGCTCTGTAACTACCTGGTCACTTTCCGGCTGAGATATCTTTTCCTGGTCCGTGACATCGGGTTTATCCACCTGGGCTGGTGGCTCCACCTCCAACGGCGACATCTCGATAACCTGACGTCCATCAGCAACAGGGAACGGGGCAGACCCCGGCGTATCATCTTCCTGCAACTGCACCCGCTGAATGCCCTCCAGCCCATCCGAACCGTCAGCAGACTCATCATCCCTGGAGAACAGATCAAGGAGCATCAGAACAGCCACAAGCGCTGCCCCAACCGTTATGACATTTTGCATCTTCACAAGAAGGATAATGCGCCAATCTCTTCCGCTTTGCCAATAAAAACCCCACCCCGGCTCCAGCCTGGGTGGGGTTGTAGTTTCTCACTTGAAGGGCCTCCCTGGCCCTTGTTCATCCAGACTTACGGCGCCAGCGGCGGCAGGTTTGGAATTACATAGTGAGTGCCGTCTGAGTCGAACTCAGCCTTCCATTCCCAGATTCCACCGAAGGGAACACGGCGGTTGAGAACAGTCGATATATCGGCAGTCTTGGCGCCAGGATCACAGGCAGTCGCAGCCTGAGCAGTAGGTGCCAATGTACCCAAGAGCGACGTATCGTCAACGATCGTGCGGTTGTCAGGCACACCGGTCAGCGTCATCTCCAGGTTCTGGAGTTCTGCGTCACCGATATTTTCAACCGTGATGATCAGGCCGTAGTGGTAGGTGTAACGACCCGTGCGGGTAACCCAACAGTTCTCATAGTTGGTCACATAGGCCAAACCGATAGCGATGAACTCGGCATCGGACGCAGCAGAGGCACCGTGGTTATCGGTCACCCTCAACGTAGCCACACCAGAGGTCGGAGTCGGGAAGGTCTTGGTCACTACGGACCAGTCACCCGCTGTTACGGGGGTACCGTCGTCAGGCACTTCATTGAAGACAGCATTACCGTTCAGATCCCACTCGTAGGTCGTAATGGTGTCACCGGGGTTCGGATCGAAGGATGCCGAGCCGTCAAAGATTACCGGTGTACCAGGGATCGTAGCCCAAGGGCCGTTGGTTACCGGAACCGGTGGTACCTGGAGCGTTTCCACATGAACATTCAGCGTGTCACTGTCGGTCATGGCCGGATCGGGATTGGCAGGGGTACCGCCATTGTCCGTCACCTGCAGGGTCACCATGTAGTCTACGGGCGAACCTGTGTCGGCATAGACATTGCTGGTAGTCACGCCAACCGCGCCTTCACCCGCTGCCGGGAAAGGTCCTGCTTCCCACCAGAGACCGTCGCTGGCATTGAAGTCCCATCTGTAGACAAACAGTGCCTTGGTCGGATCAGTATGTACCGAAGTGGAACCGTCAAAGTTCACAACAGTACCAGGCAGTACGGACTGGTCAGGACCAGCCTGTGCAACCGGTGGCAGACTGGCTACTTCAGGCGCCAGGATTGCCAGGGCGACATAGGTGTCGAAGTCCTGGTTGAACCAGTTGTAGATACCACGGAAGTAACTGCCCTTATAGGTGGCGTGCGTGAACTGACGGCTGTTAACCAGCCAATTGGTGTACTCCTGAGTCCAGTCGATACCCCGGAAGTTGTCGTCCGGAATACCATAGAGCTTCATCGCCTTGTAGAAACCGTACATGGCGTAGAAGTTCCGAGTATTGCCGTCGCTCGCGGTGGTGAAGAAATTACGCTCCAGGTAGTCCAGCGCGCGCTGCACTCTTGAATCACCGATAGCTGTACCCACCCACTGGTGGTCGATCACGCCCGCAGCGGTGCGTGCATAGTTAGCTCCACCGCAGTAGGTGTAGCAAAAGCCACCGCCGTGCCCGGTAGTACCCGGATACTGGGAGTAGGTCAGCCATCCATCCTGCTGGGTCTTGGCGGCCGGATTGGCATCTATACCCCAACGGGTAGCCGCTTCAGCCAGCGCCAGCGCAGGCCACTGATTAACAGAGTTATCCGGACCTGAAGAGTGCTCTCCATAACGCCAGCCGTTGCGGGCACAACTGTTACCGTCGCCCTGGGACCAGACCAGATAGTCCTTGGTATCGACAGCGATGTCATACAACGTCATGCCGTTGACCGCAGCATTGCCGTAAGTAACCACATGGGACTGACCGGTTGCCAGACTGCCCGCATTGACGATAGCCATCATCATAAAGGGGGTGTAGTACTGGTTGGTGGACTGGAAGCGCAGCCCCTTGTTGTCGTTGTCGGCATCCGTATCACCCAGCTCAGGATCGCCTACGCAGGCCTGGTTGGTCATATTGACGTGCGCCGGATAGACCCGCAGGATACAGGCCAGACCCTCTTCGACCACCGCCTTGTAGATATCCTCGTCGTTGGAGTCGAGGTTATGACCGTGGTTCTCAAAGGCAAGCAGCGCCATACCGGTGGACGCACCATACCCGCCGCTACCATAGAAGCAGCCCTGATAGCCGCCGCTGGTAATGATGCGGTTATACGAGTAGCGCAGACCGTCATCGATCGCATCATTCTTCTGGCGGTTCAGATTATCTGTACCTACGACCAGCATGTTGATGGTTTCGGAGTCGGTATCTGCAATGTTGCCGGGATCCCGGCAGGTCAGCCGCGCCCAGTGAGGTGCTGCGGAAGCATAGGTGTGGGTTGTATTGATAAAGCGGGTAGCGCCCGGAGCAGCCCATGGAGTGGCGGGGGTGCCGTCACTGAACTGCCAACGGCACTCATAGGCCGTTGCGCCCTCTACGTTGCCGAAAAGTATGCGCTGCTCACCTGACAACGCATAGGCTGTCGTTACATTATCACCACTTGGCTGTACGCGAACGTTTACCGCCGCCTCCACGCTGGACATCGCCAGCATGGCTAACGGCGCAAGCATCGCAAGCCAACGCCATTTTATCGATCTCTTCATCGGATTCCCCTCCGTTTCTGCCTGATTTGGCATCCATGCTGACTTTTTATTCCGACTCAAATCTCCTCTCTTTCGCCACGTACGAATGGTTTATCCGCATTCTCCCCGTGGATCACAGACAGGCTGTGAGTCAGAACTCCTCATTACAAGTCTAGGAATCAAGACTGAGGCTTACCATGCAAATCAAGACAATTCGATCAATAACAGCGATAACAATGACACTGATCAACTCGTTTCTCAGAGAGGTGGGAACGATTCGACTTAAACCTTTTTACAGCCGCAAACCGTCAGGGTAAAAAGCCGGGAGACCATCGGCAGAAGGGATAAATCCGACAGAATTCCAGGCAATAAAAAACCCACCCCGGCTCCAGCCGGGGTGGGTTTGTTGTTTCTCACTTCAAGGGCCTCCCTGGCCCCTGTTCATCCAGACTTACGGCGCCAGAGGCGGCAGGTTTGGAATTACATAGTGAGTACCGTCTGAGTCGAACTCAGCCTTCCATTCCCAGGTTCCACCGAAGGGAACGCGGCGGTTGAGAACAGTCGATATATCGGCAGTCTTGGCACCAGGATCACAGGCAGTCGCTACCTGAGCAGTAGGAGCCAATGTACCCAAGAGCGACGTATCGTCAACGATCGTGCGGTTGTCAGGCGCACCGGTCAGCGTCATCTCCAGGTTTTGGAGTTCTGCGTCACCGATATTTTCAACCGTGATGATCATGCCGTAGTGGTAGGTGTAACGACCCGTGCGGGTAACCCAGCAGTTCTCATAGGCGGTCACATAGGCCAGACCGACCGCGATGAACTCGGCATCGGAGGCAGCAGAGGCACCGTGGTTATCGGTCACTCTCAATGTAGCCACACCAGAGGTAGGTGCTGCAAAGGTCTTGGTCACCACGCCTGGAGCTACGGGAGTACCGTCGTCAGGCACTTCGTTGAAGACGCCATCACCATCCAGATCCCAGTCGTATGACGTAATGGTGTCACCAGGGTTAGGATCGAAGGACGCCGAGCCGTCGAAGGTTACCGGAACACCAGGAATTGCAGCCCAAGGACCGTTGGTTACTGGAACCGGTGGTACCTGGAAGGTACCCACTTGAACATTCAGCGTATCGCTGTCGGTCATGGCCGGATCGGGATTGGCAGGGGTACCACCATTGTCCGTCACCTGCAGGGTCACCGTGTAGTCTTCAACTGAACTTGTGTCGGGATAGACATTGCTGGCAGTCACACCAACCGCGCCTTCACCCGCTGCCGGGAAAGGTCCTGCTTCCCACCAGAGACCGTCGCTGGCATTGAAGTCCCATCTGTAGACAAACAGTGCCTTGGTCGGATCAGTATGTACCGAAGTGGAACCGTCAAAGTTCACAACAGTACCAGGCAGTACGGACTGGTCAGGACCAGCCTGTGCAACCGGTGGCAGACTGGCTACTTCAGGCGCCAGGATTGCCAGGGCGACATAGGTGTCGAAGTCCTGGTTGAACCAGTTGTAGATACCACGGAAGTAACTGCCCTTATAGGTGGCGTGCGTGAACTGACGACTGTTGACCAGCCAATTGGTGTACTCCTGAGTCCAATCGATACCCCGGAAGTTGTCGTCCGGAATACCATAGAGCTTCATCGCCTTGTAGAAACCATACATGGCGTAGAAGTTCCGAGTGTTGCCGTCGCTCGCGGTGGTGAAGAAGTTACGCTCCAGGCAGTCCAGCGCGCGCTGTACTCTTGAATCACCGATAGCTGTACCCACCCACTGGTGATCGATCACGCCCGCTGCGGTGCGTGCATAGTTAGCGCCACCGCAGTAAGTGTAGCAAAAACCACCGCCGTGCCCGGCAGTACCCGGATACTGGGATGCAGTCAGCCATCCATCCTGCTGGGCCTTGGCGACCGGATTGGCATCTATACCCCAACGGGTAGCCGCCTCAGCCAGCGCCAGCGCGGGCCACTGGTTCGCGGAGTTATCCGGACCAGCGGAGTGTTCCCAATAACGCCAACCGTTACGGAGACAGCTGTTGGAATCGCCCTGCGACCAGACAAGATAGTCCTTGGTGTCGACAGCGATATCATAGAGCGACATGCCGTTGACTGCAGCATTGCCATAATTGACCACATGGGACTGCCCCGTTGCCAGACTGCCCGCATTGACGATAGCCATCATCATGAAGGGGGTGTAGTACTGGTTGGTGGACTGGAAGCGCAGACCCTTGTTGTCGTTGTCGGCATCCGTATCACCCAACTCAGGATCGCCTACGCAAGCCTGGTTGGTCATGTTGATCGCCGTGGGATAGACCCGCAGGATACAGGCCAGGCCCTGTTAGCGGCTGAGTAAAACCGCGCATAGATGGCGAAGGCCGCCTCGCTGCGTCGATACATCCTCCGTCAGAACGTCACATCC
>JAMJIN010000238.1:0-4453 GCA_036784775.1 Chromatiales bacterium | reverse complement strand
GCAAAACGAGTTATTGCATTACCTGGATGAAATCGAGAAGGCAGCGTAGTCATTGCTGGCCTGTTTTTATGCAACGCTGGGGTAAAGCCAAGGAGAAGGGACGAAAAAACTATCGATTCTATACCTCTGCAATGAACGACGAGGTGCAGCAACGGGTCCGGATTGAAGGGGAGTTGACCAATGCACTGGAGAACAGGGAGTTTTTTCTTTTCTACCAACCGCTGATCCGTATCCATGATCGGAAGATGGTGGGAATGGAGGCTCTGATACGCTGGCAGCATCCGGAACGCGGCCTGCTGGCACCATATGAGTTTCTCACAGTTGCAGAGGAGACAGGCCATATCAACTCAATAGGTGATTGGGTACTGCGTCAGGCCTGCCAGGATACAGCTGACCTGCATCTCGACGGATATGGCGATATTGTTGTATCTGTGAACCTTGCAGCTAGCCAGTTCCGTGATGCACATCTCCCGAAAACCATTAGTGAAATACTGGACGAAAAACGAGTGGAGAGCCTATGGTTGGACCTGGAAATCACCGAAAGTATCCTGATGGAAAATACCGATCAGGTAATTGAAACGCTACGGCATCTCAAGGCTCTGGGAGTGACGCTTTCAGTGGATGATTTCGGCACCGGCTACTCATCGCTGAGTTATCTGAAACGTTTTCCTGTGGACCGTTTGAAAGTGGATCGCTCATTTGTTCTGGATATACCGGGTGACCGCAATGATGTGGAGATCACTGCGGCCATTATCGCGATGTCCCACAAACTGAATCTGCAAGTGGTTGCCGAAGGTGTTGAAACAGCAGAGCAGTTTGAGTTTCTCCAACAGAATGTTTGCGATATATGTCAGGGGTATCTGTTCAGTGAACCAGTGCCGATAGACAAACTCAGGCAGTACCTGGATGAGCAGAAAACCAGTTAGACCTCATCGCTTTCCAGGTGGGGAGTGACTTGCCCAGGGAGACAAAAGGCTAGACGGCATGCCTGCAGGAGAGCCAATTTCAGGGGAATTGGGTGAAAAAGGGGCCTTAAACGCGACTCGTTACGACCCCAATCTCGTCAGATGATTCGCGGCACTTGGGCCGCGAACCTTTTTCAGGATTACATACGGCTCAGTTCAACCCGGCGATTCTGGGCTTTACCCTCAGCCGTGTCATTCCCGGCCATCGGATTTTCTGCACCGTAACCCATGGCAGACAGGTTATCAGCTGTGACACCATTGATCACCAGATAGGCCATCACGGTTTCTGCGCGACGCTGGGAGAGATCTTTGTTGTAAACAGCATCGCCATCGCTATCGGTATGACCGGATATCTCCACCGATATATCCGGATTGGCAACCAGGGTGGCAGCGACACGATCAAGAATTTCGACAGAATCATCAGTCAACTCATCAGAGTCGGTCTTGAAATTCACCCCACGCAGGACAATGGCAACATTCTGCTCGCAGCCCAAGGCGTCAACAGTTGCACCTGCTGCGGAATCAAGACACATATCGGCGCTATCCAGTACGCCATCAGCATCACTATCGGTAACTACAGGTGCTTCAGGAATCGGAGCTGAGACTGCAACCTCGACTGGCTCTGGCTCTGCCATTACCGCTTCTACTTCTACTACTTCTACTACTTCAGTGGGGGTCTCATCGACCGATGCGAGTGCGACGGGGGCAACCGGTACATGCCAACCCCACGGACCCTGGCGATTGTAACCACCCCAACCCGGCATACCATATACAGGTGCTCCGCTATAAGGCCGTGAGGGGGCAACTTGTGGCAATGTCTGCCAATTAGCCATAGGCATATGCGCACGATGTTCTTTGACCCAATCAGGGACTTCCGGGCGCTCAAATGACGGCATCTGCGCACGACGTTCGGCTACCCAATCGGGTACTTGCGGCGCTTCAAAAGCGGGCACATGGGACATCGTTGGCATCTGCGCACGACGTTCGGCTACCCAATCGGGTACTGGTGGCGCTTCAAAAGCAGGCATCTGAGGCATCGTCGGCCTCTGGGTACGACGTTCGGCTACCCAGTCGGGTACTGGTGGCGCTTCAAAAGCGGGCATCTGAGGCATCGTCGGCCTCTGGGCACGACGTTCGGCTACCCAATCGGGTACTGGTGGCGCTTCAAAAGCGGGCATCTGAGGCATCGTCGGCCTCTGGGCACGACGTTCGGTTACCCAGTCGGGTACTGATGGTGCTTCGAAAGCAGGCATCTGGGACATCGTTGGCATCTGCGCACGACGTTCGGTTACCCAGTCGGGCACCTGCGGCGCACCAAAGGCAGGCATTGCCGGGCGGGCCATACGAGCCATGTGACCCCGCCCCATCGGACTGCTGAACAGGCTTTGACGCATCGCCTTCCTCTCCGCACGACGCTCCTGAACCCAGGCAGGTGCTTCCAGTCGATCAAGACGGTGGGCGGAACGGCATTCAGGGTTACTACCTGCAGCTTCGGCCAGGACAGCAGTCGGTGCGGTGGTAACCATCAGGCTGAACATAGCGTATACCAGCGGTCGCTTGTAAAACATGGGTGTCACTCCTGTAAGGGGCAGACCACATACTACGGGTGGCAGGCCAAAGGCTCTTAGTAATTCATAAAGTGCGAATATTCTACTTTATTTCACCTGCAATAGAGAAGCCTGATATTTGTATAACGTTTTTTACATTTAAACTCAGGTTTCAGGGTTCGCGATGATGGTTGGCATGGAGTGTAGCTTCTCTAAAATGTAACGAACGTAGGGTGCGCTGTGCGCACCAGAATTAAGCAATCATGACGCGCACAGCGCACCCTGCCAGATGGTTTAAACTCCGAAACTTGAGATTTGAAGCCTGTCTGGCTTTGCATTCAGCTTTCATTCAGCCACCCCCCCGTAGTCTGTAATCAGAGGTTGAGTTATCTCACCCCGACTGACAAATTTACGGGAGATAGTGATGAAAAAACTGAATGGAATACTGCTAGCTGCAGCGGGTTTGCTGTTTGCATTTGCCGTTGAAGCAAGACCGGTGTGGCAGGATGATGATGTCGATATTGAGATCGTCTCAGATTATGGCCGGGAGTTTGCCAAATACGAAATCGAAAACGACGGACACACACACCGCGCCTACCTGGAAGCCAGAAAGGGAAAAAATTACAGTATCCGCGTCACCAACAACAGCGATAGACGTATCGGGCTCGTTCTTGCGGTTGACGGCAGGAACATCATCTCCGGAAAGAAATCCCACCTGAAATCCCGCGAACGAATGTATGTTCTTGGCCCCTATCAGCAGGCAGAGTATGAGGGTTGGCGGACCAGTAAAAAACAGGTCAACAGATTCTACTTCACTCAAGTAGACGATTCATACGCTGATGCCTGGGGTGACCGCACGGCGATGGGCGTCATTGCAGTTGCCGTGTTTAATGAAAAAAAACCTAAGATTGCACACGACAATTACCCCCGCCAACAGAAGAAACGCCTCTCGCGCCGAGGACAGGGGACAGACACGCGCGAAAGTGCACCTGGCACCGGTTTTGGCGAATCAGTGTACTCTCCAGTCAGAACCGTTCGCTTCAAGCCGCGTTCCAAAGCGAGTCAAAAGCACTTTCTGAAATATGAGTGGCGCAGAACACTGTGCAGAAAAGGTGTGATCGATTGCCAGCGCTCTCGCAATCGTTTCTGGCCTGATTCTTGGGACAGCGGATTTGCCCCCTTCCCTCCCGGCCGCAGGAACCATTAAGCGCCGTGTGTAATCCTGTAGGCCGGATCAAGCGTAGCGGATCAGGCAAAAGCGTGTATTTGCCGGTTCAGCTACGCTTGAACCGGCCTACAGTTACAGTTTTTCAGAAACGTGTGGGAGAGAGGTTATAAACCCAAACTACTGAGTTCACTTTGAAGCCGGTTTATCAAACCTTCCCCTTCCCTCGCCGCATAAGGGACACGTTCCCCACAACCCCACACCGGTCCGGGCCAGCAGGCATCGCCTTGTGAACGGGCCACCACATGCCAGTGCAACTGTGAAACCACGTTACCCAGAGCGCCAATATTGATCCTGTCCGGTGTGGTCATCGCAGTGAGAAGATTCGAAACGGCACTACTCTCTCTGATGAGCGTCAGTTGATCATTCTCCTCAAGCCTATGGACCGCAGTGATATCCGTCCGCTGCGGCACCAGGATCAACCAGGGAAAACGACTGTCGTCCATCAGGCGAAGTTCGCATAACTGCAGCTTCGCAACAAAGAACGTGTCAGCTTTGAGTTGTGGATGAAGCAGGAACATAAAACCTCAATGCATGATATGGCATTCAAAGGTCAGGCAACCTAACCTGTAGACATAATGGATTGACCTGCCCAGCCTCGAAAACGTGGGTTATGTTTTAGGGGTTGGTAATAAACCTTCAACACAGAGCCACCTCGAGGGGACAGGTCATGAAAGAGTTTAACAGTGTTTACGTAGGTTTGGATGTTCACAAAG
>JAMJIN010000351.1:0-2004 GCA_036784775.1 Chromatiales bacterium | reverse complement strand
TCGCGCCTCGGCTACGCTGCAGTGCGCACACCACCCATGCCACAACGCCTCCTCAGCATGGCTGAGGCTCGGGGGTAATCAGGAATTGATATGGTGTGCCTTCAGTCACCTCATTCAATGGGGTACCACTGATCGTCGGTGCACTATTTGCCAGAGTCACACTAATCGCAAAATTGGGCAACGAGACATTGTGTACGCCATCGGAAACGGCAATTCCGACATTCTCATAGTTTCCGGCATCTGCCACCGAAGGCGTCCCAAACAGACGACCCGTCAGAGAATCAAAGGTTGCCCAAGCAGGTTTTCCCGTAATAGAGAATGTCAACGCATCTCCATCCTGATCAACAGCACTCGGAGTAAACTGGTAACTGCCACCTGCCACAACCTGGGTGGGTGCCAGGCCACTGATTACCGGCGCACGATTCACATCAGTTACGGTGATGGAAAAAATTGCGAGAGACGCAGTCTCAGTCCCATCGGTTACGGATATGCTGATGTTGGTATAGGTACCTGATTGATTGTAATCTGGCGTTCCGGACAATCCGCCGTTTACCGCACTGAAAGTCGCCCATGAAGGCAAATTACTTATCGAGAATACCAAATCATCATTATCTGCATCCACGGCTACTGGTTCAAAAACATAGCTCTCACCTTCCGCGACTGTAAGCGCTGGAGTTCCTGACAATTCAGGCGGCTGATTGGGCTGTACAGGGTCTGTCCCAGTGTCGCCGGTATTCCCGTCATCAAAGTAATCGACATTCAGCAGAGGCGCACTGGCTGCATCGCCATCATAGGATGATGCGGTTCTTCTTCCGCTACCCTTGACGACAAGAACAACATGTTGCCCTGACTGCCATTGGGGTTGATCCACTACCTTTTGAATCAACACAGCAAGGTTCGGGGTCTCCTGTTCATAACCGGACTCTCCAACAACATTCCAGTTAGCCGGTTTCCAGTTGACGGTTTCGGTAAAAGTTGTCCGGGAAGAGACGTTATAACTACTGTTTGCAAAACTATCAGCATCGGTAACATGTTCTGCAGATATTTCAAGATCACCTGTTCCAGTGGATACTTCGTCAACGGTAAACCGTACATTGGCTTTATCGATAACAGCACCCTGCGGAACATCCACCACAAACCGCATGCCTATTACCTGGTCTTGATCATCGTTGATCAATTCCAGGTCACTGCTGTTTGAGTAGATGGCTCCACTGACCTCTTCTTCAACATCATCCATCGATGATGAGATACGATTTGCTGTCGTCTTCAGTTCAGTACTTCCTGTTGTATCTGAAACAGATGAGGTATCCCCTGATCCACTACCACATGCAGCAAGAGAAAGAGCAGTAACCACAACAAAAACAAGCTTTCCAATTTTCGCAAACATTTGCGTCAACCCATCGGTATTTAATTCAATGGGGGTGAGTCTAGCCGTTAAGAAAACAGAAAAAAGCCGTCTATCAAAAACATGTGAAACCCATCCATCACTACTGGTGAAAAATGTGACGACTTGCTAAATCCAATAATAATTTATCGAAAAAAATTACTATTTATCCAAATTGTGAACGTATTCCGAATTGCCTTACGGCATCTGATAATTGCACTAACCAGCGCCCATCCGGAAACAGCGACTCTCGCTAAGACGCTAAGATCGCAAAGTTATAACTTATTGTTATTCAACGTATAATAATTGTTTATTGGCGTTATTTGCGCCTTTGCGAGAGTAATCTTGATGATTATGGATGGGAATCAACTATGCGACCTGATGATATCGGATGCGCAGGAATAGGCGATACCACTACCTGGCACAGTTTTATTGCGCTGCAAGCCCCGAGGAGAAGCGAATCTCACCGGTTGGACCCACAAATGTAGATGGCGGTAAAAACCCGAACATAATTGGCGAACAGCGGTAACCGGATGAAATAGCTGCAAATAGCGAGTCAGAAGAAACAGCCAGCGACAAAGAGTGACATCGAGAAAGAAATCGGGAAGATGTAGGGAGCC
>JAMJIN010000611.1:0-1054 GCA_036784775.1 Chromatiales bacterium | reverse complement strand
GGATGCCAAGACTCACGCAAGCCGAATTCACAAGAGTCGCCAAAGTTACACCAGGTGGACTCATCGAAGTCCCAGATGCTGAGAGCAAATCGGATGGCGCCAAACTCATGAGACCGAAGAAACGTGTTGCTGATGACTTGACAACGACATACCTGAAGAAAGATGACTCACAATTAGAAATGCGTATTATGCATAGAGACAAAACAACACAGATGTATAACGAGTGCATTGCAGAGCATGCGTCCCTTATTGACAGTTAATTGTGTGCTGTTCCTAGATTTACAGTGCATGTGTGATAATTGCTAGCTTAGATGTACCACCACCGTACCGAAGTAGCATGCAACGGACTGCAAACAAAGTTGACAATGCGACAGCAACTATGACTTTGGCAGACTTGGCGAAAAGGCGTGACCACATGAAGACAATTAATACGCTACGAGGATTACCTGAAGATGCTCCAGTAACCATATCCATGGACAGCAGATATAGCTCAGCGAGAATCACTGGGTCTTATCATACTGGGCAAAATGCATCACAAACAATAGGGGTCGTAGTAGAACAACAAAGTCGCTGCCAGGATATTGTGGCTCTACACATACAGAATAAATTGTGCAGCCACTGACAGGCTGAATTATGGAGCGGGGGACTCTCTACTGCGAAAATTGGAGACAAGCAAAGCTCCGATTAGTAAAGACTAAAGGAGGAAGAGTGGCCAATTTAATACACTATATTTTCGTTTGGAACAATAAACTGTAAGGTCTATAGTGGTCTTACCCCTTTAGAGTTGTCGGACATCGCTAGTCTTGATGGCAGTGCCAGTGATTCAGGGTAGGGTGTTCATGCGACTATTTGCGTTATTTCTGGTGCAAAATCACCTCCAGTATGAAAATGGGGGCGATAATATGGCGATATCGAATTTGAGCAGAATAATAAGCGCATACTGCACTTCCGTAGGAACTCCATATTCGTTTTCTAACAGTCCATATGTCGAAACAACTAAAAATACGAATTTCGCAGTAACAATAACAAAATTGAGCAATAACTTTCTTTACGC
>JAMJIN010000610.1:0-1054 GCA_036784775.1 Chromatiales bacterium | reverse complement strand
TCGCGCCTCGGCTACGCTGCAGTGCGCACACCACCCATGCCACAACGCCTCCTCAGCATGGCTGAGGCTCGGGGGTAATCAGGTATGATTTTGATCCACAAACCGCCACTTCCGCAAACAGCCTCTGCTACAAATGCCATGATGCCGCCAGCCTGGAGGTCTCTTTCATACACAGCAAACACGTGGGCGCAAACACTACCTGCATCAACTGCCACGACCCCCATGGCTCAGCAAAATTCCCCCACCTGCTCAACTTCCTGACTTTTGCCAATGTCACAGGCCCCATGGAGATAACCGGAACCGGCACCTATACTGAACCAACCTGGGTAGACAACGGGCAGTACAGTGGCGCTTGCTATTTGGTCTGCCATGGAAAAACACATGATGGATGGTCGTATCCCCCCTGACGTGGTTAAGGATTGATAAACAACCCTACTGCCAACAGATATTATAGGAGCGGCGAGGGAGCTCCTACTACTGCTTCGCAGCAAACTACGGGGGATTAAACTCAAAGAGATTAATGCACAACTTCTAAATCGTTGGAACAAGGAACATCGGAAGGGAAAAGTTTCTTGGGAAGCCCAAAGCAGGAACTCGTGCAGTGGTGAAATTTCCAGACACAACACTCAGCAGGACATACCGCATACATTGCCGTATTTCATGACGACAATCTACTGCATCATGCCTGGATTGTATGAGTCCTATTGATTCTGATCAGTAATTGATAGAACAGAAAAAGCGGGCTGATAAATACAACATCTTTCTCGCCAACTACCAATACCGTAGTCCACACATATCAGCCCCCAAACCTTTACTGAATCCTTGACTGTTAGCCTCTAGTTGCTGCCGCAAATTCACGAAATGCAAATATGGAACCTAGGCATAGAGCAGTCTGACGAGGATCTATAGATTCGAGGGCTGATTGTGTTTTCAGGGATCCGAGGTTGGTGGGGAAAAATCTAGTTAAGTTAACCCCAGCGTTGCATAAAAACAGGCCAGCAATGACTACGCTGCCTTCTCGATTTCATCCAGGTAATGCAATAACTCGTTTTGC
>JAMJIN010000609.1:0-1054 GCA_036784775.1 Chromatiales bacterium | reverse complement strand
ACCCGGAGAACCAAGTAACAGAAGAAGCTGGAATTAGAGACGAAGCAGCGTAGAGAATTGGACAACTATCTTGACAAACGTCGCGCCAGAAAACACCATGGCTAACACAAGCAAATAGACAACATATTTATAATATTGATCATGTAATCGGTACAAACCGGCAATGACCTCTTTTATACTCTTTGTCAAATTCTCCTTCTTTGAAACTATCGGAAAAAATATTTTATTATTTTTTTCAATATTGGCTAGAGAAAAAACCTCTTCGTTTGCAAACATCCAATTACGAAACATCAGGAAATCGTTCAGGCTCCAATAATCACCTGCGGCAGAAGATAAGGCTGAATCAATCCTTTCTCTCTCTCCTTCACGCAAGGTGCTAAGCGCATTATCCTGCATTCCTGAACGTAATTTGTTTATTTTCAATGCTACATTGTGCCCTGGGCTTTTCGCATCGAAATCTTTGTTTACCCGCTCACCAAAATATATAACTGCACTCAGAAGCAGTACTGAAACAATCGCACTGCGTAATATTCTTTTATCTGCACTTCCAGCATATCTCCTTAAAGCTATCGGAGTAATCAGTAGCATTCCAAAAACAAGCACCAACAATGCTGAATTCATTCTTATCAGGCTTGCAACAAATACTGAAATAACAAAATACACCAATCCTAAATAACACCACTTCCCGCTACCAGAGGTATAAGCCAATAGATAGGCAAGTACCAAAAGACCACTTAACGCGAGAAATACGGCTGTTACTGTAAATTGAGGCTGGTAAAAAAGTATGGGAAAAAAAGCAAGCGAGAAAAAGAAAAGCGCCAGTTTGATCTGATAGCTGTGATGTCGACCCTGACTAACAACCATAAACACGATCATTGCAATCGTATTGAGCGCCGTAAAAAGCAGATCATACCAATGGACTGTCGGATAGTGGCTGTACAGCCACTTTAATACTGCTCCATAAAGATAATCCTGATTACCCCCGAGCCTCAGCCATGCTGAGGAGGCGTTGTGGCATGGGTGGTGTGCGCACTGCAGCGTAGCCGAGGCGCGA
>JAMJIN010000350.1:0-2008 GCA_036784775.1 Chromatiales bacterium | reverse complement strand
GGATGTGACGTTCTGACGGAGGATGTATCGACGCAGCGAGGCGGCCTTCGCCATCTATGCGCGGTTTTACTCAGCCGCTAACAAGTGGCATTCGGCACACATGTTGTTCCAGTTCTGACTGGGTTTGGTCCAGTGCAGTTCGTCGTCGTGGGCGATCTTTTCATCTGGATAGAGATGGAACCAGCGTTGCCCGCCCTGCACTTTGGGTCGCGAGTCCCAGGCGAGGCTCAACGCCTGCATGCGACCACCCGGGAATTCGATCAGGTACTGCTGCAAAGGAGTGATGCCGAAGGTATATTTGATCTCATAGTCCTGAAGCGTACCGTCCGGTCCCTCGGTACGGACCATGAACCTTTCCCCTGTTTTGTAAAAGGACGAGGTCACGCCGAACCGGGTCAGGCTGGCGTCATTGAAATCCCCCGCCACGGTGTCTGCGGTTGCCGGCTGCATGGCCAAGTCATGATGAGAACTCACCCATTGTGCAGCCTGCTTCTCGTGGCATTCCGCACAGGCAGAGCGGCCAACAAACCCGGTAGCATCTTGCTGGCCTGCGATGCATGCCTGGAAAACGACAAGCCATAAAAAGAAGATCGTTATCGTTTGATACATCGGCGATTCTTGTCCAGACTTGTTCATTGACCCTGTTTCATTGTTGCGTTACCAGCGATTCATTAATCGACATAGGGAGAAATCAGACGGTAAAACCAATCGTAAAAAAATACAGCGAAGACTCTTTGAATATCTTCAATTATCCACTTAGCATCTGAATTGTATAGACTTCTCCGGATCACCCGAGATTGTATATCTTCAACTTTCCCTATCAAAGACCAAGTAGTACGAATATCTCATCATGGCCTGCTTCTGGCTAAAACACCAAGCTATCGGATGTCCACTAACGGCTTCTATTTACTGACACACGCATGCAGAAAGTTAAGCCTGGACTAATCCCCTGCTCTGATTTCCCTGGAATTTCACTGAGATAAGGCGTGCGAAGCCACTATTGCGCACAGATGCTTGACTCCAGCGAGAATTCAGTCGCCCCGATTATCCGCTCTACTTGCTCTACTTTTCAGTGATTACTGATCGAATAGAGCTGTTATTGCGATTCCATACACGCCTATGAACTACAACCTGATCCCATTAATAAACTGCCGAGCTAAATCCCTTTGGCGAATGAAACAAGGCGTATTGATCGAACCCAGAATGCTATATATTAAACGAATCCGTAAGACGATGAGAGGACATACCATGAAAAAACTGCTGACAATATTCTCATTAATAATACTTGCTGCGGGCAGCGCAGGGAGTTGCCTTGCTGAAAACATTAATATGGAAGCTGCTGTCACTCCTGAACGCCCCAGCGACGCTGATCTGATGGCCTTTAAAGTTTATCATCATGCAGTGTATTTGGTCACAACAACAGAACAGGCAGGGGGTACAAACAAGCTGCATCACACCACAGAATTACCAACCGAGGGAACAGACCCTGTAGTGACGCCGGCACTGGATCATATTTACACAAAAGCAGTTCTTGATCTGACGGATGGACCTGTAGTAATGGAGCTACCGAAAGTTGAAGACGACCGCTACTTCTCCATACAAATTGCTGATCAGGAACACTATACCATCTACGATGAAATCCAGCCTGATGGTAAATATGCAATTGTCCGTAAAGGAAAAAAGATGCATGTACCTGAGGGTGCTACAGTAATCGAAAGTCCGGGTGATTACCCCCATATTTTTATTCGTGCACAGGTTAAAAACCCTGAAGATATAGCCAATGTAATTCCGATACAGCAGAAGATTAAACTGACTGCTACAAGTAGTAAAATACTGACTATTGAGAACCCGGTTAAGTTCACCCTGCAAACACAGGATGTTTATCCGCAGAATAAGGAGATCCTCGCCTCTGCAGTAAACTTTAGTGGGTCTACGCGGAAGCGTGTGGGTGAATTCTGAATTAAGCCAAGTGTAACACATTGAAATCGTGAAATTATTCAGTGAATCT
>JAMJIN010000237.1:0-4527 GCA_036784775.1 Chromatiales bacterium | reverse complement strand
GGCTCCCTACATCTTCCCGATTTCTTTCTCGATGTCACTCTTTGTCGCTGGCTGTTTCTTCTGACTCGCTATTTGCAGCTATTTCATCCGGTTACCGCTGTTCGCCAATTATGTTCGGGTTTTTACCGCCATCTACACTTGTCAGTGGCCTCGATCATATACCAAGGTGTGGCGCCTGTGTCTGTGTGCCGGATGACACGTTCCGCCACCTTTTCAAAATGGCGGTACTGTTGGCTGAAACGGGCTTTTTTGGGCAGCATTTTCCAGCGGCTCTTGTCATCTCTGGAGAGGCTTTTCAGCCGTTTCTTCTGTATCGTTTCCGGCAGGTGAAACCAGAACTTCAGTATTAAGGTGCCATCTTCCGTGAGCATGCGTTCAAAGTCGGCGATACGATTTAATTCGGCATCCAGTTGGGCGTCGTCACACCGGCCGCGAAATCTGTGTTCGATGGGCGCCAGATACCAGCCGCCGAAGAGGATGCTGATATCCCCTTTCGGAGCCAGAGTGCGCCAAAAACGCCAATAGCGGGGGCGTGCCTGCTCCTCATCGGTCTGGTCCCAGAAGGCGAAAGTCTGCACATTACGGGGGTCGAGCCACTCATTGAAATACCTGCGGCGGAATCCGCAGGGTGACATCAGTCTGATTCCCGCCAACAGCGCAATGGTGCCCATGGTTTATGCCGCAGAACGGGTACGCATCCAGGGCGTGGTGGTGGGGCAGCTGCGTACCTATGGTAAGCGTTGATGACAGCCTTGAAGGATAGGCGCTGGCGGCGTGTCATCATTCTGATGGATATGGATGCCTTCTTTGCTTCGGTGGAGCAACGGGATCATCCAGAGTGGCGGGGACGGGCGATCGGCATCACCAACGGCCAGCGTGGCACCTGCATCATCACCTGCTCCTACGAGGCGCGTGCCCTGGGGATAAAAACCGGCATGCGGGTCAGGGAGGCGCTACAGATCTGTCCGGATTTTATCCAGGTACCTGCCTCCCCTGAACGGTATGCCGCAGTTTCCACCCGCATCATGCATGTCCTGCGGACGATCACGCCGGATCTGGAGATCTTCTCCGTAGATGAGGCATTCCTCGATGTCACGCATTGTCAGCGGCTCTATGGATCGCCGGAGCGGATAGGGCGTCTGGTAAAAACACGTGTAGAGACGGCTTCTGGCGTGCGCTGCTCAGTGGGTGTGAGCGGAGATAAGACAACGGCGAAATGGGCAGCCAAGCAGGGCAAGCCGGATGGATTTGTGCTGATTCCGCCCTGGGAGGCCAGATATCGTCTGCGGGAGGTACCGGTCACGGAACTCTGTGGTATTGCAGATGGAGTAGGCCGTTATCTGGCGGAGCGAGGTGTCTATCGTTGCGGTGATATGGCGCGGCTGCCGATCGGTGAACTTGGCCGGCGTTTCGGCAATCAGGGAAGGCGCATCTGGTATATGTGTCAGGGGGAAGATCCGGAACGGGTGGAGACCCGGGTGGCACCGCCAAAGTCCATCGGTCACGGCAAGGTGATGCCGCCGGATACACGGGATCTGGAGACAATCCAGATATTTTTGCTGCATATGAGCGAGAAGGTGGCAGCCCGGTTACGCAGGCATGAACTGCAGGCCAGTCGCTTCTTTGTGGGACTCCGGGCGGGGTGGGGGTGGATTGGCGTCAAGCGGGCTACCCCCCTGCCGACGAGTGACGGGAGGCGGATCATGGCGTTGTGCCGCGAAACCTTGCGTGAGCAGTGGCAGGGAGAGGGTGTCTCTCAGGTTCAGGTCACGGCCTTGGATCCTCGACCGGTTTGCGAACAGCTGGAGCTTTTTGGCATGGATGAGCAGGTGGAGTCAGGCGCGTTGCATCAGGTGGTGGATCAAACCAACGCACGCTATGGCGAGTTTGCCATTGCACCCGCCCGCCTGCTCAAACGATCTGATATGCCGAATGTCATCGCACCCTCCTGGAAACCCTTCGGGCACCGTCAGAGCATTTGATCTCTTTGGATTTAGTAGGGGCGGCGCCCCGCCGCGATTTGCCCATCAACGGAGTTTTCGCGGCGAGGGCGCTGCTCCCACAATTTAATACGGATGCGTTATCTCACCATCATGATCAGCAGGACCACAAACCCCACTATCGCTGCCAGCGGCAGCACCACGGCCTGCCAATCGCCTTTCTCCGCCTTTGGGCCGTTTTGGCTCCAGTGTTTGTAGGCTGGCCACATGAAAAACAGCATCATCACAACGCCTGCCGCAGCAAGTATCTTCATCCAATCCATAATCTTTCTACCTGATTAATCGTCATCGCGACCGTAGGGAGAGATCTCAAACTACAGAGCGCATAGTAGGTTTTGAGGTATGAGATTTCTCTCTTCGCTCGAAATGACAACAACCCAATTGACAGAGGTATCCCAATAAGAAAAAACCCCGGCACAGGCCGGGGCTTTAAGATACAACATCAAGCGGCTACTCAATCGTCACCGGAAAGCACCCCCAACAGATGCAACAGGCTGATGAAGATATTGAAGATGGCGAGATAGAGGCCATAAGTGGCCATGATGTAATTGGTTTCGCCGCCGCTGATAATCCGACTGGTGTCGAACAGGATAAAGCCGCTCATCAGCAGGATGATGCCTGCAGAGATCGCCAGTGAAAGTGCGGGTAGATCCATGAAGAGATTGGCGAGCACCGCGAGCAGGACAACCATCATGCCGGCAAACAGGAATCCGCCCATAAAACTGAAATCACGCTTGGAAGTCAGCGCGTAGCCGGACAGGCCGAGGAAGATGATGCCGGTGCCGCCAAAAGCGGTGCCGATGATCTCGGGACCCTTCGGCAGGGCAAGGTAGATGGAGAGTATAGCGCCCAGTCCAAAGCCCATCAGGCCGGTTATCAGAAAGATGACCCCGATACCCTTGGAAGAGTTGGCGGTGCGGGGCAGAACAAACATGCCGAGCACCATGGCACCAATCACCGAGATCATATAGGCCATAGGCGGCATAGTCATAGCCATGGAGACCGCAGCCATGATCGCGCTGAAGACCAGCGTCGCGGACAGCAGCATATAGGTGTTCTTGAGCACCTTATTGGTAGCCAGTACCGATTCCTGGGAACGGGCGGTGCTAAGATCAAATTGGTTCATGTCGGCTTTGCCTCCTGGGTAAATGCCTGAAATCGAACGTTTAATATATGACAGGGTACATCCATATTAGTTCAGGGAAGGATACCTGTCTTATTTGAAAGATCAATAGATGAAATATAGGCGAACTCGGGCTTTTTCAAGGAGTGATCTGGTGGTATCCTAGCGCCGCACTGGAGAGGTGGCAGAGCGGTTGAATGCACCGGTCTTGAAAACCGGCGTGGGTTTGTAGCCCACCTAGGGTTCGAATCCCTGCCTCTCCGCCATATTTTTATCTGTTAATTCAAATAGATATGAAACCAGAAGGTTCGATAGGGACTTTCTTGGGACCAAATTGGCTATGGATGGCTGTTTTTGCCCCTGTCCTTGGGGCTTTTCTACAGTTTTAGTCTCTCATTGGCTCGAGCCACCATGTCGTAGGCATCAGCCTTTACCCACTTGGAATAGTGTTTGTGGATCATAGCTGTGCTGGAATGCCCTAGCTGCTTCGCTATCCAGTCCAGCGGCATCTCTGCTGATAACATCTGACTGGCGAACGTATGCCGGCACTGACCTATCCCCAGATACTGATTGCAGGTGGGATTTCAGAAAGCCGTCACGGAGGGTGGTGTCGCTGTTGTGGGCATTGCCAGTAAAGGAGTTCATGAAAACAAATCTGACCTTCTCCGTGCGGAATGTCCGGTTGTCACGTTCTTTGACTTGAATTGAGACAGGGGGAAGGCTGGCCGTTTTCTGATGCTGATCCTGCAGCGCCTCCCAGGGCAGGGCGCAACAGGCTCGGCAGCATCCGGAGAGATTATTCACGACCCTTGCTCATCGGATGGATGTGGACTTTCTGCGCGAAGCCTATAGACGTCTCAACAAAAAGGGCGCACCCGGACTCAACAAGGTAACCGCTGCGGACTATAGCGAACACCTTGAAGAGAACCTTGGCGACCTATACCAACGGCTGCTTAGCGGATGCTACAGAGCGCCGCCGATAAAACGGGTGTGGATTGAAAAGGACAACGGAAAACTGCGACCCCTTGGTTGTTGCTATGAAGAGCGCAATCGGTTGGAAAATAACGTATTCTAACGGCTTCAATCCTAGATTTATGTAGAGGAAAATACGAGTGGCTAAACCCAATTACGCTTTTGAAAAGCGCCAGAAAGAAATCGCCAAAAAGAAAAAGAAGGAAGGGAAGCGCTTGAAAAAAGCAGGAGTGGGCGATAGTGAGTCACAGGACGTTCAATCTGCATCAGGAAACGACAATAAAGCGGTAACAACCGGCGAATCATAGAAAAACAACCGAAGTCAATGAATATCTTGATTAGCACGAATGTTCAGCAAGCCGCAGCCATGTCTCGGGACGTGGTGAAGTCGTTGCAGCAGCCCGAAGCAAACGAGGTAGCATGGCTCTGAGG
>JAMJIN010000236.1:0-4547 GCA_036784775.1 Chromatiales bacterium | reverse complement strand
TTTTAGTTTTTTGCCCCAAAACCCTGTCAAGTGCTTTTTGTAATTATTTACTGCTTGCCACGGGTTTTTGAGAAGTTACCGGATGGCAGTGCGAAATCAGTCTTGATTCATTGCTGTCCGAGAAAAGCAGAAATTCATTCTGCAAATGGACTGTAGGGTATTTTGCCTATATCACCATGGGTCGATTTACGGCCGATTCTTTTTTTCACTATGATTGCCCTCAACCAGACATACTTAACTTGAAGTTGATAAAGCCCCCTGCTCATTGGGTGGGCGTGGTAAATACTTCTTCTTCAGATTTGCCGGTGGGGATGTTGATGGTGTGCACAGAGCGGACGGTGACTGAAACCGAAAGAACATAATGATAACCAACAATATTAGAAAATTGGGATGGATCGTGACGCTGACTTTTATGGTTGCGTGCGCCCCGGTTACCAAGAAATCGGTCAAGCAACTTGAGCCTCGACCAGTGGAATCTACACCGATGTCAGTGGTGCCGGAAGATCAGACGGCCAACCTGCAAAATCCGGGAGGAGAACAGGAACCGGTTTATGCAATGGTCACGGGTGATGACCGGGAGTCTCTTGAGGACAAAGCGCCGTTCATGAAACTCGGTAGTGGGAAATTTATCAACGCGCCTGCCAGGAAGGAACAGGTTGTGAAGCCGTCAGGCGAAATAACCCTGAATTTTGAGAGCGTCGATATCCGAGAGGTTATCAAAATCATTTTTGAGGAGATATTGCAGGAAAACTATCTGATCGACCCGAAGGTCCAAGGGGTGGTGACGATGCATACAGAGACTCCCGTGGCGGTCAACAGTGTGCTCGGTATCCTGGAGGCGGTTCTGCATAGCAACGGTGCAGGTCTTGTCCTGAACAACGATATTTACAAGATTGTTGCGCTCTCTGATATCAAAAAGCAGTCGGCGGTTCCGTCGATTGGCAAGCAGGGTAAAAGCATATCAGCTGGTTTCGGCACGCAGATCGTTCCTCTCCAGTATGTTGCGGCAAAAGAGATTCGCAAGATACTGGAACCAATGATCCCGGAGGGGCTGTCGTTGAGTATCGACGAGGCCAGAAACCTGCTGTTTATTTCGGGAATCCGGTCGCAGATCAATCAGGCACTCGAGACGATCAAGCTGTTCGATGTCGATTGGCTGAAAGGGATGTCCTTCGGCCTGTTCCCTCTGGAGTATGCGGACCCTGCCACGATCGTGGATGAGTTAAACAAACTCATTGGTTCCTCTGGTGACAGCCCTTTATCTGGCATTGTGCGCTTGGTGCCGATCGAGAGGCTTAACTCCATCATGGTGATTACACACCAGCCGAAATATCTTGAAGAGGCAGGACGCCTGGTGGAGCAGTTTGACAGGGGAACAGTGACTTCTCCCGGACAACGTCTCTATGTCTATCACCTGAAGCACGGCAAAGCAGAAGAGATCGCCGGTCTGTTGCAGGAGATCTTTGGTGGTGCTGGAGGCTCTGCTTCGGACTCCGGTGCAGGCAACGATGTTCCACCGCCGCAGGAGCGCTCCAACGTGCGTTCCCCGTCTCAGTCTGCGGTCCCTCCCAAAGGTGGTGCCAAAGAGAGTCTCTCCACTGGGTCTGCGATGACAGCCGGCAAAGAGGAGGGAGGAACAAGGGGTAACGGCGGTCAGGGCCCGGTCAATATCATTCCTGATCAGAACCGCAATGCGATTCTCATACTCGCCTCGGCTCGGGATTACAGGGCAGTGGAGGCAACTATTCGCAAGCTCGACGTGCAGCCAATGCAGGTGTTGATCGAGGCAACGATTGCTGAAGTGGCTTTGACCGATAATCTGAGTTACGGCGTGCGCTGGTTTCTCCAGGGAAACATTGGAGATCACACGATTCAGTCAGGTCTGAACCTGCCGCTTCCCGGCTCAGTATCGGGACCCGGATTGGCGCTGGGTATTCTCAACAGCGCGGATGAATTAAGAGTATTTTTCGATCTGCTCAATGCCCAGTCTTCCGTTGAGTTTCTTTCAGCGCCCCAGATCATGGTGGTGGACAATAAAACAGCCAATTTCCGCGTGGGTGATCAGATACCCATCACTACCCGCTCTTCACAGAGCACCACCAATCCTGATGCGCCGATCGTTACCGAGGTGCAGTTTCGCGATACTGGAACGCTGCTGTCGGTTACGCCCAGGGTTAATGTTGGTGGCATGGTGACACTGGAAATCAACCAGGAGGTCAGTGTGCCGGGAACTGCGCCTGCGGTAGGCGGCGGTGGCAATGTTCCCATCTCCCAGCGCACCATCGATAGTACGGTGGTGGTGCATAGCGGCCAGACCGTGGTGCTCGGAGGCATGATCACCCAGTCCTCCAGCAATTCGCAAGATGGAATCCCCGTTCTCATGGACTTGCCGGGTGTCGGTAAATTCTTTAGTAGTACGACGGAAGACGTCACTCGAACCGAACTCATTATTACCATCACGCCGCGTGTCATCACTAATCCGATGCAGGCAAAGGCAGTGACAGATAGGCTTCGAAAACGGCTCAAGGAAGCAAGTGCGCTGGAGATGTCTATACAAGAGCTCTCAGCGAGGCCTGCCTTACCCAGCGAACCCCCGACCGTGGAATCGGTGCAGTGAGAATTGGAGCGAAGTGACGTGGGTGTTGAACAGAATCGATGTCGCAGAGGCAGGAACCATTAATGATTGTTTCGGTACCAGACAAGCGTCATGAGGCAGCAGTCAGTGTAGTTGCTGTGGATGAGGCTGTCCCGATCAATGGTGGCCTCGGTGCCTATCTGGTTCGAACAGGATGCCTAAGACAGGATGAGGCGGACAATGCCCTCAAAATCTTTTTGGATCAGGATGGCGAAGCCTCGTTCGGATTGTTGTTGGTGCGCATGGGTATGCTCTCCGACAAGGATCTCGCAGAGGCGCAAGCGGCATGTCTTGATGTTCCCCTCATAGATGGAAGAGCATTCCCGGATACCATGCCCTGCGAAGGAAAGGTATCCAGGGAATTTCTGAAAAAGAATCTCAGTGTGATCGTCGAGGAGAACGACGATAACCTCATCGTGGCGATGGCAGACCCCGACAATCATTATTTGCTCGATGCATTGAAAATGATTACGGGCAAGAAGGTAGAACCCAGGGTGGGTATTGCCTCAGAGATCGAGGCGGCCTTTCGTCAAAGATATAGCGGAACAGGAGAAGCCGAATCAGCCGGTTCTGACTTCAGTGCAACGGGTGCCGGGATCTCCGGTGATGACGTGGAACACCTGAAGGAACTGGCGAGTGAGGCGCCGGTCATCAAGCTGGTCAATCAGTTGATTCAGCAAGCAGTCAGTCAGAATGCATCGGATATTCATATCGAGCCGTTTGAAAGAATGCTGATGATCAGATACCGCGTGGATGGTGTCCTGCGGGAAGTGGAACGCGCCCCTGCTGAGATCGCTGCCGCGGTGGTATCCAGAATCAAGATTTTGTCTAATCTGAACATTGCAGAGCGCCGTTTGCCGCAGGATGGAAGATTCAGGCTTACCGTGCGGGGTTTGCGGCTTGATCTGCGTGTGTCCACTGCACCTACAATAAACGGCGAGAGTGTGGTGCTCCGCCTGCTGCCAAGCAACAGTACAGCGGATGACTTCGACGGCCTTGGGTTTACACAAAAACAGAAGGAAGACCTTCTATCCGTACTCTCCTATCCTCACGGTATCGTATTGGTAACAGGGCCTACCGGCAGTGGTAAAACGACTACTCTCTATGCTGCATTAAACTATCTCAATACCCCCGAGAAGAAGATTCTCACAGTAGAGGATCCCGTAGAGTACAACATCGAGGGTATAAACCAAATCCAGGTTAAACCACAGATCGGCCTGACATTTGCCAACGCCCTGCGTACTATCGTGCGGCAGGATCCGGACGTCATAATGATCGGTGAGATGCGGGATCAGGAGACCGCGTCCATAGCCGTACAGTCTGCGCTTACGGGTCACCTGGTGCTATCCACGCTGCATACAAATGACGCAGCGGGAAGTATCACCCGGCTTCTCGATATGGGGGTTGATGATTTCCTGCTCAAATCGACGGTAAATGCTGTCGTCGCACAGCGGTTGGTTCGCACACTCTGTAATGACTGCAAGAAACCTTATGTAGCCTCCGATAAAGTGGAAGAGCGGTTACATCTTCGGGAAATCGTTGGAGACTCAGAAATAACGCTCTATTCCGCGAAGGGTTGCGATAAGTGTGATGGAACGGGTTTTACAGGTCGCTCGGCAATCGTCGAACTTATCGTACTTGATGATGGGCTAAGGGATTTGATCATAGGCCATGCCGATTCGGTCGCAATTGCGCGCTACGCCAGGGAGAACGGATCGGGCACGATGTATGAAGATGGACTGAGAAAGGCCGCCACCGGGGTGACCACTATTGAGGAGGTGTTGCGTGTAACGCGACTCGACTGATATGGCAGCCTACTTCTTCAGAGCCGCATGTAGATGGCGGTAAAAACCCGAACATAATTGGCGAACAGCGGTAACCGGATGAAATAGCTGCAAATAGCGAGTCAGAA
>JAMJIN010000608.1:0-1060 GCA_036784775.1 Chromatiales bacterium | reverse complement strand
GAGGTCCGATGTAGTTGTCTCATGGTCGACCTAAGTCGCTCACCGGTGGCACGTACTCGTGTGGTCCAACGTATCTGTCTTGTGGACGACCTCTGCCCCTCAGCGACGCCGCGTACTCGTTTTCTCCTGGCCAGCCATTCTAGTACCCCCACTCCTCATAACGCGGGGGTAGGTCGCCATTGGAGTACGGCATTGGTGCAGGGCCGTTTCCAATTCCACGATGAATGTTTCGAGGATTATTCTGGATGCTGCAGTATCTCACCGGACTGCCACCTCTACGCGGGTGTACTGGACTTGTTGGTTGGAGATCGTCGGCGTATCCTAGTGGCGCACCGAAACCACGATCAGCTTCCATGAGTCCTATGTCACGATGGCTCCTGCCGTCCACACCGCCAACCACCGAAGGCGGATACTCGGGAGACACAACACTTTTTTATCTTCAGCGGCCCCATTATCGATAACAGCGCGGGGATGATAAGCAACCCATGAAAGGCGCCCAGAGATATGACCAAGAACATCGTCTTGAAGAAGGTACGAAATATATAAGAGGCGGAGAAAGCTTACGCAGACACCCCGAGGATTATCGACAGCGCCCCCTGCACTATGGGAAACACGATAGCGTGAAGGGCATTGAGCATGCGCTGATTACCAGTCTTGCCCTCTGACAACACGAAGGCGTAGGTTATATGTGCCGAGAAGTCAACACAGAAACCGATACATATGATAATGTTTATCATTGAGATCGTGTCGAGGTTAATGCCCCACCACGTCATGTAACCTATGACCCCTGTACAAATGGACACGATGCTGAAAGTCACCCACACACTGCATACCGGATGTGGTATGAGCAGCAGCGATACAACAAACATGGCGGCCGTCGCAATAAACAGATTCTGTCGCGTGTTCGGCCAAACGGCGAGGTACTGGTCGTAGAATATGAACGCGGGGTGAAACACCGTCACCGTTAGATTGTGGTGGTTATCGGCGATTTCTCGAGCAGCGGACATCATTTTGTCTTCGCGTATCGAGGTGTCCATATTTTTTTAATACTCGAATAATC
>JAMJIN010000235.1:0-4554 GCA_036784775.1 Chromatiales bacterium | reverse complement strand
GCTTTCTCATTTTTATCGTTTCAAATGTAGGATTTTTCATGGTTTCTGGATCTCACCAGCAGTGAACTCCAGAGATAGTGCATATTTTTTATTTCTCCCTGTCTTTTATACGGTGGAATGGTTGTTAGCACCGGAATTTATGCAACTACCGGGTTAACGCTGGAACGGAGAGTGCGCCTGCTGGAGTGGGCCTGGGAGGTCGGCGCCTATATCGTAGAAGACGATTATGACAGCGATTTCCGTCACCATGGCTCTCCATTGATGGCCGTTGCCGGCCAAGACCGGCATGGTTGTGTGATTTACATCGGTACCTTTTCTAAATCCATCGGCGCAGGTCTCAGGTTGGGTTACCTGGTGGTGCCAAACGAACTCGTAAAACCGGCGAGGAGTGTCAAAACTTTAATGGATAACGGGCATTCCTGGCTGGATCAGGCGATTCTGGCAGACTTTATCTCCTGCGGCAGTTATACCAAGCACCTGCGAAAGATCAGGCATACATACCTCACTCGCCGTGATTGTCTTGTGAATTCGTTACGAGGGCATTTTGGCGAGGTCCGGTTGTCCGGAATGGATGGTGGTATGCACATTGTCTGGCATCTGCCCGCAAGTTTTCCCACGGCCAAAGAGGTGCAGACGCTTGCACAGGATGCCGGTGTGGGTGTCTATTCTCTGGAAGCAGCTGCGGCCTGTGATCTTAGGAGAAGCGAGTGCAGCGATCGCGCCTTGGCGCTGGGTTACTCTTCAGTCACGGAAGAGCAGATCCGCGAGGGGGTTGCAAGACTTGCGACTGCTCTAAGTGCGGCCGTTTGAATTGTATGAAATCAGCTTTTTTCAAGCCAGGAAGCAATTGTCCCACGCTGATTTCACTGCATCAAACCATCAACCAATCGAGAAGTTTTACAATTTCCGCAGGAGAACTGGTGCAGCGCTTGCTGCCTGAGGCCCAGGTGGTCAAGGCCTTCAACATTGTCGGTAATCCACATGTGGTCGATCCGGACTTCCCGGAGGGCAAGCAGGATATGTTCATTTGCGGCAGCGACGAAAATGCTAAAAAGACTACCGGGGAGCTGATCGAGTCACTCGGCTGGCCGCCGGTGATTGATCTGGGCGGCATTGATAATTCCCGCTACCTGGAACCATTGGCGATGGTCTGGATCAGGTATTTTTTTCAAACGACTGAAAAAGTGAGATGAATAATGAATGATATCGATCTTTTTACCCCACTCACGTTGGGTGGCCTGACACTGCCGAATCGCATTGTGATGGCGCCCATGACCCGCAATCGGGCCGGCGAGGGCAATGTGCCCACGGCACTGAACGCCAAGTACTACACTCAGCGGGCCGCTACCGGGTTGATTATTACCGAGGCCAGTCAAATCTCGCCCGAGGCCGTTGGCTATCCCGCAACACCGGGAATCCACAGCGATGAGCAAGTGGCGGGATGGCGGCAGGTAACCGATGCCGTGCATGCCGAAGGCGGACGTATCTTTATCCAGCTCTGGCATGTGGGGCGCATATCTCACTCCTCGATGTTGCCCGATAACACTCAGCCGGTAGCGCCGTCTGCCATCCGCCCTGAAGGTGATGCTGTGACCTATGAGGGCATGCAGCCTTTCGAGACACCACGTGCCCTGACCATCGAAGAGATCCCCGGTCTGTGTGCAGATTATGCGGCAGCCGCACAAAGAGCCAGGGATGCAGGCTTTGACGGGGTGGAGATCCATTCAGCGAATGGCTATTTGCTGGATGAGTTTATACGCGATGGCACCAATACCCGGACTGATACCTATGGCGGCAGTATTGAAAACCGCATGCGCCTGTTGGACGAAGTGATTACAGCGGTGAGTAGAGTTTTGCCCAGCAACCGTATCGGCGTGCGCCTGTCACCTGAAAACCAGTTCAATGACATTCGGGATTCACAGCCGCAAGCGACGTTTAATGCGGTTGTTGATATGTTGCGTGGGCATCAGCTTGCCTACCTGCATGTATTGGAAGGCGATATGTTGGGTGGAGATCGTCTTGTGGATTATCATGAGCTCAAGCGCCGCTTTGGTGGCCTCTACATGGCCAACAATGGCTATACCCAAGCCAGGGCCGAGCAGGCGTTGCAACAGGGTGATGCTGATTTGGTTGCCTTCGGCAAACTGTTTATTGCCAATCCGGATCTACCTGAGCGATTTGCACAGGGCGCACGACTTAACGAGCCAGATCCCGAGACGTTTTACGGCGGTGATGAAAAAGGTTATACCGATTACCCGTTTCTGTAGGGGGCATCGGGACAGGCCTTGAGGTGACAGCGAAAGACTATCTCTCATCCGATGATGGTTTCTGCATCTGCAGTCCGGTCAACCGCCACAGGGTGTCGATTTCGGCCCGCAACTGCCGGACTTCCTCCTCAAGGGCCGTCAGGCGATCAGCTTCACCGGTCGTTTCAGTCGCAGCAGCGGCCATAGGCAGCTCCTCCTTCGGTTCATCACTCAACAGCTGGACGTATCGGTCCTCGCGTCGTCCCGGCCCCTTGGGGAGGGTCGCCACCAATGAAGGATCTTGCGCCATCAGCAGTTCCAAGGCATCTCGGACATCCTCCAGACCGGCAAAATCCGCTAGGCGCGAACCGTGGGTACGCAGCTCACCCAGCGTCTGGGGGCCGCGCAACAGTAGGACACAGAGTACTGCCTGTTCCTCCCGACCAAGCTCAAGATGCCTGCCGAGTTTCTGTTCATACCGCTCCGCCCGGCCGGAGAAGCTCGAACGGATCAGTTCCCGGTCCCGCAGCAGGTTGACGGTGTGGCCAACCTCCCCCTGGGTCAGCTGCATCACCGGGTTGCGGCTGGTCTTCTGGTTGCAGGCCTGTACCAGTGCGTTGAGGGTGAGCGGATAATTGTCCGGCGTGGTCCGCTGTTTCTCCATCAACACGCCGAGTATGCGGGCCTCAACTGGAGTGAACAGTGGTTCATTGTTGGCTTCTGTATCAGGCTGGTCTGTCATGTCAGTGTCACTGGTTCGTAGGGTTAGTGAAAATGCGAAAACCGGGTCAGAGAAAAATGGCACTGGAAAACCCGGCTTTACGCAGATTGGTCCCAGACACGCAATAATTTGTAGTAGTCGCAACCTGATCTGACAGTTACCGGTTTCGGTGGTATAAAATCACATTTTCTCAAGCGGACGTAGTGTAACGGTAGCACGCGGGCTCTTCAGAGCCCGACATTCCGGTTGCCCCGAGTAGTGCGGGTTCAAATCCCGTCGTCCGCCCCAACTTACCTCCACTGCGCTTTTTCCTCCGGGGTCGGAGTCGAGAGCGAGTGTGTTGGGGAGTGGTATGAAGCAAGCTGGTTGCGAAGCCGGTGATGTTACTTTGTAGTTGATTCGACTCCGACCCCTTACTCTAGGCAGATCATCTCTCCTCTCTCTGTCTATATCACCGCTCGCTTTCAACGCGCCTTTCGTTGGCCCGGCGCTCAAGACAACGAATTACCGGCCTATCTGCAAATCGCCTTTATGCGCGGAGAAGGCCTGTTGCGTGAGCGTTTCTTCAGCTACCTCGAAGGCCGGCACATGGACGATGCAGAAACCCAGCTCTTCTTCTGGCGACAATTGCGGGAAAACCCCGAACTGCTCACCGCTGTCTCGCAACAGAGTGGCCTGTATGACGCCATAAATCGCCAGGCCGCTGCCGGGTGGCTGGCGTATACAGAGAGAGATGCAGCACTATACGGCCTACTGCTGCCTGTTGTGGGATTTGAAGGTGCAGAAAGAGCAACAACTGCTGGCAATCGCCACAGACAAGCTCTTCGCCCACTTCTCCAGCAGTCTGCTCCCCTCTGAACGCAAACAGAGTGACCCTGAACAACTCAAACGGGAGACCCGTAAGCGGCTGGCGCAGCAATGGAACATAAGGCCGGAGATCAAGGAGTCTTTCCATACGACTGACGATGAAGTCACCTTTACCCTGCTGGCAAGGCTGCCTGCGCATCATCCCGTTGAGCTGATAGCCCTGCAGGGTAAGCGCCTGAAACCCACGATGCCGGAAAAGCGCACGCCGAAAATGAGCAGTGCTACTGATCCATTCTAGCGTGTATTTCAGGGGTCGGAGTCGAGAGCGAGACTGTTTGGGTGTGGCACAGAGTAAATGCGGAGCGAAGGCGCTGACGTTACTGCGTAGTCGAATCGACTCCGACCCCTACGTTCCTACGCTCTTTCCTCCGGGGTCGGAGTCGAGAGCGAGACTGTTTGGGCGTGGCACAGAGTAACTGCGGAGCAATGGCACTGACGCCACTTCATAGTTGAATCGACTCCGACCCCTGGCACCCTATCAGCCACATCAAAAAAGACATTCCGCAATTGCTGCGGTAAGGTTGAGATTCTGTGGTCAACGTCCTGTCACCCACGTTGAAGCGCAGTGACAGGCAGCAATCCACCATTTCTCTGTCCTCACACCTTTACTCTGCATTCAATAATCAAACCTGATTACCCCCGAGCCTCAGCCATGCTGAGGAGGCGTTGTGGCATGGGTGGTGTGCGCACTGCAGCGTAGCCGAGGCGCGAAATCATCTC
>JAMJIN010000234.1:0-4603 GCA_036784775.1 Chromatiales bacterium | reverse complement strand
GCAAAACGAGTTATTGCATTACCTGGATGAGATCGAGAAGGCAGCGTAGTCATTGCTGGCCTGTTTTTATGCAACGCTGGGGTAAAGTTGGTCGGTAAAGGCTATTTTTATCCTGGGAATAAGCATGATGTTATGTTCCCGGACACTATGATCGGGGTGGCGATTAGACAAGAATCAATCAACAAATATTTTCTTGAGCATCTTTGGAAAACACATTTCATACGTCATCAAATAGAGAAAAGTGCAAGAACTGCTAATGGGACCTATAAGATAAATCAAGGAGTCATTAATTCAATAAAATTAATCTTCCCCCCCGAGAGCCTTCAAGACCAATTTGCCTCCATCGTTGAAAAGGTCGAAGGTATCAAAACCTGCTACCAGCAAAGCCTCGCCGATCTGAAAAACCTCTATGGCGCCCTGAGCCAGAAGGCGTTCAACGGCGAGTTAGATCTATCTCGTATTCCATTAGCCGCGGAAGACATGGAAGCTATGCCCCCCGAAATAGACGAAAAACACGAAAAGATGCCATCGTTCGAACTGCCCGCCCCGGCGAACCTTGTCACCTTGAGTTCTGCCGGAAGCCGCAAGGCGCTGCTCAATCAATGGATGGATGTCTGGCTTGAACATATCGGCAATGCGCCTTTCTCCAGTCAGCACTTTATGGAAGCTGCCCAGCAACGGTGGGGGGAACTGGTGGAGGATTACGCGTCCGAGTGGAGTACTGCAGAGTACGACCAACTCAAGGGGTGGGTTTTTGATGCGCTGGAAAGTGGCCGCCTGGCGCAAACCTACGACGATGCCGGTAACCGGGTGAGCGTCACAGCGACAAAGGGATGATGCTGGATGAAGCTGCTATGCCTGAAAATAACAGACCCACAAGGCTTCCGCAGCCTGCAAACGGGGTTTGAGTACTGCTTCCGCACCGAGTGGGATTTGCAGGAGGAGCAGGGGTTTGCGCCTTTCGTCTGTGCCGGCCCCAACGGCAGCGGCAAATCGAACTTACTGGAGGTGCTGGCGGCGATCTTCTACCACATGGAGTGCATCTATCTGGAGAACCTGCCGGACAGTTTCCGCTTTGAGGAGACCGAAAATCTATATGGTTTTCGCAGCGACAGGGGCATTCCGGACGGGTTTGAAATCGAGTATCTGATTCGCCCGCAGGATGTGCTGAAGGTCAAAGGCCACGACGGGCAGGCCCATGTCAGCATCGTCAAACAGCCGGGTGAAGCGCCCAAATGGTTCCTGCTCAACCATGAAGATCAGGAGGGGGCGGTGGAGCGCACCATCGGCCAAACCATCGGGCGGCAGCTTCTGCCGGACTATATCCTCGGCTACTCCTCCGGCGAAAACGAAATTCTCAGCCTGCCGTTCTTCAAGATGCGCTTTGTCCAGTTTGACGAATACTGGCAGGCGCTCAAACAGCAGTTGCCCTATCCGGGCAGGCCGGAATCACGCCTGGTCTATCTCGACAGCGGCTTCAGTCAGGCGATCCTACTCTGCAATCTGCTGTTTCAGGATGCCGACGAGCTGAGGCCGTTCCGCGAGGATGTCGGGATCGAGGGACTCACGGAGTTTCGCATTATCATCCGGCGCAGCATCGAGATTGACGAAAGTCAGGTACCGACATTCGGCAGTCAAAATGAAAGCAAGCGCGAGTCGACAGAGGAAATTGTCAGGAACCATCCGGCACTAACGCACATTGAGACCGAGTCAGGCACCAAGCGTTACCGCGTCAATCTGGTGGAACTGCTTGAAGGTGACGGCAGATCCGACAAAATCATCGTCCGCCTGAAGCGCTGTGCCACCTGCTGGTTTGTCGATGAGGCCACCGACACCCTTTATCTCGATTACTACGTCAACGATGCCACTCGGCAGGCCTTCAGTGAGAACTTCGACTTCGAGGTCAACCGCTCCCCCATTGCGCTGTTTCAGGCCTTTCAGGTGCTTCTGACGCTCAACCTCTATTCGGTCAGCGACCCACTGAAAGCCGACCTCTATCAATCCGACAGCCTGTATGTCGGCGAGACAGTGCCGACGTTGGCCTCTGATGAACGCATTATGCGTTTCAAAAACTTCTGGGTGACCAAGAAGGATATCGACCAACCCGTCTTGCTCAAGAGCCTCTCCGATGGCGAACATCAGCTACTGCACACGCTGGGCCTCTGCCTGCTGTTCAAGAACACCAACAGCCTGTTCCTGCTCGATGAGCCGGAGACCCACTTCAACCCCGACTGGCGCGCCAACTTCATCACCCGCCTGCATCAGAGCTTCAGCGGTGCCGAAGGCCACGACATGCTGGTCACCACCCACACCCCGTTCTTGATCTCTGACAGCAAGCCGGAAAAGGTGCTGGCGTTCAACAAGACGGATGGCGTCGTTTCGATCAGCCACCCCGATTACAACACCCTGGGCGCGTCCATCAACAAGATCACCATGGCCACCTTCGGCAAACGCGAAACCATCGGCGGCCATGCCCAGGCGATGCTGAATGAATTGCGGCAGCGCTTTGAGCAAGGTGAGGACAAGGATCGACTCATTTCAGAAATAAATCGTCAACTTGGTGATTCAGTGGAAAAGGTGCTGCTCATAAAGACCATTCTCGACAGCATGGAGGCGCAGGACTAATGCTGTTTCCGTACACCTATGTTCCCCACCAGATGGAGAAGATGCAGCGTTTTATAAACTTCATTTTTTACCAGGTGTGGTGTCGGGCCCCCAAAGCGGGGGCGTACTCCTTGAATCTTTTTGACGCCCATCCACCACTCAAGGTTGTCATGGAATCGTTTGCCTACGACCACAACAAGGAAGGTGATCTTTTTTCCAGTCGTATCCAAGCAATCTACGAGAGCTTCGCCAAACTACCGAGAGCAGACATTGTACAATTTAAACGCTGGTATCAATCGAACAACGACATTGAACGAGTGTGTGGCAACGCTCCAGGCTCGCAGGTCGCTCGCTACGCTGAAGTTCAAGCAAAGTATCCGGAACTCTCCGAATTGCTGGGCACGTTCTTCAAGAACTTGCACACCTCCAGTAATTTGCTTCGACTAAAATCACTACGTGACGAGATTGGTGATATCGATGACCACTACCATGCATTCATGGAAGTCAACAAAGCGGGAAAATGTCCGTTTTGCGGCATCGGCGATATCAAGGGCGTTCACCACAGCAAACGGGAGGCGTATGACCATTACCTTCCCAAAGCGCACTATCCTTTCAACTCTATCAATTTTCGCAACCTGGCCCCCACCTGCCACGAATGCAACAGCACCTACAAGCTCAGCAAAGACCCGGCCCACCATGCGGCCGGGCGACGCAAAGCCTTCTATCCCTACGCTGACTCCGGTCACAACATCGAAGTCACCATTAACCTAGGCGCACCGGATATTGACCGCCTGACGCTCGCTGATATTCAACTCACCTTCGGGCCGGCTGCCGTCAACGAGGAAATTGCGACCTGGAAAGAGGTTTATGGCATAGAGGAGCGCTACAAGGCTATATGTTGTGGAAGTGACGCAATAGACTGGCTCGAGCAACTTCGCATCCTGAGCGATACACACGGGATAGACCCGGCCACTTCGATGGCCACCTTGCAGGAACAGACAAAAATATCGCCAGTAGCCAATAGCAACTTTCTGAAATTGGCTTTTCTTGAAGGGTGTGGAAGAGTGGGGGTTATCGGTTATGTCGCGGGTGCATAATTAGAACTTCTTGCTCAGGTGCACAGTAAATTTTAGTCCTTGGGAAATAAGCCTTATAAGGATGGATGGATAGATAACTAATGGATATACCACGTCTCAGAAAACACATCGCTGCCTACTGCCAGTACACCAAGAATCAGTCGGGAAAGTTCGCTGAGGATTCCGCAGATCGGTCAGCACGACGTGACTATTACCAATCCTGGACCAGAGAAAGGATTCTTGTGATGGAGCGAGAGGACTTCCACCCTGAGAAGAGAGCTTGCAGGTCTTTATCGTTGAATAGTTTCCGCTGGTCACTCTTTTTCCCTTTGGGCTTGCCGGGCGCAATACCCACAAGTGGATTGGAGGTGGCGTGACCATGCCGGACGCACCATTTAACGAAGCCACCCAGTTTAATCATGCGGTTTCTGACGGTGGTCACTGACATTGGTTTGATGTCGGGCATGGCAAGGATTTCATCAATGGACTTGCCCCGATACTTGGCAATCTTATTGATATTCGCGGGCAGCGCCATCATGGTCTGCTTGTATTTGTTGGCGTGTTCATGGGCCAGTCTACTGGCGGGGATGTCTCCGACGATGCGGATAAAGCCCTCTACGGTAGTGCGGATCTCAAACGCTGTCTTTCCGTGCGTATTCCAGTGAAGCCTGCCACCCATACCACGTGAAGACTGCCCCCTAAACCAGGGCAAAGCTGCCACTCATCGGAGCGATAGCGACGCGGGGTTTTCTATTGTTACTCTGATATGGGTGGCATCGTCAACTTTGCCTTCTTTTTCCGCATGGATTCTCCTTTCAGATTGAGTTTGTAAGCGTTGTGCACCAGTCGATCGAGAATGGCATCCGCCAGTGTGGGATCGCCAATAATGTGATGCCATTGATCGATTGGTAATTGACTGGTCA
>JAMJIN010000607.1:0-1062 GCA_036784775.1 Chromatiales bacterium | reverse complement strand
CTCCGACTTCGGATACCTCTACGCAAAAGCCTTCACTGTCTTCTCTGTCTTCAGAAACACTCCTCGAAATCGACTCACTCAGAAGAGAAAATGCAAGACTGCGGAACCAAGTAGAGCAACAGAACGTACCTCGACATACCAGTGACAACCAACTGTGTTGGTTTCATGCTAAGTTCGGTACCAAAGCTCGTAAATGTCGATCGCCGTGTTCTTGGTCGGGAAAAGCCAAAGCTGCCCACTAGTGGCGAATAGTGGATGCAGCCATGTTTCTCGCCTACTTTACCTCACCGATCATGCATCCAAAACGCGTTTTTTGATCGACACGGGTGCAGAGGTCAGCGTTTTTCCAGCAACAAGTCGCGAAAAACTCGAGAGTAAACAAGGTCAACCGTTGGTAGCAGCCAATGGTTCGAGAATTGCAGTATATGGAGAACGAAACATCTCCCTTGACATTGGATTTCAACGTAACTACACCTGGAAATTCCAAATTGCAGACGTACGCATGGCGCTCATTGGTGCTGATTTTCTTCGCTCCAATGGAATCGTTGTAGACATGAAGAACAACCGTATAATAGAAGCTGCATCATTTGCACACGTGTCTCTTCAAACTACAGCACTACAACCTCTCCGACTGCATTTCCTCAAATCACCATCAGAATATGAAACCATTCTGACTGATTTCCCGTCTCTTACGCGAACAGACTTTGCCACAACACGCTCAAAGCTTCATGTATCGCACTCTATCGAAACCAAAGGTCGTCCTGTCTTCGCCAAGGCTCGTCGCCTGGCACCTGAAAAGTTGACGATTGCTAAACGCGAGTTTGAAACGATGTTAGACATGGGAGTGATTAGAAGATCGTCCAGTGCGTGGTCTTCTCCTCTACACATGGTCCCCAAGAAAGGAGTTGGACAATGGCGTCCATGTGGTGACTATCGCGCTCTTAACGACATCACAGTCCCTGACCGCTACCCGATCCCACATCTACAAGACTTTACAGCGAAACTGGCAGGAGCGAGAATATTCTCCAAAGTTGATCTCGTTCGCGCATATCATCAGATTCC
>JAMJIN010000233.1:0-4647 GCA_036784775.1 Chromatiales bacterium | reverse complement strand
AAATCGCTCAAGCTCATGCCTGTCTGAAATTGGATTGGATTCTGTGCCATGTCCGCTCTCCTATTGTGGATCGTGGCATCATCTTGCAACAACCAGTGGCTCATTCCGTGAGTCACTGCTGAACATTCGTACTAATCAAGAAAACCGATAAGTTGAGTGCACGTCGCTTCATTAAGCTGCAGCTTCCTCTGCCAACTCTCCAGTGATAGCTGTATCAGCCGATCGAAGACCAGGGCGCGCTGATCCGGAATTTCAACATGGTGTTTGGAGAGTCGACAGAC
The DNA here is from genome assembly GCA_036784775.1 of Chromatiales bacterium. Classification (GTDB taxonomy): domain Bacteria; phylum Pseudomonadota; class Gammaproteobacteria; order Chromatiales; family Chromatiaceae; genus QGON01. The sequence goes on along the minus strand of JAMJIN010000233.1, from coordinate 4,366 downwards.
CAGGTCCAATAACAGAGGTACGCGAAGAAGTTCACCAAACGATCGGTTTTTTTGCTGAATGCGGTCGAGTTTTTCCAGCAGACTATCTGTATTGTTCTTCACTGTCTGCTTAAGTTTTTGAGGGGTAACATTACGCGTCGATTGCTCCCAGGCACTCATCCAGTGGGCGATGAAATCCGGGATCTGTTCTTTGCCCAACTCTTCCAGTTGCCAAGCGATACAGCCGGTGTTGATGAAGTTCGTCTTACTGTCTGGAATGTCCGCCTGACTGCGGCAGGTGAATATCAGCGTGGAATCACCGCTTGCCTGCCGTTGCTTCAGCCGCTTGCATTCACCGGAAACCCATTCGACCAACCGTTTCCGCTGCGCCATGTCTGGCACCTGATCCAGGGCGTCAAAAATCAATACAAGGGGCATCTCCAATAAGGCTTTCAGCTCGCCGGCTACTACAGATTCCCGACTACCACTGGCCCTGAGTATCTCCCCAACATGTCGTTCGATGACCGTCTGAAAACTACACTCCCCCCCATCCAGATCGATACCGGCAAACTCAACAAAGAGAGGGAAAGGCGCATTCGCCCAGATTGTCAGTTTGCTGATTTCGCTGGTTGTTGGTGATGATGCACCTATTTCCTGGGCATGATTGCGCATCCAGAGCGCAGCACAACGACTCGCCAACCACCGACTTAAGGTGCTCTTGCCACTGCCCGGCCCGCCCTTAATGAACATGGCAGGAATGGCATCCAGACGCTGGCTGGCCAACTCAGGCAGCGTTGCTTCATTGATCCAGATATCGATGGTCTTGCCAACAGCTGCAGAAAGCAGACAATCATCTTCATCCGTCGGCTGACTGTACTCACCCCTGCCTGCTGAGAGGCGTCGAAGCCTGGGTGTGAGGTAGGCAAGTCTCAGCCTAAGCGGCTGATCCATCAACTCGCCAACATGACTCTCTGGCCGGTCACTGCCATCGATAAAGTCACCTTCCATCAATAGATAATCGAGGTAATCGTTAAGCCACCCCGGCTGTTTTTTCTTAATCTCCCCGATCGTTTTTCGGGACCAAAAGTCCAGCTGATCCAATGCAGGTACCAGGTATCGTTCGGCGATAATTTTTCCGACTGTCTTTTCCGCTGAGCTGCTTACTTCAGAATCCATGAAAAATTTCACTAAATGACTACATTAATATTCAAGTTGCCGCATCCCGGCGCTTCACCCATCCGGGTTACCACAGCGGGACGCGGCGTTTTATCTTCGGCCCCGGCCCAGCCGCTGGCCAGGACAAACCCTGAACTCCCCTCTGCACACCGGCAAGGCGCATTTGCGCCGTGCCGTTCTCGCTGCGGGGCGTGCTGGCCGCACGAAAACCCCTGTTGTTGTTCCTGATTTCAGGGTGGTTGTTGTTGCGGTAGGCACAGCGGGCGTTACGTGGATTGTTGTTGAACGCGCCGCCGCGCAGACCTGGCCGGGTTTGCCCCTGTCACACAGGTGACGTCCCACTATAGGAAAATGCTTCTTGAGTGACAAGGTTATGATGTTGAATCATGCAGTTTGATGAACCTTCCCCTCAAAATAAACTGGACAATCCATTTAACATTGATGCAATGGTTGTTTTACCACATCACTTGCATTGTGTTTGGACCCTACCGCAGGGTGATTCGGACTATAAAACGCGATGGGCTTTGATTAAGGCGGGATTTTCCCGTGGCATCCCGCACGGTGAAAGATGTTCCAGAAGTCGCATGAAAAGAGGCGAGCGCGGAATCTGGCAACGCCGATTTTGGGAACACCGGATTCGGGATGACCAGGATTACCAGCGGCATGTCGATTATATCCATTGGAATCCGGTTAAACATGGGTGGACAAATCGGGCCGGGGATTGGCCGCATTCAAGTTTTCATGCGTATGTGCGGCAAGTATCGTCTCGGCGGATTGGGCTGGTGAATCTGACGAGAATTTGGAGGTTAGAGAGTGACCCGATCGATGCGGTTCGCAAGCTCACCGCATCCTACGTGCTGTGTGTCGGTTTTGCGACGTTAAACCCCTTTTTCACGACAAACACCAAGTTTTTATGTCGCAAAAAGTCTTTCGCGACATATTACTTCTCAATAATAAGAATAATTGAGAAGAATGTGGAATTATTGCTCAAAATCACTTATATTTGAGCACAATAATCATCATGCTTTCAAAATATTAGCAATATGAACACCTATACGCTGGCATCCTTTCCACCCGCACTGAACCTTGAAACTGAGGCGGTGTTACGTGCACTGGTGTCGGCGCACCGTCATCTGGCTGAATTGAAAGGTGTTGCCCGCACCATCCCAAATGAAGGCTTACTGATTTCCACGCTGTCTTTGCAGGAGGCACAGAGTAGTTCTGAGATTGAGAACATTATTACGACGCAGGATGCTTTGTATAAATACCAGATACAGCCAGATCGTGCTGATCCTGTCAGCAAAGAGGTGGCACATTATGTTGAAGGACTGGATATCGGGTTTCATCAGGTACGGCAGCATGGGTTGTTGACCGTGAACACTATCCTGGCGATACAGACTGTACTGGAAGGCAATGATGCCGGCTTTCGCAAAACACCCGGCACGGTATTGAAAAATGAGCAGTCCGGTGAAGTGGTTTATGAACCGCCGTCTCCAGAGCGGGTTCCACAACTGATGTCTACACTGGAGCAGTTTGTTCACGATGACACCGGGCTGGACCCATTGGTGCGTATGGCGCTGATTCATCATCAGTTTGAAAGCATTCATCCATTTTATGACGGCAACGGTCGCACGGGCCGCATCATCAATATACTGTATCTGGTCAAGGAGGGTTTGCTAGATACACCCATCTTGTATCTGAGCCGTTACATCAGCCAGACCAAGTCAACTTATTATCAGGCTTTGCAACAGGTGCGTGACCGTAACGACTGGGAGCCATGGTTGCTCTATATGCTTCGCGGTGTCGCTTTGACCGCACGCCACACAACCCGATTGGTAGAGAATATCCATACGTTGCTGCAACAGCACAAGCAACGCATTCGCTCTGGTTACAAGTTTTACAGTCAGGATCTGATTAACAATATTTTCCGTCATCCTTATACCAAAGTGGCTTTTATGAAAAGGGACCTTGCTGTGTCACGCGCCACTGCAACCCGCTATCTGGAAGCGTTGGCAAAGGATGGAGTGCTGCAGAAACATAAATTGGGCCGTGAAAATTACTACATCAACCATGCATTGGTGAATTTGTTGTTTAATCTTCCAGAATTAGACGATAGGAAAATATGAAGCCGGGTGAGCATAAAACCGTCCAGGCCCGCATTCTCAAGTATGCTGAGGCCATTGGCTGGACCTTTGTGCCCAGGAAGGAAGCAGAACAGCGGCGCGGTTTTGATCCGAAAGCATCCCTTAAGGAGAAGGCAAAATGAACTTCCGTTATTTTTCCTTGGTGCACACTTGGTGCACATTTGAAGTATGAATAACATGCCCTAAAGGAATAGGAGAGCTCAAGGAGTGTCAGTGAAACAGAAGAAATATCAATTTGAGATAATGCAATGTGAGTGCTTAGCATCGACGAAGAGAAAGGCATGATCCTCCTGGCTCACAGCCATAGCGACCAACATGCAGCCTATGCACTGTCGGAATGGCTATACAAGGCGTGGCCCGATCTCTACGTGTACCTCACGCATTGCCACTTTCCTGAACTCGAAGAGATCATGGAACGCCACTACCTGTCGGTGATTCCACACACGGACGCTCTGCTCTGCCTCGTTAGCAGGAACAGCCTCGGATCTGACGCAGTATCGCTGGAGTTGCAGGTGGCCAGAAAAAGCTCTCGCCCGACAATACTAGTCCTCCATCCACAGATGAGCCCTTCTGATTTCCTCGAACTACAATCAGTTATCAAGTTCTGGGATGACATCTACGGTGAGGTGATCGACACGCGGGATATCCTGGGTGAGCAAGCTCTCGTGGAGAGGCTCTGTAGAGAGTTGAACAGGCCGTGGCCAGCGTTCGTACCATCCGGCTCTCTCACAGCCATCGTCAAAAAGCCGCGAAGATTACCGAGTCCGACGAGGATGCCAATCCCTGATACTGAAGCTATCTTCACAGGGCGAGCCTCTCGCGAGCAAGCGGAGCAGTGGCTCGCCATATTGCTCAAAGGGTGGGACAACCGCATCCGCTCCCGTGGCCTCGAGTCAGGCATCGACGCGATGGAACGCCTCTTTTCCCCGGAAAGCAGAGCGGCACAGTTGCTCACGTCATTTCCAGATTGGGCCTGGGGCAGTTTGTTAGCGGCTGAGTAAAACCGCGCATAGATGGCGAAGGCCGCCTCGCTGCGTCGATACATCCTCCGTCAGAACGTCACATCC
>JAMJIN010000606.1:0-1064 GCA_036784775.1 Chromatiales bacterium | reverse complement strand
CAACGAAACTGATTATCGCCCACCATAATAAAACGAATCCGATATCTGAATCCAGATAAATATTTCACATACTTTTTGTTTGCGTGCGTAATTCGCAGTTAGTTATTGCGGCCTATATATAAATACATGATGTCCTATATTTTATCAATGGGTATCATAGCATAGCCATACTTTCAAATTTGTATGTCTATTTCTTTTGGTAGTGACAGCTGTCAGACATGTTACCATTTGCTTTACCGTCATTGCAATAAATTTGAAAAGCAGTATAGGCTATTGTTTTAGTTTCTTGATGTATTTTTTTGGAAATTCTGTTTTTTATTGCACAAATATCAATCGTTTCATACAGTATTATTTCACAATTCTTATTCCTTGTTGCAGTATGAGCTACCATCAACCCGTCGTGTTGTTCGGGGCAGAGGCCGCGGCAGGGGTGTCCGAATGCAGACAAGAGCAGCAGCGGTAGCAGCTGCCGCACGTCCCAGCGGTGGATGGCGTCGTGTGAACGATGAGGACGACTTCACGGCTCCACACAATTTCTCTGTCAGATCGCCAGGACCGCGTCACCTGCCACCTCGGAACTCTGACCCAGTTGAATACTTTTTCCTGCTATTTACGGTCGCCACAATGCAGACTGTGTTGCGTAACACGCGGGAGTATGCCACGAAGGTGTTCGACGACATGGCAGGGTGGATAGCGCGGCACCCCAGCTCCCGCATGCGACGCTGGTCCCTCAATGACGTCACCCTGGAACTGCTAAAACGATATCTTGGACTGTGCATCAACATGGGGTTGATTCGGAAAAAGAACATTGAAGACTACTGGTCCAAGAAGCATCCATCCCAGGCAACCCCGTTCTTCCCCTTCGTGATGCCTTTCAGGAAATTTGCAATGATGCAACGCTTTCTGCATGTCGGGGTATTGGACACTCCTGTTCGTGGTCAGCCAGGATTCGACCCATGGAACAAGGTGCGACCTGTTCTCGATGCTATCAACCTGACTTTCAAGAGGTATTTCCTGGCCCCTCAACATGTCTCCATCGACGAGAGCATGGTCGGTATGAAGAA
>JAMJIN010000232.1:0-4669 GCA_036784775.1 Chromatiales bacterium | reverse complement strand
CTGACTCGCTATTTGCAGCTATTTCATCCGGTTACCGCTGTTCGCCAATTATGTTCGGGTTTTTACCGCCATCTACACCCTCTCAGGTATGGCACTACAGGAAGGCGCCTGGGTGGGACTCATCGCTTATCTGCTGGCGCTGGGAATACTCTCCATGTGGATGACGGCCGCTCAGCAGCGCTTTCTGCTGATGTCGGCCAACCGTACTTTGCTGCGCGAACGGCTGATGGAGACAGAGACCCAATTGTCGGAGTTGTCCAATCGTCTGAGTGCGGAAAATGATCAACGGCAGGATGTCGAACGGGAGCTCTCGCTGGCCAAGGAGGCGGCTGAGACTGCGAATCTGGCCAAGACAGAATTTTTGGCTACCATGAGCCATGAGATTCGTACCCCGCTGAACGGCATTCTTCCCATTCTGGAGATGCTGCGGGAGACCAAGCTGGAGAGAGAACAGCGCCAATTCGTCAATACCGCGCTCAACTCATCCCAACTGCTGTTGAGCATCATCAACGATATTCTGGATTTTTCCAAGGTTGAGGCCGGCAAACTGGAGTTGGAGTTCATCGAGCTCAATATTCGTGAACTGGTGGAGCAGGTAACCGCCCTGATGACGAACGCTGCAGTCCGCAGAAAACTCAAGCTTAGCTATCGGATAGATCAGGATGTGCCTCCCGCAGTACGTGGAGACCCGATTCGGCTGCGGCAAATTTTGACGAACTTGGTGAGTAATGCGATTAAATTTACCAAAAAAGGCGGTATCTCCGTGGAAGTTTCCATCAGGCATGCTACCCGTACCGAGGTGGAATTGCTCTTCGCAGTACGTGATACCGGTGTCGGCATGTCGGAAGAGGCGGTGGAGAGGCTTTTTCAGCCTTTCTCACAAGCTGATGCATCCACCACCCGCACGCATGGAGGGACCGGACTGGGTTTGGCGATCTGCAAGCGTTTGACGGAGCTCATGAGTGGACGCATTGGGGTTAAATCAAAGAAGGGCAAAGGTTCCCTCTTCTGGTTTGTCGTGCCACTGCGCAAATCCTTGGAAGAGGTGCCTTCCGCGCGGCGGGATCTGCAGGGTGCACGGGCGTTGATTCTGGCGCAAGATGAGGTTGCCCATAACATTGCAGCCTATATGCGGGATTGGGGAATGGTTTTTGAGCAGGCTGTGGATAGTTACGATGCGATATCCAAGCTCCAGGCATCAGCAAACCTGGGAGAGAGCTGGAGTTATGAACTGATCGTTATCGATGGTCGGGTTTCAGGCCAGGGAATTTTGAAGACGATCGAGGAAATTAGGGCCAATCCTGTGCTGTTTCAGGTCAAGTTTCTGGTATTAAACCCCACTGCTGCCGATGCAAAGTCCCTTGGTCGTCAGGGCATTGAGATACTGAACGCCCCGGTGCACAGGGTGGAGGTGGAGCAGAGATTCAAACGGCTGCTTGATGTCGAGACGGTGTCGGGTGTTGGGGCCGTATCTGCGGAGCAGCCTATGCCAAGAATGCCTGACGAATCTTTCGGCTGGGATGATGGGCATGCTGAGATGCTGGATGAGTCGTCAACTGTGGAGATGGCCGAAGAAGCGCCACTGCCTCAACACACCCCGCTGGTAGGTAAGATCCTGGTGGTGGAGGACAATCCGGTCAATCTGGCAGTGGTAAAGAAGATTCTGCAGAAGGCGGGGTTACAGCCAGTCACAGCGACGGACGGTGTCCATGCAATGCAGGCGGTCGGCAGTGAGAATTTTGATGTTGTACTGATGGACTGTCAGATGCCTAGAATGGATGGTTACGAGGCGACGGATGCCATCCGGAAACGTGAACAGCAGCAGGGACTTGCCCGACTGCCGGTCATTGCAATGACGGCAAACGCGATGGCAGGGGATCGGGAACGGTGCCTGGCGGCGGGGATGGATGATTATCTGTCCAAGCCGGTCAAGCCGGCGGCGCTGGAAAATATGCTGCGGCAATGGCTGCCCATGCGGGAGGTGTTGCAAGAACAAGCGGATGTTCCGGAAGATTTAGCTGAATCAACGGAGCTTTCGCAGACTCAGGATCTGCCAACGGATGTGGGGGAGGGGGAAGTGTCCTACGATGTTATAGATATAGCGGTAGTGGAGGAGTTGTTTGAGATCATGGATGAGGATTTCATTATGGTTCTGGAGAGTTATCTGAACAGTACGCCAGACTTAATGGATGGAATCAGACAGGCAGTTCAGTCCCGGGATCTGGACGCCCTGGTGGGGCCCGCTCATTCATTGAAATCGAGCAGTGCCAATGTGGGAGCAATCGAACTCTCGGTCCTGGCCAGGGAGTTGGAGACCAAAGGCCGTGAACAGGATGGAAGTGATCTGAGTACCGTCTATGAGCAGATCGCAGATGTCTACAAGCTCTCGGTCGCAGCCTTGCAGCAGATTGTCGAGCGCGGCAGTTTGGATTGAAGAGTTAAGGAACCTCTAAACTGAATGGGTCGGTTATTGTCATCTCGACCATAGGGAGAGATCTCAAGCAACGGAGTACTTCCTCGTTGTTGGAGGTATGAGATTTCTTCCTTCGTTCAGACTTGTTCTCGTGCGTTGTGGGGTGAGTCCATAGGCGGGATCAGTTACAGGTTTTCAGAGGCAAAATCCGCCAGACGTGAACGCTCTCCCCGCAACAGAGTGATATGTCCGCTGTGGGGCCAGTTCTTGAAGCGATCAACGGCGTATGTGAGGCCTGAAGTGGTCTCCGTCAAATAGGGTGTATCGATCTGCGCCACGTTCCCCAGGCAGACGATTTTCGTCCCTGGTCCGGCCCGGGTGATTAGAGTCTTCATCTGCTTCGGTGTCAGATTTTGTGCCTCGTCCAGGATGATGTATTTGTTCAGAAATGTCCTGCCACGCATGAAGTTGAGTGAGTGGATGCGGATGCGGCTGCGCAGAAGATCCTCGGTGGCGGCACGGCCCCATTCTCCTCCCTCGGTCTGGGTGAGCACCTCCAGATTGTCCATCAGCGCACCCATCCATGGCGTCATCTTCTCCTCTTCTGTGCCGGGCAGAAAGCCGATGTCCTCCCCAACAGGCACTGTCACCCGGGTCATGATGATCTCCCGGTAGAGGTTCTGATCCAGCGTCTGCATCAGTCCCGCTGCCAGCGTCAGCAGGGTCTTGCCGGTGCCGGCAGTGCCCAACAGGGTGACGAAGTCGAGTTCCGGGTCGAGCAGCATATTGAGGGCGAAGTTCTGTTCCCGATTGCGGGCATTGATGCCCCAGACGGTATGTTTTTGGTGACGAAAGTCATCGACTAATTCAATGATTGCATCGTCTCCCTCCTTGCGCCGCACTATGCCATCGATACCGTGATCACCCTCCAGGAAGAGGCATTGGCTGGGATACCATTCACGGGCGTCCGGGCCGCTGACCCGGTAAAAGGTCCGGCCCTCTTCCTGCCAGGCTTCGACTTCTTTCGTATGGTGGTCCCAGAAATCGTCCGGCAGTTTTTCCTCGCCGCGATAGAGAAGATTGACGTCGTCCAACACCTGGTCATTGGAGTAATCCTCCGCCCGAATGCCCAGGACTGCAGCCTTGATGCGCAGGTTGATATCCTTGGAGACCAGAATCACGAGCTTGTGTGGATGTGCCTCCTGCAGCCCCATGGCGGTTGCCAGGATGTTGTTGTCCGGCGTATTGCCCGGCAGGCTGTCAGGTAGGTGGCTGATGACGGGGGTTGTCTGGAAGAAGAGGCGTCCGGTTACCGAATCCGCATGGTTGCCGTTGAGTTGCAGTGTGTTGAGGGGCAGTCCCAGATTGATTTCACTACTGTCGATCCCGCACATCAGTTCGTCCAGAAATCGGCTGGTCTGACGCACGTTGCGTGCGACTTCGGACATACCCTTTTTGCCCTTGTCGAGTTCTTCAAGCACCACCATCGGCAGGAAGATGTCGTGCTCCTTAAAGCGGAACAGGGCGGTGGGATCGTGCATCAGCACGTTGGTATCCAGGACAAAGAGGCGGCTGTTTTCTTCTTCTGACATCTTCTGTTCCGCGTGGTGGAAGGGCGGCTCTATTTTTCGGCGCGCATTGCCTTGACCGCGTCCAGGACTTCATCAATGTGTCCCTTGACCTTTACCTTGCGCCACTCTTTTTGCAGGAGGCCCGACTCATCGATGAGAAAGGTGCTGCGCTCGATGCCGCGTACCTTCTTGCCGTACATGTTCTTCATCTTGATGACGTCGAAGGCGTTGCAGAGCGCCTCCTCCTTATCCGACAGGAGTTCGAAGGGAAAGGCCTGTTTCGTCTTAAAATTTTCCTGGGCCTTGATGCCGTCGCGGGAGACACCGATGATGACCGTCGATTGACGTCGAAACTTGTTGATTGCCGCGGTGAAATCCCGACCCTCCTGGGTGCATCCAGGTGTGCTGGCCTTGGGATAGAAATAGAGCACGATGGGTTTGCCGCGAAAATCCGACAGTTTAAGCGTCTTGTCGCTGGTAGCGGGCAGCTCGATGTCCGGCACCGGTTTTCCGATGGCGATAGCTGTCATTGTCAAATATTCTCCGGGGTTCAGCCCTTGACGGGCTCGAGGACGGCATCAAGGTTCTTGATTAGCACGAATGTTCAGCAAGCCGCAGCCATGTCTCGGGACGTGGTGAAGTCGTTGCAGCAGCCCGAAGCAAACGAGGTAGCATGGCTCTGAGG
>JAMJIN010000605.1:0-1066 GCA_036784775.1 Chromatiales bacterium | reverse complement strand
CGACTTGGTCTTCAACGCTCCTCTAATCAACGCTACGGCACCTCTCTTGATGAGTGGCATGGCGCTAGGCAACATACCTCCGAACAGACTACCTAGTCCGTGACCCCGCTGGTACGGGGCACCAGCGAAGTAGGGCAGCGCACCACCTGCCTGACGCGCTTAATATTCGTTGTAATTCATCGTCAGAACAGTCCGGTCCGGCGCCGTCGAAAATGAAGTGTCACCGTCACTCTACCGTACTCGAATGGTAAGCGCCGTCCGGTGTCGTCTCTTATATCCATCTCGATCGAGTGGAAGTGCGAGTACATTAGGGGCATGCAGTGAATGTTAGTGAACCGATCAGATACCGTGGCGCTGTGACGTCCGCTAACCGAGAGGGCGCGCAACAAAGGCGCGATACTGTCACCCACTATGCGAGACTCCACGACGTCCGTGTAGACGTAGATGGTATCGAACCCGCGCGTCATACTCACCACGTCGTCAGCTTCGTCATGGAAGGGGTACGAATCATCGGAAGTCTGGTTGGGTGGCAAATCCACGCTGGTCGATTGGTGAACGTACTCGCGTGTGCTCTCTGCTTCTGCTGCTACTAGTGCCGGCGGACTGGTGACGACCGACGGAATCCTAACATGGGTCCCGTCGCACTGTGGTACGGTATGGTGAACACGGAGTTCGATGTCATGTGCAACGTCATTTTATGAGTGACGGGACTGTAGCTCATTTGAGCCCGTGCCTTATCCGTCCATATATTGTACAGTCCCTTGTTGACATGGTACATCAATGTCACCGGATCGTTGTAATACCCAGAGGATAACTTCGTACTCGGGATTCGACTCGTAGTATCGTTCTCGCTGAGGAAGAACCAGACATCTTCCTCTGTGACGTTGTTACCAAGTATGCGGGTATTGTATCTCTGCCAACCCGCATCCCACTCGCAACTCAGATCGATACGTTGAGGCAAGGCCGTGATGTAATGAGCCAACGTATTGTCGGGATGCAACTTCATGGAAGCGTTGCTAGGCAGCGTCATATAGAATTCAGTCGCCATTGCGTCTCAAAGTAGGAT
>JAMJIN010000025.1:0-28056 GCA_036784775.1 Chromatiales bacterium | reverse complement strand
ACTGTCGAGGTCGATACACCCGGTACCACACCTTCTCAACGGCTCCCTACATCTTCCCGATTTCTTTCTCGATGTCACTCTTTGTCGCTGGCTGTTTCTTCTGACTCGCTATTTGCAGCTATTTCATCCGGTTACCGCTGTTCGCCAATTATGTTCGGGTTTTTACCGCCATCTACATTTAGGTCACTACATGGATTCAGGGTAAAGTAGGCCATTCTGTATTCAGAGCCAGCCGGGTAATCAACACCGTGAAACTGAAACTCAAAATTGTCACTGTCAGCCTGCTGCTGACCCTTCTGGTTGCATGCGCCACGAGCCCCACCGGCCGCAGGCAGTTCATGATCGTCTCGGAAGACCAGGCCATCGCCTCGTCTAAAACGGCCTATGTGCAGATGCTCAAGCCCTACGCGGACGAGGGCAAGCTGGATAACGACCCGAAACTCAAGGCGCGGGTGCATAAGATTACGGCACGTCTCATTGCCCAAGCGGTGATAATGCGCCCGGAAACAAAGGACTGGGAGTGGAGCATGAAGATTCTCGACGATCCCGAAACAGTGAACGCCTGGGCGATGGCTGGGGGAAAGATGGCGCTCTACACCGGACTGGTTGAGCAGATTGAACCCTCAGATGATGAACTGGCTCAGGTGTTGGGCCACGAGATCAGCCATGCACTGGCCAAACATTCGGCGGAAAAGATGTCGGTTGCGATGGCCACCTCCCTTGGCGTACTTGCCATAGGCATCGCATCGGACAACCGGGGCGCCACCATGGCGGGTGCGGCGGTCGCAGCGAAGCTGGCCATAGATCTGCCCAACAGCCGTACCGCAGAGACCGAGGCGGATCGGATCGGTATCGAACTTGCCGCCAAGGCCGGCTACGACCCCAGGGCCGCCGCCACGCTTTGGGAGAAGATGGGCAAACTCTCGGAGAGCCGCCCGCCACAGTTTCTCAGTACTCATCCCGCCCCGGAAAACCGCAAAGAGACTCTCTCCCGGCTGGCCGCCGAAATGATGCCCTACTACACGGCCAAGGGAGAGCGCCCAAGTTTCGATTTCTGATAGTATCTCCGTCCACCACAGAGAAATGACACAGGAATCCAGCATGTCCAAAGCCAACGGCACACTCTACATCCTCTCCGCCCCGTCCGGCGCAGGCAAAACAAGCCTGCTCAAGGCACTGCGGGAACAGGACAGTGAGTTGAAGGTTTCTGTCTCTCATACCACCCGCGCCAAACGTCCCGGCGAAGAGGATGGCGTCCACTACCATTTCATCGATCACGCCCGCTTCCTGCACATGGTCGAAAGCAAGGCATTTCTGGAGCACGCCGAGGTATTCGGCAACTTCTACGCCACCGCCGAGTCCGAGGTTCGTTCAAAATTGGAGGCCGGACAGGAGCTGGTTTTGGAGATCGATTGGCAGGGTGCGCAACAGGTACGCAAATTCTTTCCCGAGGCCGTCTCCATCTTTATCCTGCCGCCCAGCCTGGCAGCCCTGCGGGAACGCCTCGACGGACGGGGCCAGGACGACGAATCGATCATCCAGGCCCGCATGCAGGAGGCGGTCAGTGAGATGTCTCACTATGCCGAGTTCGACTATCTGGTCATCAATGATGATTTTGAAACGGCTCTCGCTGAGCTAAAGGGCATCATCACCACCCACCGTCTCCATCTCCCTGGACAGCAGGCACGCCACGCGGAACGCATCAGGTCTCTGCTCGGGGAAGTTTAGGGACTCCCACAGCCTACACAAGTTGGCCAGTTTCGGAGATGGGGCTAAAATAGCGTTTTTCTCCACAATCCCAGACTATCCATGACCGGCAAACTCTACATCAAGACCTTCGGCTGCCAGATGAACGAATACGACTCCGCCCGTATGGCGGATGGATTACGCGAGGCGGAAGGTCTGCAGATTACCAATAAGCCGGAAGAGGCGGACGTACTGCTGCTCAATACCTGTTCGATACGGGAAAAGGCGCAGGAGAAGGTCTTCTCGCAACTTGGCCGCTGGCGCCCCTGGAAAGAGAAGAACCCGAACCTGATCATCGGTGTCGGCGGCTGCGTCGCCAGTCAGGAGGGCGAGGCGATCCGCGAGCGGGCGCCCTATGTGGATCTGATTTTCGGCCCCCAGACACTGCACCGTCTGCCGCAGATGATCAGGGAGGCACGTACCGAGCACCATCCGGTTGTGGATGTCTCCTTCCCCGAAATCGAAAAGTTCGACCGTCTGCCGGAGCCACGGGCAGAGGGTCCGAGCGCGTTCGTCTCCATCATGGAGGGCTGCTCGAAATACTGCACCTACTGCGTCGTCCCCTTCACCCGCGGTGAGGAGATCAGCCGTCCCTTCGACGATGTGATCGCCGAGGTGGCCGGGCTTGCCGCCCAGGGGGTGCGTGAGGTCAATCTGCTGGGACAGAACGTCAACGCCTATCTGGGCGCCATGCACGACGGCGAAAACGCCGATCTGGCGCTACTGATCGAATATGTGGCTGCCATCGACGGCATCGATCGCATCCGCTTCACCACCTCCCATCCTCTCGCCTTCTCTGATCGCCTGATCGAGGTCTACGGCGAGGTGCCGGAGCTGGTCAGCTTCCTGCACCTGCCGGTGCAGTCAGGCTCCGACCGGGTACTGGCAATGATGAAACGCGGACACATGGCCGTGGAATACAAAACCAGGATTCGCCGCCTGCGGGAGGTCCGCCCCGACATCACCATCTCATCCGACTTTATCGTCGGCTTTCCCGGTGAGACAGAGGCCGACTTCGAGGAGACCCTGAAACTGATCGATGAGATCGGCTTCGACAACTCCTACAGCTTCATCTACAGCCGCCGCCCCGGCACACCGGCAGCGGATCTGCCCGATGATGTCCCGTTGGCGGTCAAACAACAGCGTCTGGAAAGGCTGCAGCAGTTGATCAATACCCAGGCCCAGCGCATCAGCCGCCAGATGGTGGGGACCCTGCAGCGGGTTCTGGTGGAACGCCCCTCCCACAAAGACCCGAAGCAACTGGCTGGCCGTACCGAAAACAACCGGGTGGTTAACTTCAGCGGGCCGGCTGAACTGATTGGTGGATTCGTCGATCTGCGCATTACAGAGGCGCTGCCCAACTCCCTACGCGGCGAAATCGAACAGACTCCGGCGGAACAAAGCGCAAATTTGGGATAAACTTATTCCCAAGAAAGAAACGATTACGGAGCAACAGATGAGCGGAGAGAACAAGGGCGGCAACACACAGATTATCGTCGCACTGATCGGCCTTGCCGGCATACTGGGCGGTGGGGTTATCGCCAACTGGGACAAGATCTTCCCGCCTGCGCAGCAATCCCAAACGGTGGTGGTAGAACCGATCAAACCGCAAGTCAGCCAACCGAAGGTTGACCCACAGCCGGTAGCGCAACCTACAAGAAACGATCCAGTCACCTATCTTGCCAAAACGCCAAGAAAACCAGCCCCGCCTCCAGTGCCTAAACTGTTTCACGGCAGCTACACAGGTATCATGACTGAAGGTTCTGAAAGCATCAGCATTCAGTTCACCCTGCAACATACGGGCAATCGTGTGATCGGGAGTTATTCCGGTGGGGCAGAGAACGGTAAATTGCAAGGCACTGTGAACGGCAATATCCTGACCTACAACTGGCAGGCGGGAGAATACGCCGGCAGGGGCATCACGGTAGCCGAGGATAATCGGATCGTCGGGACCTGGGGATATGGTGATGCAATCAGCGGCGCTGGTGAAACCATTGCCCAGAAAGCAGTACTACGTTGAGCTCGCAGGCCTGATCAAGTGTAGCGGATCTGGCAACAGTATCTGGCTGGCTGCGGCAATTGCAGTTAGACTACCCGCTCTTGACTAAAACCCTTACCAACCCGGTATATCCTTTGTCTGACCATCCTGATTCTCTCGATTTCTCCCTCAAACCTGAAGACAACGAACGGCTTGCCAATGTCTGCGGCCAGCTCGATGAACATCTGCGTCAGATCGAACGCCGCCTGGGCATAGAGATCAGCAACCGGGGTTACCATTTTCGTCTGATTGGTGAAGCAGATGCCGTGCGTGGCGGCAAGCAGGTTTTGCAGAATCTCTATGGCGTTGCGCAAGATGAGATTCTCGACCCAAAACGTGTACATCTTTTCCTGCAGGAGTCCGGCATCGACGCACAGGTTCAGACAGACAAACCGGCCGATCTGCCGGAGACGGTCATCAAGACCCGGCGGGGACTGATACGCCCCCGGGGTCCCAATCAGCAGGAGTACCTGCACAAGATCCTGACTCACGACATCAACTTCGGCGTAGGCCCCGCCGGCACCGGCAAAACCTATCTGGCGGTCGCCTGCGCAGTGGAGGCCATGGAGCGAGATCAGGTACGACGGATTCTCCTGGTACGTCCTGCTGTGGAGGCTGGCGAGCGGCTTGGTTTCCTGCCCGGCGATCTGGCACAGAAGATAGATCCCTATCTGCGACCACTCTACGATGCACTATATGAGATGCTCGGCTTCGAGAAAGTCAGCAAACTGATAGAGCGCAACGTCATCGAAGTGGCGCCACTTGCCTATATGCGAGGGCGCACCCTCAACGACGCCTTCATTATTCTGGATGAAGCCCAGAACACCACGCCTGAGCAGATGAAGATGTTTCTCACCCGTATCGGTTTCGGCTCCACTGCCGTTATCACCGGCGATGTCACCCAGATCGACCTGCCACGCGGCCAGCGCTCGGGCCTGCGTCAGGCCGTCGAGGTTCTGGACCAGGTGGACGGCATCAGCTTCACCTTTTTCAACGCCCGCGATGTGGTGCGTCATCACCTGGTACAGCGGATCGTGCGCGCTTATGATGAGTTTGACGAGACAAGTGATAGTCGAAAGTCAGACCATTGACCAAAGGACTTTCTCAGGCGACTCTCTCACCTCCCATGCACTTGGAAATTGAAATCCAAAACGCCACCGAGACAGTTGATCTGCCATCGAAAGAGGCATTCATCCAATGGTCTCAGGCGGCGTTGGCAAATAGGACGAAAGCCTCAGAAGTGGTGATTCGGATCGTCGATGAGGCAGAGAGCCAGACGCTGAACCGTGATTATCGCGGCAAGGATCGTCCCACCAATGTACTCTCCTTCCCTTTCGAAGCCCCCCCGCAAGTTCCCAGTAACCTGCTGGGGGATCTGGTGATCTGCGCACCCGTGGTGATACGGGAGGCTGAAGCGCAGAACAAATCGGCCCTGTCCCACTGGGCGCACATGACGGTGCACGGGATGCTGCATCTGCAGGGCTTCGACCATCTTGACGAAGATGAAGCTGAAATCATGGAGGCACGGGAGCAGCAGATCCTGCGCGGATTGGGATTCAGCGATCCCTACGCGGAATCATCTCTGTGAGTCTGGCGGAATCCGCCCGGGCCAGGCTCATTCAGTGGATCGAAACCGGGCCGGGCGCCCTGCTGGCTCTGCTTTCGGGTGCAGTGACCACCCTTGCCTTTGAACCTTTCAATTTCTGGCCTCTGGCCATTGTCGGACCGGCGATACTTTTCCTGCTCTGGCTGAAAAACAGGCGCTGGAGCGGTTTTCAGCTTGGACTCATCTACGGCCTTGGTTTGATGGGCAGTGGTGTCTCATGGCTGCACATCAGCATCGCCCAGTTCGGCAACCTCGGCTGGTTTCCGCCCCTGTTGATCACTGCCCTCTTCGTCCTGATAACAGCCCTCTACTACGGCTTGGCCGGTTGGCTCGCAAACCGTTTTGAAAGCACCGCAAGCCTGCGCCTGCTGGCGATCTATCCCGCCATCTGGGTAGCCTCAGAGTGGTTTCGGGGCTGGTTTCTCAGCGGCTTTCCCTGGCTACAGCTCGGCCACTCACAGATCGACTCGCCCCTCGCAGGTTATAGTCCGTTGCTGGGGGCACTGGGCAGCAGCTGGGCTGCTGCACTCTCCGCCGGCCTGCTGCTGGCGCTTGTTTTATCGGCAGAGAAATACCGGACGGTACTCGCTGCCCTGCTGCTCTGGTGCGTCGGCTGGGGTCTGCAGCAGGTATCCTGGACCCAACCCCACGGCGATCCTCTGCGGGTCGCTATGATCCAGGGCAATATTCCCCAGGAGAAGAAGTGGCAACCGGATCAACTGCTGGACACCCTGCGGCTCTACGCTACCGAGACCCGCATCCATCTAGACAACGATCTCATCATCTGGCCGGAAACCGCTATACCGGCTTTCCTTTCCCAGGTGGACGAGCCATTTGTCCAGCCGCTTGAGTCCGCGCTGGAGAACAACGACGCTCATCTGGTATTTGGGGTGGTGCGAATGGATGAAGAGAGACAGACCTACTTCAACACCATGGTCAGCGCCGGCGGTCTGCGAGACTACTACTACAAACATCATCTGGTTCCTTTCACCGAGTTTCTGCCCTTCAAGTCGATACTCAATCCACTCGTAAATTTCCTCACTATTCCGATGTCGGATTTCGCTGCCGGTACCTCAGCCAAGCCATTGATGACTGTTGGCAATCATCAGGTCGGCATGTCGATCTGTTACGAGGACGCCTTCGGCAATGAGATGATCCAGGCGTTGCCGGAGGCGGCCTATCTGATCAACGCCAGCAACGATGCCTGGTTCGGAGACTCTCTGGCGCCTCACCAGCATCTGCAGATTGCCCGCATGCGGGCGCTGGAGACGGGACGTTATCTACTGCGCTCGACCAACACCGGCGTGTCGGCAATCATCGATCCTCATGGCGGCCTGGTTAAGGTTTCTCCCCTGCTGAAAAAAGATGTCCTGCTGGGGGAGATACAGCCCATGTCCGGCAGCACGCCCTATGCCAGCCTGGGCAATCTGCCGATCCTCACACTGCTGCTGATGAGTCTGATGTTGGCCTATCCCTGCGCGCACGTCAGAGACAAGCGATCGAGTAGTTAGTGTCCTTCCGGAAAGCCAAATTCAACCGCAATAAACGTAGGGTGCGCCCCGCGCACCAGAATCACCAGCTACAGCAATCATGGTGCGCACGGCACACCCGACATAGAGACCAGCAATAAACGCTTACTCGGACTCAACGCCCAGAGACTGCAAACGCGCCTTCTCCTGATGCTGTCGATCCTGTTCGTACTTGATCACCTCACGAAGCTGGAACACCACCTCTTGTTCACTGCTCCAGGAATCCTGTCCCGTATCCTGCGGCGCTTCACTGTCGGCGCACCCCTGCAGTAGCGTCAGCCCCAAGACCATCCGCCATGCTGGAATTTTGATTTGAGACCAACAGGACATAAACTGGCTCTTCCATCACAACTTAAGAACGCATCGATGAAACTGCTTGATGAATCCGTCACCAACCAACTGATCGAAAACGCTCGCACATCCCCCCGCTTGCGCGCCCATCACTGTTTTCACCCGAGGCCAGACTCCAGTGTACAGCGACTGGCCATGGCGATGCAGCCCGGCACCTACTACCGCCCTCACCGGCATGCAGATCCTGCCACTTGGGAGATGCTGATGGTGCTCCAGGGGGAGTTGGCCTATCTCACCTTTGACGACAATGGCGTACTGCTCAGCCGCACAGAATTGAAGGCCGGTGGACCGGTGCATGGCGTGGAACTGCCCGAGGGGGCCTGGCACGGACTGGTGGCTCTGGCGCCCGACACAGTGGTGTTTGAATTCAAGGAGGGGCCGTTCAAACCAGTCGCGGAGGAGAATTTTGCCGCCTGGGCACCCTTTGAGGGTTCAGCAGAGGCCGTCCCAATGGAGCAGTGGTACCGCACAGCACAGCCCGGTAATCGCGTCCCAGCTTTGTGACACAGGTTCATAGGCCTGATCAAACGTAGCGGATCAGGCAATCACCCGGAATAGCAAACTGTGTTTGCCGGTTCCGCTAGGCTTGAACCGGCCTACATTTTCTCTCCTCGTAACTCCATTTTCTACCCCTCTGCAGACTCACTGTTGACTTTCTCACAAAAAGTATTGAGAATCTTTCTCATTATCATTGCGTATCGCGGAGTTCTATTTTCCCATGAGAAAGGCGTCCCTCTCCATTGCTTCCCTACTGGCGGCCCTGGTTGCTGCGACCTCATTTTCCAACACGGCCTTTGCCGCCGAAGAGGTCAATCTCTACTCGGCACGCAAGGAGGCGCTGATCAAGCCACTGCTTGACCGCTTCTC
The DNA here is from genome assembly GCA_036784775.1 of Chromatiales bacterium. Taxonomy (GTDB): domain Bacteria; phylum Pseudomonadota; class Gammaproteobacteria; order Chromatiales; family Chromatiaceae; genus QGON01. The sequence goes on along the minus strand of JAMJIN010000025.1, from coordinate 19,919 downwards.
AGCACAGACCGGCATACAGGTCAACTTGGTGACTGGCAAGGCCGATGCCCTGCTGAAACGCCTACAGCTTGAAGGCAGGAACAGTCCGGCGGATCTGCTCATCACCACCGATGCGGGACGACTCTACCGGGCTAAAAGCGCCGGCGTGACCCAGAGTGTCTCCTCCATCAAGCTCAGGGATACCATTCCCGCCGCCTATCGTGATCCGGAGGGCCACTGGTTTGGACTCTCCCTGCGAGCACGCCCCATCATCTATGTCAAAGGCAAGGTGTCGGCAGACGAACTCTCCACCTATGAGGCATTGGCCGATCCCAAGTGGGCTAAAAAGATCTGTATCCGCTCCTCCGGCAATATCTACAACCAGTCGCTGGTTGCCTCCAAGCTCTCCCACGATGGCAAGGATGAAACCCAGGTCTGGGCCGACAGCCTGGTCAAAAATCTCGCCCGCAAACCCAAAGGCGGAGACCGCGACCAGATCAAGGCGGCGGCAGGCCAGTGTGTCATCGCTATCGCCAATACTTACTATCTGGGCAAGATGATCAAAGGGAAAGATCAGTCACAACAGGCTGCAGCGGAAAAGGTCGCCATCTTCTGGCCCAACCAGTCCGACCGTGGCGCCCACGTCAACATCAGTGGCGTCACGTTGACCCGAGCCGCGAAAAACAGGGCCAACGCCATCCGGCTGATGGAGTTCCTGGTCACACCGGAGTCCCAGTCCTGGTACGCCGAGGCCAACCATGAGTACCCGGTTCGAGAGGGGGTCGAGTGGAGCGACCTGCTCAAACAGTGGGGCAGCTTCAAGGCGGACCGGCTGAATCTGGCCAAACTCGGTCAGAATAATGCGGCGGCAGTGAGGATCATGGATCGAGCCGGGTGGAAGTAACGACTCTCAGAAGCACAGACCGTACAGCGCTACACCGGCCCGGCTTCTGGCAGGCTGGCGTATTACTCTCTGCCCTGGTGCTGGCGCTGCCGGTCTTCACCGTCTTCAGCTTCATCTTCGTCCCTGCGGGAGAGGTCTGGAGCCACCTCGCGGAGACGGTGCTCGCCGACTATCTGAGCAACTCCGCCCTGCTGGTTTTAGGGGTCGCATTCGGGGTTTTGCTGCTTGGTATCCCTACCGCCTGGGTCATCGCTGTCTACGACTTTCCCGGCCGCCGCGTTTTTGAATGGAGCCTGCTGCTGCCCCTGGCGATACCGGCTTACATCATTGCCTACACCTACACCGGTCTGCTCGATTTTGCCGGTCCGCTTCAGACCGGGCTGCGCGACAGCTTCGGACTGGAGGGGGGAGACTACTATTTTCCTGAGGTCCGCTCCCTGGGCGGGGCGATCATCATGCTCTCCCTGGTGCTCTACCCCTACGTCTTCATGATGGCGCGCAGCAGTTTTCTGGGACAGTCGTCATCAACCCTTGAGGCAGGCCGCGCCTTGGGGGCAGGCCCACTACGGGTATTTCTCTCCATAGCCCTGCCCCTGGCCCGGCCCGCTATCGTCACCGGCCTCTCCCTGGCCCTGATGGAGACCCTGGCGGACTACGGCACAGTGCAGTATTTCGGCATCAGCACCTTCACCACAGGTATCTTCCGCACCTGGTTCGGCCTGAATGACAGCGCCGCTGCCGCCCAGCTTGCCGCACTCCTGATGAGCTTTGTATTCATCCTGATCTTGCTGGAACACTATTCGCGCCGCCGCCAGCGTTTCTATCAGACCGGTGGACGCCATCGCCACCCGGTCCATCACCCGCTCAGGGGCTGGCAGCGTTACGCGGCTTTCACCATCTGCACAATCCCTCTGCTCTTCGGCTTCCTTATACCGGCAGGTCAACTGTTGGTATGGGCGCTCTCCATTGCGGAAGAGGCAATCGACCTGAGCTTCCTGCAGCTGGCGGGTAACAGCCTGCTATTGGCGAGCGCCGCCGCAATCTTCACCCTGATACTGGCGCTCTTCCTGGGTTATGGCCAGCGTCTCCACCCCTCGAAACCGGTAGCCATCGCAGTACGCTTTTCCGCCATGGGATACGCCATCCCCGGCACGGTGATCGCAGTGGGAGTGATGCTGCCTTTTGCCTGGCTCGACAACACCCTGGATGAATGGATGCGCGGCACCTTCGATCTCTCCACCGGCCTGCTGCTCAGTGGCACTGTTTTCGCGCTGCTCTTCTCCTATGCGGTGCGATTTCTTGCAGTCTCCCTGCAGTCGGTGGAGTCTGGCCTGTCGAAGATCACTCCCAATATGGATGATGCCGCACGCTCACTGGGGCTGGCACCGGGAAAGGTATTGCGGCGCATCCATCTGCCGATGATGCGCGGCGCACTGTTGACAGCCATGCTGCTGGTCTTCGTGGACGTACTGAAAGAGCTGCCTGCAACCCTGATTCTGCGCCCCTTCAATTTCAACACCCTGGCCGTCAGAGCCTATGAACTCGCCTCGGACGAACGATTGGCCGACTCATCCATCGCCGCCCTCTCCATTGTGGTAGTGGGGATTGTGCCGGTAATCCTGCTCAGCCGCGCCATCCGAAAATCCGGAGAGACCCATGAATAAACTGCTGGCGCTCAACGATGTGCACATCGCCTACGAAAACACCGAAGTCGTAAAAGGGGTCACCTACGACCTGCAGGCCGGAGAGATCGGCTGTCTGCTCGGCCCCTCCGGTTGCGGAAAAACCACTCTGTTGCGCGCCATCGCCGGATTCGAGCCGATCCGCGCCGGCAGCATCGACCTCAAACAGTCAACTGTGAGCCGCCCCGGTAAAATCCTCGCCCCCGAACAGCGCCACATCGGCATGGTGTTTCAGGACTTCGCCCTCTTCCCCCGTCTGAATGTGGCGGACAACATCGGCTTCGGTATCGCCGACCGACCCGGCAAGGAGCGGCGCAAACGCATCGAGTCACTGCTGCGACTGGTGGAACTACCGGGCGCCGGTTCGCACTTTCCCCACCAGCTCTCCGGCGGGCAGCAGCAGCGCATCGCCCTCGCCCGGGCGCTGGCCCCGGAACCGTCGCTGCTGCTGCTGGACGAACCCTTCTCCAGCATGGATGTGGACCTGCGGGAGAACCTGGCCAGAGAGGTGCGGGAGATACTGAAGCGGGAGGGCACCACCGCCTTGCTGGTGACCCACGATCAGCATGAGGCCTTCGCCATGGCGGACCGGATCGCAGTGATGCAGTCCGGCCTCATCCAACAGTGGGACACCGCCTTCAACCTCTACCATACCCCTGCAAACCGCTTCGTGGCGGGTTTTATCGGCCAGGGTGCTCTACTGCCGGTGGTGCGGGACAACCGGGGCAGACTGATCAGTGAGCTGGGGCCAATACCGGTGGTCTGCACAGAAGTATCGAAAACCGGCAACATGGAGATACTGCTGCGACCCGACGATGTGGTCCGTCAGCCTGATGGCGTGACTACACAAGTGGTCGGCAAGGCGTTCCGTGGCGCGGATATCCTCTATCGCCTGCGATTACAGAGCGGTGCAGAGATCCTCTACATCACCCACGGACGGGATAATTTTCCACTGGGAGAAAGCCTCTCCGTAGGGTTGGATCTGGATCACACCGTACTATTTCCCGTTGCAGACTCAGCCTAGGGCCTGTCCGGAAATCAATTACCGTAGCCCGGATAAAGCTTGCGTAATCCGGGAACAGGCTATGGATAAACCACCTATCTTCCTGGATTCCGCTGCATTTCATCCCGGCTACAATTATTCCCTTGTTTCCGAACAGGCACTCACTATGGATTGATACCTTTTTCTATTCCGGTAACCCAGCCTGGCGAAGGCCCTGCAGCAACCTGTTTCGAACCGACTGATCACGGAATGGGAATGCATACTCCAAGCGGGTCAGAGAAATCCCTGAGTTCAACAGCATTAGTTCAGCCACCTGCCATTGCATCTCATCAAGCGTTCCAATCTGTGCAAGCGTGACGATAAGCCACATACGGGCGCGCATGTGCGATGGATTTATCTGCAAGGCCCGTTCGAATGAGGCGATGGCATCGGGATAATTGCCCTGCAGGAAACGGATCTCTCCGAGAATTTCAGAATAGGATGCCGGAATGACCGGATTGAGCCGCATCGCGGTTTCCAACACCGCCTGGGCTTCATCGAGCTGACCGGCATAACTCATGATCCATGCCAATAAAGCATAGGCATCGGCATAGTTCGGGCTGTAATCTATTGCCCGTTGAGTGGCCTCGATCGCTTTCGCATGCTGCCCCCTGAACAACGCGACCTGGCCGGTGACAAAATGTACCTGAGGAGCCACAGGATTAATGTTTGCCGCAGTATCAGCAAATTCCGCAGCAAGGCTCAGAGAACGCGTTGGTGTTGCGGTCCAACCATCAATAGCATCACGCGAATGAACCAGTGCAAGACCCGCAGTTGCGCGTGAAAAATTGGGATCCAGTGCAATTGCCTGCTCAAAATATCCACGGGCAGAACGATTGCTGTCTGGAGTGCGATGACCGTAATCCTCCAGACCCCGCAAAAAAAGATCATAGGCTTGCACACTGGCCGCGGGATCTCTGCTGAAAATATCCCGCTCATTGGGTGCCAATTCGACACTGAGTGCCGCCACGAGTGCAGTTGCCACCTGATCCTGCAGCTTGAACACGTTGCTCATTTCACTGTCGTAGCGTTCTGCCCAAAGCGCTCGTTCACTGGCGGCTTCAATCAGTTGTGCATTTACCCTTACACGGTGACTTTGGCGCTGCACACTACCTCGAACCACGTAGTCCACATTGAGTTCCTGGGATATTTTTCTTGTCCCGAAGGTGCTGTCCCGGTAAGGAAGTACCGATCCAGGGGCAATCACCAGAAGGCCGGAAACCTTGGACAGGTCTGTAATCAGGTTCGCAGTGATGCCATTTGCGAAATAGTCCTGTTGCGGTTTTTCCCCCAGGTTCTCGAAGGGGATGATCGCGACTGACGGTTTTCCCTCAGGCCCATCGCTCTGAATAGAAATCTCAAGATCAGACGCTGTTTGTTGTTGAAGCAGCAACCAGGTCGCTATGCCTGTAAATAGTGCCGTGGATACCAGCAACCCCATCCAGAAACGGCCGGGCAAGGAACTTGGCCTTTCTGCTCTGAGCGATCTCTTCGCAGCCTGTTCAGGCTCGGGATCGATCCAAACCACCTCAGCAACCAAGCGATAGCCGGTCTTTGGCAAAGTCTCGATTATCTTCGGATTACGCGCATCGTCCGCAAAGGTACGCCGTAACTTTGAGATCGTATTGGTCAACGCATCATCGCCAACAATACGCCCCTGCCAGATGTTTTCCTCGAGTTCCGCCCGGCTGATAACTCGCCCCGCATGTGCCGCAAGGTAAACCAACACTTGCATAGTCCTGGGTTCCAGGCGCACAACCTGGCCATTACAGGTCACGCGCAGCGTCGGTGGCTCAACTTGATAGTCACCAATCCTGAAAGTTCCGACTTTACTCAGTTCTGAGTTTGACTCTGACAAGATTCAGGCCCCGACATACGCACTTGGATCCTGTCACGAGGAATCGCCAAGTCATTGTTTTAATTGTGCTTGTAAAAAAAACGGATAAGCAATGGCTTTTCGTTAGGACTTTTTTGAAGTCTAGCACTATTCCTGTACATACAGCGCCCTCGGGTATAGGGCATCTGGTTAAGCGCAACAAACAGGAGATTCAAAGTGCGATTCATAATATGGATCAGGAAGGTCGTGGTAGCCGGGCTACTGGCAACGCTCCCGTTGACCGGTACCGCGAGCAATTCTCTGCCGCTACATGCTGCGGTTCAAGATGAGGATCTGACCGAACTCAAAGGGATAATCGCAAGCACCGAATCATTGGACACCCAGGATGCCAAAGACTGGACTGCCTTAATGTTTGCCACCAAAGCCGGAAGGCAGCATGCCGTATCCATGCTGCTTGATGCAGGCGCATCACCTAATATCAGCGACCGGCTGGGTAGAACCCCGCTGCACCTCGCCGTCATGGCACCGGTAGAAGTCAGCCGACTGTTGATCCAGGCCGGGGCCGACGTTAACAACCGCAATGCGGGTGGGATCACAACCCTTATGCTTGCGGCAGGCAAGGGGCGAATGGATATCGTAGAACTCCTGTTGGAAGCAGGTGCCAGACTGGACTTCAAAGACTATCAGGGTAGTTCAGCGGTGGACTGGTCGCGCCGCAGCGGCAACCAGGATCTCATCGAAATACTGGAGCAGAAACTCGCCATGGCCGGTGAAAATTTGCCAACGGCAACTAGCGATGACTTCGCTGAAGATGTGTTTGTTGATGTCCATTTTCCGGACTGGTTCAAGTCCAGTTTCCTGGATCTTCGAGAAGACCTGGAGGAGGCGATCAGCGCTGGAAAACAGGATCTCATGGTCTTCATAAGCACGCGCCGCTGCAGCTACTGCAAGGCATTTATCCAGAATTCACTGGACCAGCCGGACATCCGTCAGCGTCTGCAGGGAGCATATGATGTAATCGGCCTGGAAATCTTTGATGATAACGAGATGATTGACCCTGCAGGTCGAAGCTACCGCGTTAAGGAATTTGTCAGCGCCAACAAGGCAGCCTATACCCCCACACTGATCTTCTTCGGCGCAAAAGGGCAGAAGCTGCTGAAGATTGTGGGTTATTACCCGCCGGACAAATTTCGCACGGTTCTGGATTACCTGGAGGGACAGCATTACCAGCGTGAACCCCTGCGCAGCTATTTCACCAAAACAGCCACCTCACCATCGAAGCCTGAAACAGGGATAACTACCGACAATACGCTGTTTACCAAGCCACCCTACATTCTTGACCGACGTGCCGGACCGGCCAAACAACCTTTGATGGTGCTGTTTGAAAAGCCCAATTGCAGTGCCTGCAAACGTTTTCACAGCAGGGTACTCAGAGATAATCCCATTCGTCATTTGATGGGTGAGTTCGAGAGTGTACAGCTTGATGCGTCCGACACGAACACCCGGCTCATAACCCCGGCGGGAGAGCGCATCAGTCCAGCGCAATGGTTTGAACAATTAGACCTCTCCTATAGCCCGGCAATCGTTTTCTTTGATGAGGCTGGAGAGGAAGTTATGCGCCTGGACTCTGAGACCCAGCGTTTTCGCATGGAGGGATCACTCCAGCTGGTATTGGAAAAAGGCTATCAACAGGACGCCCAGTTACAGCGCTGGCGAAGAAACAAGGCGATACAGCTATTCAACCTGAATAGCGCCAATTGATCCGGGTTGCAGAGTTTTGGAAATGAAAAGGAGTTGAAACGATGGCACTGAATATTAAGCGTAGAATCTTTCTGAAAACTTCATTGGCTGTTGGACTGACCGGCGGCACCGTTGCCTTTGGGCTTCTGACCCCCCGCTCTGTTCTTGCCACCTGGGATGAAAAAGCGTTTGACTCCAGGAACGTTTCTGATGCGTTGCAGAACGGGCTTGGAAGCTCAGCCATTGCAATTTCCGGTGACATCCTTATCAAGGCGCCGGATATCGCAGCTAATGGTGCAATAGTTCAGGTTACCGTGGAGGCAAAGCTCCCCGATGTTGAATCCATTGCCTTACTCGCGGAAAAGAACCCAAGACCATTATGCGGCATCTTTCATCCTGGTCCGGGTGTCAGGCCAAAGATGGCAATACGCATCAAAATGGGTCAGTCGAGTGATGTCATTGCAGTCGCCAAGTCCGGTGGGAAATTGTATATGGCGAGGCGGAATATCAAGGTGACCACAGGGGGCTGTAGCTAAAGAGTGACTGGTATTTGCAATATTTCTCAGCAAAGTTAGAGGCAGGTAAGATGAATAGGAAACCAATCAAACTTCGTGCACGACTCAAGAACGGTGTTACGACCATCAAGGCATTGATGTACCATCCCATGGAGACAGGGCTGAGAAAAGACAAGAAGACAGGAAAAACGATCCCAGCCCACTTTATTCAGGAAATCACCTGCAGGCATAACGGAGAATTGAAGGTATCAATGGGGTTGGGCATTTCCGTCTCTAAGAACCCCTATTTACAGTTTGAGTTCGAGGATGGTGCAAAGGGGGATGCCCTGAAGCTGGTCTGGAAAGACAACAGGGGAGAATCTGATTCCGCAACCACACAGATCAGGTAAAGCCAAAGTCCGCTATTGGCCGACTCCATAGGTCAATGCAGCCCCGATCAAGCTATCGATTGTAATCGCACAGCCCGGACACAATGAAAGCGGCATGGAGCAGTTGCCAAGGGCAGGAGAATCCAGCAAAATTTCGCAGCGATCAGGGTGATCATCGCCCTCCGCACCACCAGTCCTTTGATTGACAATATCACCGAAAAAACTTATGCATTATACCGTCAGTGAAACATCGCTTCAGGTTCGCAAGAAAAATATCCTGTTGGGCGCCTTTTTCAGTCTGCTGCTGGTTACCGCCATCGTTACCGGGCATATGCAGTATCCCAAAACCTATGATGACGTACTGTTATGGTCCGTGGCCGCCTTTGTCATCCTCGGCAATCTCATCAACTACTACCGCTACAACCGCTACCTTCGCCTGGTCAGGGGTCACCGGATCGAGATAGATGGGGATAAGGTCTTATTCTGGACCAATGGTGAGAAATCGGCACTGAATGTGAAGGATATCACCATGCTCACCTTCTACCGCCGTAAGGGAGAGCTTCAGCATATCCAGCTGAAGCTGAAGAGCAACCGGGGCATACGCCTGGAGGGCTACGGAGAGCTGGAACAATTGGGCCGGACTATCGCCGACAGGATCCCCAAAGAACAGGTGATCGGAAGAGAGCCGTGAGCGCTTCGCGTACTTTGCGGTTACCAAAGGCTGTCCATACGGAACAAAGCGTTGTGGAACAGTAAGCTTATGCAGGGCCAATTAGGTCAATGGAGATCTGATCAAGCCTATCGATTATCCAACCGGTTGTAATCAAACAGCCCGGACTCAACGGGTGCGGTCTTTCTATAGGCGGTATGCAGCCGGTCACTGTAGTCCCAAAAGCTGTCACTGGTGCGTCTGATGCCGAACCTGTCAAGCAGGTCACTGTAGTCGGCCTCGTTGCTTAACGCTTCGACCTGGTCGATAAAGAGTGGCAGTTCCGCACGGTCTATCCTGAGAAAACTGTTGGGATAGGCACCGATGAACCCCGGCACCACCGTCAGGGTATCCTCTTCCGGCAGACGCGCCTTCTCCTCTTTGAACATGTGGGTGATGTTGATGTGAGCATTGTTGTGAATCAGGGTGTAGTAGCGGCTCTCCCCTTCATTTAACCTAATCTCCATGAAACTGACCTGGGGCAGTAGTGAGGCCGTTAGCCCGTCCAGATCCTGCAACCGTTCCATCTGCGTCGTAATCATCACTCCATCGCGCGCCTTGTCCAGCCGATAGCGGGATGCGTTTATCTCCCCGAGATACTCCTTCAGCATGCCGAACAGCTCGCGCTTGGGGTTATCTGTCAGGTAGGTGATCCCGGTATCCTGATCAAAATTGATATGACGCTCGTCGATAAACGCCTTGACCTTGTCGTGAGCGCCGCGATACCAGTAGCCCCACTGCTCCCTGCGGACCTCCCTGGGCAGCAGCATGAGAAAGTTGAATTCGCCGTCCATGCGCAGAAAATCCATATAGAGGCGGGTGTTCAGCTGGTGCCCCGCATTGCCATAGACATCAAAGCCGGCCACCAGCAGATAGTGAATCCGTTCGAACAGCGCATAACCGATGGCCCATGCGGTCTTGGGGTTCTCTTCCACCAGTCCTTCTACGACCGTCGCACTGTCAAAGTGGCGAAAGACCGTCAGCGCCGCGTTGCTATTGCCCCTCCAGGCAAGATCGATATTGACATCCTCTGAATCGGGAAACTGCTCACGCATGTATTCCCGCTTCTCCTGCAGATAGGCCTTGCGGGATCTGGCGTACTTCAGCCAGCTGAGCAGCGGGATCGAATTACTCTCACCCTGAGCAGGAAGGCGAAGATTATTGCTCTCCTTGAGCAAAAGCGCATTGCCTTCGTTTTGCATCACCGGACTGTCCGGGTCGATGAAAAAGACCCAGAAGTGGTCGTTGATTACGTTCAAAGCCACCTGCCCACGGCAGACAGGCCCTTTGATGAAACCATTGATGAAATGGCGCGCATCATCCAGCAGAAAACGATAGCGCGCATCCACCGGCAGTTCAGCGAATGCAATGAAAGGATTGGATGCCACCTTCACCGCATAGGAGGGCAGCTTAGTGACGGGATAATCCGCTTGAATGAACAGCTCACTCAGCCGCGCCAGTCGGGCTGGACTCAAGGCGTAGGGCAGGTGGGTCTTTGCCAGGATGGTTGCCTTCACCCACGCCAGGCGATAGTAGACCCGCTCCACACCCGGGTCGTCATAGGGCCGGCGGGTCACGATCCGTTCAATGGACTCACCCGGCGGAGTGGCGGAACGAACCAGCTTGAAGAATACCCGTCTGTCCCGATCCTCGAAATAGAGATTGGCGACAAAAAGATGCTCGAAAAGGTAACGGCTCATGAGTTGATGTTTCAGAGAGTCGCCGTTGAGAAAATCCTCCCATGCTGAAATCCGCTGCTGAATCTGATTCGACAATGGTCTGCGCTGGCCCGGCTCAGCCCCCTGTGCGAGCCAGTTGAGCAGTGTCCTGTACTCATCGTCAGCCAGTCCGGGCAGACCGTATGGCATGCCCCAGAGCGGATAGCCGGCACTGAAACCCGCGAATTCGCTCTGCTTGGGACACTGCTGGTCGCGATCCAGTTTCAGGTCAAAACTCTCAGACAGCCGTTTTTCGTCCGGCAGGGGATGCAACTGTTTAAGCGCCAGCATACCGGCCATTACACTGTTTTCCAGATTGGCCCTGGCACTCTTTTCCGCCTCGTTGAGAACCGGAAAAAATCCCTTTTCACGCCACTCCGTTGTTGTCTTGGCATCCTCGAAGAGGCGTGTGAGATTGCTAGAGATCAATCGGGTACCGTCATAGACCTCCTGCTTACTGCCGCCTCTTGTCACTCCTTCATAGGCGCTCAGTTTGAGCTGACAGGGGGCATCGTAACAGCCGTGACAGACCACACAGCGCTGCTCCAGGATCGGTTTGACCTGCTGCCGGCAATCGACCGGGGGTTGGTTTTTCGTTGTTTCCAGCATCGCTGCGAAGAGCGGCGTGAGGTCCGGCGTTTCCATTTGCGAGCGCGGCAACTGACCACACGCGGAGAGAAAGAAAAGAGCAACAATCGGATACAACCAGGGCATGACTACAACTCTCTTCCTGAGATGGACTCACTAAACGTGCCAACCAACATCAAGCCACTTAAGCAGACGAGACCACCTTCGCTCCAGTCAAATCAGCAATCTGTTTCATGTACTCCCCATACTGGGGCTCATCTTGACCGGCATAGTTCAGGTTTTTGAACAGGCCGGTCAAACGGGTGAAATGGCCGCGCGTTTCATCCTTGTCGGTGAAGGCATAGGTGTTGCCGACAATTTCATAGACCCGATTAAATATCTCAGCCTGGCGCTCCAGGGTTGAATTGGAATCCACCTTGTCGAACGCATCCTGCTGCAGGAAAACCATATCGAGGAAAAGGGCCTTCTGCTGCCAGACAAAATCCTCCAGGGTAATACCCTCCTCGCCGGTCACCTGCATCATCTGGGTGACACGCTCCCCCCTTGCCAGCAGGTCGGTCATCTCCGCCACCCGGTCGCTCCAACCCGGAGATATATTCGACTCATACCAGGGACGCAGCTGCTCATGGTAGCGGGACCAGGAAAGCAGGGGATCGACAGCCGGATAGAACCGTTTGTAGGCCCGTTCCGCACTCAGGCCGAGAAAACATTTGACGGTGCCCAAGGTCGACTGGGTGACCGGCTCCTCGAAGTTGCCTCCAGCCGGTGAGACGGTGCCGATCATGGTCAGACTGCCCACCGAGCCGTCGTTGGTCTGCATCATGCCGGCCCGCTCGTAGATACCCCGCACGGATGAATCGAGATAGGCGGGAAAGGCCTCCTCACCCGGGATCTCCTCCATGCGGCCGGAGGTTTCGCGCATCGCCTGAGCCCAGCGGGAGGTGGAGTCAGCGATCAGCAGCACATCGAATCCCATCTGCCGATAGTATTCCCCCAGGGTGATGCCGGTATAGATCGAGGCCTCCCGCGCCGCCACAGGCATGGATGAGGTGTTGCAGATGATGATGGTGCGATCCATCAAAGAGCCGCCGGTGCGGGGATCGTTCATCTTGGGGAATTCCGAGATGGTCTCCACCACCTCGCCGGCCCGCTCACCACAGGCCACCACAATCACCACGTCCACTGCCGAAAAACGGGAAATGAGACTCTGCAGGACCGTTTTCCCGGCGCCGAACGGACCGGGAATACAGCCGGTGCCGCCACGGGCGATGGGGAAGAAGGTGTCGATCAGGCGCTGCCCGGTGATCAAAGGCTCATCGGGAAAGAGCCGTTTGCTGCTGCCTCGCCGGGTCAGCCGCTCCGGCAGCGCCCGGCGTACCGGCCACTCCTGCGCCAAAGTGACCGCTCGCTCCCGGCCCTTTTGGTCCCGGATCCGCGCCACCGGAGTGTCCACCGTGAAGGTCCCCTGCTGAATCCAGCTCACCGTCACCTCGTCCCGTTCACCGAACGGCACCATGATCTTGTGGGTAAATCGTCCCTCCTGCACTGTGCCAAGGGTATCACCGGGACGCAGCACCGCGCCGGTCTCCACACAGGGCACGAAGGACCAGTGGCTGGTCTGATCCAGGGCGGGCAGGTCCACGCCGCGGGGCAGAAAGTTACCGAAATTGATGGAGAGACCTTCAAGGGGGTTCTGCAGACCATCATAGACCTGTCCCAGCAGGCCCGGACCCAGAGTGACCGAAAGCATCCTGCCGGACTGCTCCACGGGATCGCCAATACCAACAGCCCGGGTGCTCTCGAAGACCTGTGCCACTGCACGGCGCCCCTCGACCCGCAACACCTCTGCCTTGAGGCGTTCCTGTCTGCCTTCAGCCTGCCGGTGCGGCAGAACATAGATCACTTCATTCTTCACCAGCGGCTGGCCACCGGTTTCCGGCACCTCGATGGTGATAATATCCTCCTGGACGGCGACCACCTCGGCCAGTTTGTCGGCATCGGTCATGTCTGAGATCCCATTTTTCGACAATAACTCACGGATTGGCAACGAATCGTAATCCGTGCCGGTACTATAAGGTACTGCCACAGGAGCGGATTTTCCAGCCGCAGTATAGATGCCTCTGGGTATATCCGCCCATACCCGGAAACTTTTCCAATCACAACCCAAACAGAAATCTTACACTTCCACTGAAATCTTCCCAATTGACGACCCTGTTCACTATCCGACTCAATTTTGACTGCTACACTTGATACTCAAAGGCTGCTTGCGGGAAGCAATTCAGTCGCTGAAATCAGCATAATTTCGAGGAATACCAAGACAGCATCAATGTAACTGTGACAGAGTAATGAGCGTGAAAACCGGATTAATACATCGACTACTATGCATCCTGACCTTCCTCATGGTCACGGCAATCGCGGTGGCTGATGATTCCTCACTCAACCGGGATGGAGTGGGCGACAATGTGAGCAGTCTGCTCACTCCGGACAACGCCAATCTTCTCATGGACGACTACAGCCTTCCCCTTTCCGACTCCTATTCATTGCAGATCGACAGAACCTTGGGAAACTTTGAAGACGACAGCGTAACCGGACTTGGCGGGCACGTCTTCTGGAGCGACCCGCAACAGGGCCTGCTCGATGCCAGCGCCTCCACCCTCCAGTGGGGTACGGCTAACGTCAACCGGTTTGGACTGGACGGAAAGTGGTACAACTCCATTACCACCCTCAGCGGAGGTGTGGAGTATCAGACCGGTGACGTGGACAATCAATTCAACCTCTTTGCCGACATCGGTCTCTACCCATTCGAGATCCTCTCTATTCAGGGCGGTGCGGCGCAGATCAACGGCGAACCAATGGGACACCTGGGGTTTGAAGTGCAACCCGCTGCCGACTCCTTGCCAGGCCTGACTTTAATGGGATCGGCGGCAATGGGGAAAAATGACCACGAGTATATCTTTCTGGGACTACGCTACGCTTTCGGTTCAAACAGCCGCCTTATCGATCGGCATCGCAACAACCCCGCTCTGCTCTTTGGCTCCAGAAGATTCGGCACTGACCTCTATTCGATCAAAACAGAACGCGAAAAGAACAGCGAGACACTCTCATCAACCGAACTGGGTTTCGATGGCGTAACCCAAAGCAAGACGCTTTAATCACCCTCAATCCAACCGATCTCACGCGCTGTCGCCTTTCCCACCAGGCACTGCCGCAGCCCTGAAGCCATCTCCACCACATCTTCGGACAGCATCACCCGTCCCGCCATAATTTCACAACGGCGTTGGGGGAAAAAAGGCTTTCTATCGGGTTCAGCGAAACCATCAGGAAAGAGAGGCACACCACCTGGACCATATTTATCGGTGGCACCCACTGTGTGCAGCAACTCATGGGTTATCACGAGGTTGTTCCTCGCGTTCTGAGACTTATCAGCATAAGCATACACAAGGCCCAGCAACCCTTTCTGCAAACCAAGTGAATGCACCAAAGGCTCTCCGCCATCCGGCTGTTGATAACGCACGAAGATCCTCACCCGCTCCCGGTTTGAGACATCATCCGGAGTATGCTTCCAGGCCCAATAGCGCATTCTCAGACTCCAGAAGACACTGCTCAACACGTTCGCACCAATTTCAGGCGGTTCGGGGGGCACGGAAGATACCAGAGGGCCAATACGAGTAAGGGTCGGTGGGTCAGCCAGCAAGTCGTACTTTTCACCTTGTCGTCCGGTGAATCTGTCGATGGGCGCAAAATCCGCATTGGTCAGTCTCTTGATATAAACAGCTGTTGCCGGATCCCCATCACCATTGACGGGAAAGACCATCACCTCCAGCGGATCGATCCAGTCTGTTGAATCCAGGCGCTGGCCGTGAGTATAAATAGCCGCTGTGGCTAGCAGAATCAGCAGAACCAGGACACGAAAGTTTCGGAAACTGAACAACTTCATCTGCGATACTTCCGGGTTAAATCAAACACATCAGCCCCTAATTTTTTATGATTACAACCTAACTATGCGACAAATAAGGAAATTTATTAAGGTAAACCGCTATACGATTTCCTGATTATTCCACTTTCCTCACTTCCTTTTCCGCGTCACAATCAATACAGTCATGTTTGATTGTCCATTAGAGACAACGACTACTCAATTTCCGGTTCCTCTTCTATTCGACTCACCCTGTGATGAATGCGGGGTTCCGGACACTATCGTTCCACCAAGATTGGAGGATGTAATGACAATGAGCACTAAACTGCTTGGAATAACCAGCGCCGGCGTACTGCTGGCCGGGCAACTGGCGCTGGTTCCCGTAGCCTCGGCAGCAGGCCCCAGCATGGTCGAAGAGGGCAAGAATATCGCCTTCACCCGTAAAAAAGGCAACTGCCTGGCCTGCCACATAATGGCAGGCGGCAAAGCGGCAGGCAATATTGCTCCACCGCTGGGCGCCATGCAGTCCCGCTTTAAAAGCAAAGCGGAACTCAAGGCTCAGATTGCGGATGCCACCGTGAAAAACCCGGAAACCTCTATGCCGCCGTTCGGCCGGCACAAGATCCTCTCAGACACTGAAATCGACAAAGTCGTCGATTTCGTCTGGTCCCTGTGAGAGATCCACTCTTGAGCCACCGAACCCTATTGGTTGGAGATTAATCAGATCATGAAACACCTACTGAAAAAGATTGCGATGTTGGCTGTTGCCGGCGGTATTGCGGCATCGGCACAGGCATCCCCGGAGGCGGATCGCGAAGCCTTCCAGAATTTTTACAAGAACCGCTTTACCAATGTGCCAATGGAAGAGTACCCCAATGGCGTCTACTCCATCGATCCTGTCGGACGTGAAAACTGGGAAGCCATTGAAGAGTTTTCACCCTACGAAACTTTCATCGATGATGGCCAGGAAATGTGGGAAAAGCCCTTTGCCAACGGCAAAACCTACAAGGACTGCTTTGCTGACGGGCCTGCCATTGCAGGCATCTATCCCCTCTGGGACAAGAAGAACGGCATGGTCATGACCCTGCCCCTGGCCCTCAACAAATGCCGCGAGGCCAACGGTGAGAAGCCCCTGAAATACAAAAAAGGGGCCATCAACGCTATCACCTCCTACATTGCCTTCGCGTCACGCGGTCAGAAGACCAACGTGATCATCCCGAAAGATGACCCTCGCGCACTGGAGGCCTACGAGAAGGGCAAAAAGTTCTACTATACCCGCCGCGGTCAGTTGAACTTCTCCTGCGCCAACTGCCATCTGCAGAACGCCGGCATGAGTATTCGCTCCGAAGTCCTCGGACCGGCCCTCGGCCACACCACCCACTTTCCGATCTATCGCTCCAAATGGGGCGGCATGGGCACCCTTCATCGCCGCGTTACCGGATGCAACAAACAGGTACGGGCCAAACCTTTCAAAGCGCAGGGTGAGCAGTACCGTAACCTTGAATATTTCCTCACCTACATGAGCAATGGCCTCGAGCTGAACGGTCCGGGCGCACGGAAATAGTCAGGCAACAGAGAGATTCGGAGTACACTATGCAAAACAAAATGATTGGTTATGTAATGATCCTGGCTGTGCTGCTCTTCGGCGGGTTGAGCACTGTCCAAGCGGGAGACGCGGCGAAAGCCCCCAATCCCGAAGCCGCCAAGGTCGAAAAGATGATCGCCGACGCCGATAAGGCGCGCAAGAAAGCCGCCTCAGTGGAAGGCGAATGGCGTGATGTCGGCAAGATGCTGAAAAAGGCCAAGGCCGCACTGGCAAAGGGTGACTATAAAACCGCCAAAAAACTTGCGGCAAAAGCAAAGTCACAGAGCGAAATGGGATACAAACAGGCAGTCGCGCAGAAAGATCTGAAGATGCCTTCATACCTCAAATATTGATCACGACTTTCCTATCAGGAGGAAGTTCATAATGAAATATGCCAAGGCATTGATAAGACTCGCTCTGGTTGGCGGAATTGCGCTCTCTGGAGCAGCGATGGCTGACCATGGCAACAATATCACTTCGACACTGCACTCGGTCGATGTGATGCACAATGGAAAGAGCGTCACTATTGAGAGAAGCAGTGACAAGAACGCCACGGTTCCCAAGGCCTACAATAAGATCGCTCGCCACTGCCCACCTTTCTGCATCCAACCGATGCCGTTGGGCCAGGGTATTGAAACCCTGGGTGAGCTGGAGGTTCTGGGTTACCTGAAGCGGGGTGCCAACAGAGACCGCACCGTAATGGTGATCGATTCACGCACCCCTGAATGGATGGCTCGCGGCACCATTCCAGGCTCGACCAATATTCCCTGGAACAAGATCAATGTCGACGTTGAAGGCTCCTTCGCAATCGACGCTGAGGCAGAGACCTTGCAAGGTATTTTGACGGATACATTCGGTGCAAGGCTGGTAAAGGGCAGTTGGGATTTCCGTAATGCCAAGACCCTGGCATTTTTCTGCAACGGCGCCTGGTGCCCGCAGTCAGCGGTCAATGTCAAGACCTTGATCAGACTGGGTTATCCGGCCTACAAGCTGAAGTGGTATCGTGGCGGCATGCAGTCCTGGGTTAGCCTGGGGCTAACCACGGTCAACCACTAAACCGTCCTCCACAACAAAAACTCCAGCGTCTTGAAGGCGCTGGAGTTTTTACTTTCCCGTCCGCAAATCTCCCATCAGAAATGGTTTGATAGTCGGCATTAATCCTTCTCATTCCAAGCAGAATAAGTTAGCATTTTCCCGTTACCCCGTTTGGAGACCGGTCGCATGACCGAGCAGGACAAAACCGCTGTCAAAAGCACGCAAGAGACCGTTACCGACGAGCAGTTGGTGCGTGCCGTCACCTCGTTCGAAGCCATCATCGTCAGCCAGATCGAGATTAAAAACATTCTCGGCGACCGGCTCAACTACAGTATCCGGACCGGGCTTATCATTCTCGGCCTCATCGCCATCTCCATTCTGATCCTGCTGCTGACACTGTCATCACAGATCACCCGTATCTCTGCGGTGGTCGGTGACATGAATCGGAACTTCACCTCCGTCTCAACCCAGATGGAAAATATCGACACTTACATCACGTCCATGGAAAAACGGGTCAGTCTGCTTAACGGAATCAACGGCCAGACGGAGACGATGGACCGGGAGATGGGTACCATCACTGTCGATCTCCGGCGTATGCGCGGCACACTCAAAGGCATCCAGCAACATGTCCAATCCGTGGACGGAAACATCGCTTATATCTCAACTGCCATCGACAAGATGAATTTCGATATTCAGAATATGGGGCATGACATGCACCGCATGGGCCAACCAGCCCGGTCAATGAACAGGATGTTCCCTCTTCCCTAACCCGGATTTCTCCTTATTGGAATACGAAAATGGCAGAAGATCCCAAACGATTAATGGTGGAGGTGATCGGGCGTCTCGGACGTGAGACCCAGATTCATCTCGACGAACGACACCACCACTTCCGCATCACGAACCTCTTCCTCTATGCCGTTGCCGCGTTTCTGATGATCGTGGCGATATTCAATGTCTACTACATCAGCATCCTGTGGGAGGATCTGAACGGCATCGTCCACAGCATGGACTCCATGCACACCAATCTGCAGGGCGTCAACAAAAGCATGAACTCGGTCACCGCCAAGGTTGAACTGATCGACAAGCATATGGCCAACATGGACGATATCTATAGCCACACGGAGTCTATGGGGGAGTTGATGCCGTCAGTGCGCGAGTCCATGGGCGCCATGGCGGATGAGATGACGCTCATCGAACAGAATATGAGCCACTTGGACGGCGGCATGAGCAACATCGAACAGCGCTTCATTCAGATCACCGATGGAGTGGGGGTCATGCGCAGCAATGTGCGTCAGATCTCCCGGCCAATGGGTATATTGAACCCGATCATGCCTTGAGGCATTCGCTGAGGCGAGACCAGATATCATCGCACAGCCCCCCGCGATAGACAGCTGATCTGAAAATAGCCTGCTCCCGAAGATACATATCCAGCCGCGTACTGTCTTGCTCCGTTAAACAGACAGTGACGTTTGCCAGCCTGTCAGCCGCCTTTACCACTAGCGCCAGCTCATGGCTACCGCTCACACGGCGCATCTTCTGGTTGGTTTTGCGTTTCCTCTCCTCCCGGGTACGTCCAGGTTCGTCGGTTACGATCTCCACACAGGCACCAACAAAGTGGCCAAACACCTCCGCCACTTCGACGCGGCTCACCGGTGTATCCTCAACCACATCGTGCAGATAGCCTATGACCTGAGCATTATTTCCATAAGACTCGACAAGCCCGGCCACCTGATCCAGGTGGTAGATATAGGGTTTATCGCCATAGCGCTGCGCTCCATGCGCCTCTACGGCAAATGCTCTCGCTCTATGTAGCAGCTCGTCATTCATCTTTCATATAGATCCAAACGAAGAAACATCACAAACAGACCCTGCATTCACGCAAACATCTGCGCATACTCTCCCACCGCATCGTCCAATACGTTTTCAAAACGCCGCACTGCCCCTTCACCATGATAGCTGGACCAACGATCCATGATGCCCCATTTCAACACATAGGCCACTACCGCCTCAAAATCAAAGTAGTGGCCCTCGCCCTGTTGATCCAGGCTGCACCACTGCTCTCCCAGCAGGAGCCGCTCCAGTCCCAGGTGGTCCTCCTCCCGTACCAGCCGGTTCGCTTCCAGCACCTGTAGATGGCGGTAAAAACCCGAACATAATTGGCGAACAGCGGTAACCGGATGAAATAGCTGCAAATAGCGAGTCAGAAGAAACAGCCAGCGACAAAGAGTGACATCGAGAAAGAAATCGGGAAGATGTAGGGAGCCGTTGAGAAGGTGTGGTACCGGGTGTATCGACCTCGACAGT
>JAMJIN010000604.1:0-1067 GCA_036784775.1 Chromatiales bacterium | reverse complement strand
TACAACCGCCCCAGCCCCGTCACAGCACCCCCCCTATCTTCGTCGAATATGAAGGATACCCGTTGATGATAATGAAATAGCCTAGAAGTAGGTGTATGTGAGAATGCATACTTGAATGTGCTAGAACATGCGAGCATACGTGTGAAGATTAGCCCAATAACCGACGGACGTACGATCTACATAAACGGAGATATCCGCCGTTCGTTTATGTGTGACCTATTGGGTGTACAATTTATGAAACCGCATCACCATCATGTAGTTAAACACGCGACACATCGTGGGACTGCAGTCCCGGCTTAGTGCAGCTGAACAAATATACAGACGATGTCGTTTATTAAGGTAGGAAAATGCGTTTTCCTCGCGCTGGTATTGGTGGCAATACCGACATTATACGTGCTGCTCTATTTGTCCAACAATGTGGCGATATCCGCCAAACTTTGGACTACATTGACCGCTGAAGACTCTTCGACAAGTATCCGAACAAAATACAGCACCACCGTCACATATGACTTGGAAGAAGGTTTCCCTCTACCAGATGCCCAGCACCCTTGCGTCAAGATGAGTAGTCTCCGTTACCTGAGTCAGTTGGAGCGAGGAAAGGATGCCGCTTACATTGCCAACCTCAGGTCTCACGGTGATTTAGACAGCCAAGATCGTACCATTGTGTTGCGATACAGGTCGAACACTTCGACGATTCTGGCGCCGAGGCCGGACGCTGGACGAATATCTGCAATATTCATGGGACGGACCGGCAACAAGATGTTCATCTATGCCTCTTTGTATGGTATCGCGCGCAGGAACGGCATGCTTCCCGTGATCTCTGAAAACAACCCACTACTGAAGCTGTTCCACCTCAACGTGACTGTGGTTCAGAGTGACCGCCCTGGCCGAGATTGGGTTCAATACGTTCCCAAACGCGATAAATATGACCAGCACATAAAGTACTTGGATCCACGGGTTGATGTTGAAATTGTAGGCATACTAACGTCATGCGAGATCTCGTCCAAAACCACTTCCTCTTCCGCGAAGCCGTCCATCAAGAAGCGGATAACTTTTTGCGACGTTCG
>JAMJIN010000603.1:0-1067 GCA_036784775.1 Chromatiales bacterium | reverse complement strand
CTCCGACTTCAGAGTCAAAAACTTTTACTATCTGACTGATCTGGGAGCAATCTGTCCAACTGACATTTAAGCAATGGCCATAATTTTAGTGGGGTAGATGTTCACATGGAAACTTGTCAGATATATAGCTTGTTTTCACACATACCATAATTCGTTGTACTTTGAACGCTCAATATTACCTATCAATGTTGTGAAATACACTGAAATGCTAGCTTTTTGCCCAAAAACAGTGCATATTTAAAAAAATATATATATCTTAATAAAAAATTAGTTGACAATTTTAGTGTTGTATTGATGAAAATACCCCACATTTTGTGAAACACTTGTAAGATTTCCTATATCTCTGGCACAGCAAGCAGTGTGGGCTTTATGACTAAAGTGCATATATGTAATTCAGCCCACTTGAAATTTTTCCCCTCATACGGGGGCATGTCTCAGTGACATATCAATTAATGTGTAGCATTGCGATGTGGATTTGCTTCTGTGATTTATCGAGATAAAGGTTTTTCTTCGATTTGGTATAACTTTCGTGACGGTTTGTGAGATGTCGGAAATTATATGAAATTTAGACTGGCTTGTTACCAAGGCAATGCATCATGGTAAAACAAGCATGGATGACATTTTTGTGAGAAAGTATAGGCGGAAAATTGAGTGTAAAACTGTCTTGTCAAGCAATAGCAGTTGCATGTTATGGACAGGATGTTGTAAAAAATCATATAGGCTAACGCAGTATGGTGTCATATGTGTGAAATTTCCCGCTTCTGGTGGTAATGCTGGGAAATGGAAGACAGTTCTTGTACATAGATTAATGTACATGCTACATCATAATTTAAAAAAATTCCTAAACATCTAAGTTGTAGCCATATTTGCAATGTCAGCTTGTGTGTTAATCCACAGCATATAACACTGGAGCCACTGTTTGTAAACAACAATAGAAGACAGTGTGCCAGAGAGCAGCATTGTTTTGGTCACGGTCATTACCCCCAGTGTATTTAGAAATTGTGCAGTTGAACAGGTGAGAGACAAATCAATCAATTAATTAAGCCAGTCTTATCATTACTCACCAG
>JAMJIN010000602.1:0-1067 GCA_036784775.1 Chromatiales bacterium | reverse complement strand
GCAAAACGAGTTATTGCATTACCTGGATGAAATCGAGAAGGCAGCGTAGTCATTGCTGGCCTGTTTTTATGCAACGCTGGGGTTTACTTAATACGTTACTGATTAAATCTGGTTTGAGTTGTATACCCAACGATTTTTGATTTATTGAGAGGGAAGAGTATGCCGATCGTTACCTGGTGTGATGAATATAGTGTCAATGTCGAGGAAATAGATATTCAGCATCAGAGGATGCTTGAACTTGTAAATCATCTTCACTCTGCAGTGGAAGTCTGTATTGATAAAGATGATCTAAAGGATTTGTTGGTGGAGCTGGTGGAATTTACGAGAATGCATTTCTCAACTGAAGAGAAGTTGATGAAAAAATATGACTATCCTGAATTTGCAAAGCATCATAAGGAGCACAGAGTATTACTTCAGCATCTGGGCCATCTGGTGACTGCTGTATCAAATGGGAAATATCCTACCTTTTACTCCGACTATGATGTTTCCACTGATTGGGCACTGCTCCATATATCCGAGTGTGATATAAGCCTGGGTGCTTTTCTGAATTCAAAGAACGTTTATTGAATTCAGAAAGGGGAGATTACATCTCTATCGAGATGAGACTCCAGCTCAGCTTTGAGGGTGGCCTCAGTCAGTTGCTTGATGGGTGGAGTAAGGATGTTGACCCGCATGTTGGGTGACATACCACGCATTGGCCACACCACCACATTCCCTGGATTGCTCATATGCAGTCACCAATTTAAAAGCAACCGGTTCGTCGCTCATCTTCCTGCCTCATACACCTTCACTCAAGCTCTGCCGAAAGAAGCAGAATGGTGGCGAGCGCTCTCGAAATTTCAGGATTTCCCTGGTGTGCGTGGAGGAGGACATGAATCTCGGTTCGGAATCTGTCATTTATCAAAGGGCGCAGCTGAGTCATCAAACTGCTGTAGATGGCGGTAAAAACCCGAACATAATTGGCGAACAGCGGTAACCGGATGGAATAGCTGCAAATAGCGAGTCAGAAGAAACAGCCAGCGACAAAGAGTGACATCGAGAAAGAAATCGGGAAGATGTAGGGAGCC
>JAMJIN010000601.1:0-1067 GCA_036784775.1 Chromatiales bacterium | reverse complement strand
GTGGCGGAGTTCCCGGTACCCCAGCAGAAGATGAACCACCAACAGCAGGACGATGTCGGCATGGCCAAAGATCGGACTGACATCCAGGTGTTTGAAGCATCGGCGCAATCGGTCTTTCAGGGCAAGATGTTCGAACAGCTTTTGAAAGACTACCAAGCCGGAAAAAGAGGTAAGTCGCTGGTCTTCAAAACGAAGAATGGGAAGGGCATGGATTTTGCGGTGAATCTCTGATCTGCTAGACTTCATAATAAGCGGGTTTGTTGTTGGGTAAGGTTTTGTTTTGACGAGCTTATTTTACCTCGACAACAATCCGCTTTCTCATTTTTCTCGCTTAAATGCAGGATTTTTCCTGGTTTCTGGATCTCACCAGCGGTGAATTCCAGAAATTATGCAAAATATTCATTTCACCCTGTCTTTTATGCGATGAAACGGGTATCAGCACCGGTATTTATGCAACTACCGGGTTTAAATTTCCGTTTCCACGGCAAACCAAAAAATCATCCGTGGATGGGAAGTATGTATCTCTCACTTTGGTAAATTTATCCTCCTTATAAATCTCCTTGAATGAATCGCCCGTGATTGCCGAAAGGATATAAACATATCCCTTTACGCTTCCAGCCCTTGATGGTGAAAGTCCGTTTCTTGTCGAGACAATGATCGATTCGAAATCATCAGAATCCCACCCCATATCATTCGACACCGGATCACCAAACATCTCCAGAAAGACGCTTTTGAGCAGGTCGTCGAGTTGTTGCAGGTGTTGTTTGCGCTGGGCGATCAGCCCTTCCACTTTGCCGAGCAGATGGGCAATGCGTTTTTGGTCTTTCAGTGCTGGGAAAGGAATTTCCAAATTTAAAAAATCTGTTTTCGTGAGACTGCGCCTTCTGGCAACAGCGCCTTGCATTTTAGACGCATAAATCCGGCGAGCCTGTGGTGATCGCAAATAGCGCTCAAGGTAAGGGATATGCGTTTCGGCATGATCTTTCTTGATTAGTACGAATGTTCAGCAGTGACTCACGGAATGAGTCACTGGTTGTTGCAAGATGATGCCACGATCCACAATAGGA
>JAMJIN010000600.1:0-1068 GCA_036784775.1 Chromatiales bacterium | reverse complement strand
TAATATGCTACTGATTGGAATGAACAGGTCTGCCAGGGGTGAAGTGTAAAGCGGACGGGATACTGCCGGGGGGGGGGGGGGGTAAAGAGCGGACGGGATACTGCACTATGTAAGAACGTACCTTTTACATGATGTTGCTGGGGCTAGCGCTTGACTTTCGCTCTCTGTGTCCACCAGGTGCGCCGCCACTATTTCGGCGAGCAGGCCGTGGACCACGTGGCTCTCGAGATGTTGAAGACGAAACGAGACTGGATCGGTGCGTCAGGAAACATCATACTCGACGTCGATGAGGATTACTTCGGCGTCGAGTTGCCCGCCCAGAGCTTAGTAGATGCTGGACTGGACTGGAACATGGTCGCGGAGTTACACCTAACCCTCGCATATATTTTCTGCCCGAAACATATCAACCACGAAGGCCTCGGCAACCGCATGATGCGTGAACTCATCGGATCATTCATCAATCGGTGTCGCACAGCCGTCAAATCCGACCAAGACACGTGTCCCGTTTCCATTGATGAAATACGCTCTGTAGTTTACAAGGTGGTGTTGGCGTATTGGAATAGAGATGTCCTGTTGTTTTGTCCGGAAAAAACTAAACGACTGCTTGTCGTTGTGAACGAGCTGACAGACGCCTTGTACCAGTTCAAACTCAACCACCTGCGCGCGCTGATGGAATTCGGATTTTGTCTGGAGACGTCGCCAGCATCAGCATATTTCAGACAAATGGGTTTCGGGTCATTTGGACTTTGCCAGGGCGCCAACACACCGAACGACAGCGTCGTGTTCCTGCACAAACCCGACGCCGCCGAGATACGAACTCGGACGTCGCAGCTACGGGAGATACTGGAAATAATCGACGCCCGCCACAGGCCGAATGTCGTCACCCTGTGTCGGTCCGTGCGCGACGGGTACACTCCGAGAAGTCTCTTCAGTTCCATCGAGTCCAACATACTCGACATATTTAAGGAGCTGCCAGGGCAGTACGACGTGGTGTATGATGAAAACCTGTACGGCGGCCAAGGAGGCTGGCCAGATCGTCACAAGACAAATTGAGGTTGTGGACAATGT
>JAMJIN010000599.1:0-1068 GCA_036784775.1 Chromatiales bacterium | reverse complement strand
TTGACTCATTTTCTTAGGTCCGTATGATTGCTGGTAACACTCGGCATACGCCATCGAATAAAGTTCTCCACGGTGTCCTTTTTTTGTGACATGGCACATAATGAATGAAGCGAACTAGGGACAACAGCAATGGAATTCAACAGTTAAAAACATATTGTAGTATCCACTAGTATATATTGAGATTAGTCATACATTAGGCTTTTGTTCGGTTTCACACTGGGATAAAGTCCCGCTACCGTGGTAGTATATTTCGCATTTAACACTCATGTTTCATCTTTACCGCCATACATTTAGTGAAAGAACGTACCCTTCACACAGACATTTCATACCTTTCACACAGACATTTCGCACCTTTCAGACGAACATTTCACACCTCTCCCATGAACATTTCACACAAACAGTTCACACCTTTCACACGAACAGTTCACACCTTTCCGCTGCTTATACAAACCACCTCATTGACCACCTGGTGATGAACATGTGCAGCAGTGTTTACTGTGTCATTCGCTTGTTGTCGCTGCAGTTTGCCGGAGCCAACGAGACGTCGTCTTCCTACTGGACTTCTCGGGCAGCGTCGACAAGACGTACAAGGCGATCGTCGCCTTCCTACGTGAAACGGTCTACGGTCTGTCGTTCAAGTTCGGACGCACTCGCGTCGGCGTGCTGACTTACAGCGATGACGTCACCATCGCTTTCCATCTGAACAAGTTCTCGGAGGAGCGCGACGTCCTCAACGCTCTCGCGTTCTACCAGAACGGCGGCCGCACCAACACCCAGGAGGCGCTGCGTGTCGCACGCGACACAATGCTCACTTCCGGTAATGGCGACCGTAGTTCCGTAGAAAACGTCGTCGTCCTGTTGACGGACGGCGGAAGCAACATCCGCAGGGAAATGACGTCACAACGCGCGCGCGATCTCAGGGACGCTCCGTCGACGTCTGTCTACGTCGTTGCCATTGGCGACCAGGTGGACATGAGCGAGGTGAACGATATCGTCGGCGGTGACAGTCGCAAGGTGTACCGAATGAGTGATGCCAACGCCGCTGCCTCAGTCGCCGGCCGATTCCTG
>JAMJIN010000598.1:0-1068 GCA_036784775.1 Chromatiales bacterium | reverse complement strand
ATATCTATATATATATATATATATATATATATATTGGTCAAATAAACGCATATGTCTCTCTCTCCCTACTTACTTACTTGCTTACTTACTTACTTACTTACTTACTTTCTTATCCTTTTGATACCCTAGTTGGTGCATAAGTCCACTAGTGTGAATAATAATATGTGTTAACGTTGCAATGAGCCATGTGACTACTGTTCAAAACTATTTGGAAGTGTGCCACTTCACGATTCATATATATGTATTTAACCACTGCAAAAAACTATTTGGAAATGTGCCACTTCATGATTTATGTGTATTTTAATCACATAAAAGGCCAAGTCAGCCAGCTTTTTCCGACAAGGTACGGATGAGCAGAGAAGCACATATGTCGATCCGTCTGCAACAGGTAAGTTGTTCCTCTGCAGGTGTAAACTGGGCCGTCACTGGAAAGTTCACTTCGAAACCGGCTTGTGGAGACATCTTAGCTATGTCTGTATAAAAATTGAGCAATGCGTCGTTTATATGATGTGTGTATCCTTTCACATTGAATTTGATGAGTTTGTTCTTGGTTTTTTGGTTTTCAAAGAATATGCGTGTATTGGCTTGCCCAAAGCACGACATTTTAGTGTCTGTGTTGTGTTTTTGCATCAAGGGCACCGTTGGCGTGCGTGCGTGACTCTAGTAAGGACCCGATACTGTTTCAAAGACATTGGTCTGAGATGGGTAAATCAGAGTTGATTCCTGCCAATCCGTTTGAATCGACTCGAATAATACATCTCAACAGACTCGGCTGGGGTTACTTACCTTACAGGAATCGAATCTACCCGAAACCCAACAAGCAGGTTATTCGACTCGAGTGATAAATATAATATACATGTGGCTATGATCTTACACCCAAAGGCTGTATTGTCCTTGATTTCTTATATCACTCCACGCCTGTCTTGTCCACCAGCGCCAACCTTATCTTGTCCGTTCGTTGAAATCCTGCTTCGTGTCTCACTCCACTCTTGTGTTTTCACCATATCTTGTTAGGTCAATCCAGCATTTTCTTTTTTGCTAATTCCATCGTTGTTCTGTTCTCTTGTC
>JAMJIN010000597.1:0-1070 GCA_036784775.1 Chromatiales bacterium | reverse complement strand
ATTTGATGAAATTATATTATTTGAGTTAATTCAATTAACAAATCAACAATTGAAATTAAACCATGCCTGGTACATATATGAATGATGTACATACATATTACAGTTAGCATATTATCAGTTTTTATTGCATAACCTCTATTAAGCATCACTATAGCTAGCAATTTAAGTCTCCTTATGGTGTGTTTAAAAAAAAAAATTATTGTAGTTATCTTAAATATGATTTTTAAAGTGCCTGTTAGTGCTCTACAAATAATGTGTTTCATGTGAATTTTTTTAGGTATATTTCCGTTTTCCATTATCTATTTCGTGCTATGCAATACAAATATTACTTTAAATATGACTTTGTTGTTTTAATAAGAATATTGATATGAGCCGTTCGTGCGTTGAATTCTGATGCAACTGTAGTATTATTAGTGCTCATTCTGTAAACGCGCCATATTAAACTAATGAAAACACGGCTAATGCAGCTACTCGTAGCAATTCAGATTGCTAAAACACACTATTTGACAATCATATGTGCCAACAAGACGGCAACTATACGAAGCGACAACACAAAATCAGATGAGATGAAGATTGTGTTTAATTATAGCGCCGGGTGGATGGCAATGACAAGCGATTGAAACGATGACATGTGGCTGTGACTAATGGAATAAAAATGATCTGAAAATATGTTGGCCCACCGGGCTTGTAAAATATGGAAACTTGTGGCCCGAACTGGCCCGACAGCCCCAAAAAAGCCGCCGGGCCAGCGGGGCAGTGTTAACGTCGATGCCTGGTTCTAAAGAACTTCCCTAGAGCATCAGCTTTTTCGTGGTAATTTGTTTCACCGTCCTCCTTTCTTAAATGTGGTGTGGCTGGTTTTACCTTTTGCTTCTTACATAGCTGTAGAAAAGCTTTGGTTTGTCTTTAATCATCGTCAAAAGCTTATTTTCGTACTCCCTTTATACTTTTTTTCAGATACTATTGTTTTTTGCCTGTTATATAATTTATATATATATATATATATATATATATATATATATATATATATATATATATATATATATATATATATATATATATATAAACTT
>JAMJIN010000596.1:0-1070 GCA_036784775.1 Chromatiales bacterium | reverse complement strand
TTTTTCAAACATCCTCATAATCTTTCAAAAAGGCTCCCACTTTCGTTATATTTACTTTTACAATATATTTAATTGATTTTCTGGTTTTTTTTGTTTGATTAGGTTTATTTACACATGACTGTACAATATAATTTCATGAATTGTTGATGTAAATAAACTTAGTAAAATAAAAAACCAAAAAATCACTAAATTTGCAAAGGTTGACGTTATTGGGGCCAGGCCGGATGTAGAAACAGATCAGAACTCTTGTGTAATTTTGGTAAAAACATAACACGTTGACAGCAGAACACAATCACCCCTGGTAGACATGCTGACAACAGAACACAATCACTCCTGGTAGACATGCTGAGAGCAGAACGCAATCACCCCTGGTAAACGCTGACAGCAGAACACAATCACCCCTGGTAGACATGCTGACAGCAGAACACAATCACCCCTGGTAGACATGCTGACAGCAGAACACAATCACTCCTGGTAGACATGCTGAGAGCAGAACACAATCACCCCTGGTAAACGCTGACAGCAGAACACAATCACTCCTGGTAGACACCCTGACAGCAGAAGACAATCACCCTTGGTAGACACCCTGACAGCAGAAGACAATCATCCCTGGTAGACACCCTGACAGCAGAAGACAATCACCCTTGGTAGATACCCTGACAGCAGAAGACAATCATCCCTGGTACACACCCTGACAGCAGAAGACAATCACATCTGGTACACACCCTGACAGCAGAACACTGGTAGACACTCCGGGTAGACATGCTGACAGAACACAATCACTCCTGGTAGACATGCTGACAGAACACAATCACTCCTGGTAGACATGCTGACAGAACACAATCACTCCTGGTAAACATGCTGACAGCAAAACACAATCACCCCTGACACACTGCCATGGTAGGCATTAAGCAACAGTCTTTGAGGTCTGCTACACCATAATTATACATTTTCCTAATTTTCTGATGAATGAGGCAGAGACAGGGTAATGAAAGCAAGCTATGGCACCTTGTTGGAGCAATCACAAGACAATGAAAGCAAGCTAAGACACCTTGTTGGAGCCAAGACAA
>JAMJIN010000595.1:0-1071 GCA_036784775.1 Chromatiales bacterium | reverse complement strand
AAGTCGTCGTCCACAAATGCTGGTTTCAGACGATCGATGGACACCGTGTCTCTTCGACCACGAATGTCCAACGTATAGTACTTGTCATTACGCTCTAACACTCTGAACGGTCCTTCATATGGGCACTCCAGAGGTGTGCGATGAGCGTCTTTGCGTACGAAGACGAACGTACATGTCAGGAGTGCGGTTGGTATTCGAGAAACGTGTTGTCGGCCGTGATGAGTCATCGATTTCGCTCGCAGGCTACGCATGGTCTTACGCAATCGTGTGAGTAGGGCTAATGCGTCTGTGGTTACTTCTGTCGATGCTTTAGTAGTTTCGAAAAACTCGCCCGGCAGACGGAGTGTTGTTCCATAGACAAGTTCGGCGGAAGTACACCCCAAATCTTCTTTGATGGAACACCGTATGCCCAGTAGAACTATGGGCAGTTCGTCTCGCCAATCCGGACCGTGTAGACGAGCTTTGAGTGACGCTTTTAGCTGTCTGTGGAATCGCTCAACTAAGCCGTTCGATTGTGCATGGTAGGCTGTCGTGTGATGAAGTTGCATGCCCAGTAGTTTCCCGAGTTCCATCCATAGTCCGGAAATAAACTGTCGACCCCGGTCGGATACTATGTCAGTGGGTACGCCGAAACGTGGCACCCAATTCTCTAATAAAGCTCGCGCACAGGATACGGCAGTAGCATCTGCCATAGGTATGGCTTCCGGCCATCGTGTGAAACGATCAACGATTGTGAACAAGTAAGATGTTCCTTGCGATGATGGCAGTGGGCCTACAATGTCCACGTGTATGCTATCAAAACGATGATCTGGTGTGGGGAACTGTTGTAACGGCGCAGAAACGTGGAATTGAAGCGCAGCCAACGTGACACGGACGTCGTCAGGAAGTTGTCTAAGGAAGCGTTCTCGAAAAATTGTACCCACTTGGTTATTGCCGTTCAACATTAGCATGTGTGCTAACATGTCGGATGGTCGGCGATCACCTAAATCGTCTAGGTCTTCCAACTTAGACGCTGCTTCTTCTTCCGTGAAATCGTAGCAGGCCAGTAACGCGGTTTTTAAATGTTCATAC
>JAMJIN010000231.1:0-4744 GCA_036784775.1 Chromatiales bacterium | reverse complement strand
GCAAAACGAGTTATTGCATTACCTGGATGAAATCGAGAAGGCAGCGTAGTCATTGCTGGCCTGTTTTTATGCAACGCTGGGGTTCACTCTCTATTCTCAACACAACTCTCAACCCGTAACACTCAAACATATCAAGCATGCTCTTGCCGAGATCCGCTCGACTGTTCAACGGGTAGGCAGTACCCAAAAAATGGAGGAGTGCTTCAGCTTCACCACTGACAGACAGGGCCGTTTGCGCCACATCCAGGGCATCAGTTGAGGACTGCTGAAGCGAATCGAGCTGGCGCTTGGTCGCAAGCGCAAGCTTGACCTTGATCAGGAGTTCCTCATCGTCGAAAGGTTTCGTGACGTAATCGTCACCCCCTGCCCGGTAGCCCGCCAATCGCTCTTCCAGTTTGGAGTAGGCGGAGACGAAGATGACCGGAATATCCGAGGTATCGGGTTCTGCCTTTAAACGACGGCAGACCTCTAGACCGTCCATCCCCTGCATATTGACGTCAAGCAGAATTAAGTCAGGCGGAGCGGCATTTGCCTCGTCCAGGCAGGCACGGCCACTGCTCACAAGCGTCAACTCAAACTGATCTCCCAGAATCTCCTCGAGAATCTCCAGGTTCTGTGGTTCATCATCCACACCGAGAATCCAGAATTTATGATCATCTTGACCTGCAGCCATATCTCCTCCATTGCCATCAGGCATGAGCACACAAAAACGCAGCTATGGTAGCATCAAGAAACTGCCTGAATGGACAGTTTGCACCATTTCAGATGAAATCGGGAACTAAATTCAGGCTTTTTCTCGCACTGATATCTGCTATCGTGCAACCTGATCCACACTCTGGAAAAAGCAGGCGTTTGACCTGCGACAGGGCTTGCCAGCCTACTTACATACCATCGGAAATGCCAACATGGTAAAAAATGTCACATTCAAAGATGCCTGGGATGGTATTGCAGACTGCAAAGTCTGCGCACTCAGGGAGTCGGTGCTTTTTTCAGGGTTGGACGAAGACAATTTTGAACAGATACACGACCCTATCGACCAATACACACTTTCGGTAGGGTCCATTCTCTATCGCGCCGGCGACGTCGGCGACCGCATGTACACTATCCGGTCCGGCGTACTCAAGCTGGTACAGTACCTGCCGGACGGCAGCCAGCGCATCGTACGCCTGATCCGTGCCACGGATGTCACTGGGCTGGAGTGCCTGCTCGGAGAAAACTACAAGCACGATGCCGTCGTCCTGCAACCGACTGAAGTTTGCAGCCTGCCGATCAAAGTCGTGGAAAATCTGAGCAAAGAGAACCCAAAACTTCACCGGGAATTACTCAACCGCTGGCAACGGGCACTCAACGAAGCCGACGCCTGGCTCACTGAACTTTCAACCGGATCCGCCAAGCAGCGTGTGGCAAGATTGCTACTGCGCCTGGTCAGTGATGCGGAAACCAGCGAATGCCAACTCTTCGCCCGTGAAGACATGGGTGCGATGTTGGGCATTACCACTGAGACCGCCAGCCGAACCATAGCGGAATTCAAACGGCAGAGTCTGTTGGTAGAGACCAGCAGCAACCATTTCCTGCTCGACATCCCCAATCTGCAGCGGATCGCCGAAGATTGACTATTTTCAATGCCTCCAGCCGGGATGCCGCTTAGCATTCCCACTGTCCTGAATGATAGGTTTTCTGGGCGGAAACTAACTAGACGGCTTGGAGTAGGCAAGGTGAAGCAAACACTGCTGGAAGAGACTTATCCTGTTTTTCAACTGGACATCAAACGGCCGGAGTGCCGATTCAATTCAGTAGATGAAATAGTTGCCCATATCAGGCAGCAGATCGAAACTCATCGAAGCGCCAGATTCATCGCAGTTTTTGATCATTTCGCCCATACGACTGCCCTACCGGAAGGTCAGGTTGCTGAAGAGATCACTGCAGCAGTCAACATCGTTTTCTGCTTCGGCCTGACGCTGCAAGACCCCATGCAGCTGGCCGTGCGTCCACGCTCCATCGGTGTCTGTGAAACCGACGGGCATTTCAATATCACCTTCATGGAAGCCCCCATGCCTGTCGCCAATGCAGCTATGGAAGAGTGGGCCAGGTCACTCGTTTCAAACCGGGCAGCCGCCTGAGGCCATTATGAAAATCGGTATCACCAGCCAGAATTTCCGGACCATCACCGGGCACGCCGGAAAAACCCGCCGTTTTCTGGTGTTCGAACAGGATGGTAGTGGTCAGATAATCGAAGGCGAGCGGCTGGATCTCCCAAAGGAGATGAGCATGCATGAGTTCCGCGGCAGCCAGCATCCCGTTTTTGAACTGGACGTGCTGATTACCGGTGGCTGCGGAGAGGGTTTCATTCGCCGCATGGCATCTCAGGGTGTCCGGGTTGTCGCCACCAGCGAGACCGATCCACAAGCTGCAGCCGCCAAGGTTGTTGCCGGGGAGGCATTGTCGCCCGCTGAACCGCACGACCATAACCACGATCATCATCACAATTCTGTAATGCCCGGCTAAGGAGCCTCTGAATAAGTCTGGGCCGTTCAGATTGTGAGATGAAATGCGCTGATTTGTGGCGGAAATCTTCGTAATAGCAGGCTATTGCGAAGATTTCCAACGAAGAAGCAGTGCATTTCAGCCGCAAGCTGTAGGTCCATGACTTGTTCAGAGGCTCCCTAACAGGTTCGTCTCAACAAAACAGCCGATTTGAGCCGCCTGATCCGCTGCGCTTGATCAGGCCTACATTGACATCTCCAGGTCATCAATGACCTTGTCGATGCCCGCTTGGGCGCATGCTTCATCGGTCTTGCCCGAAGGCGCCCCGCTGACGCCGATACCACCCACCAACTGTCCACCCACCTGGATTGCCAGACCGCCCGCAGCCATCACCAGTCCATCGATGCGGCCAATCGGCGTATCGGCCCGGTCACTGAGTTGAGAGGTTGCCGCATTGAAGTTAACGGCGGTATAAGCCTTTTGCCGGCTGATCGGCACGGTGATGGGGGCGGCAATGGTATCTCTGAGCACGACCTGTACCGTTCCCTCACGATCCACCACGGTGGCGGCAATCTGGATACCCTGTTCGCGGCAGGCAGCGACTGCACCTTGGGCAATGGATGTTGCCACCTCCAGGGTGAGGCGTTGTGTCGATACCAGAAGTGCGGGTTCTTCGTCCGCCGGTACGGCTTGGGACAGGGTCAGGCCTACTATTGCCAATAACAGGTTTTTTGCGGATTTTCTCATTGCCTTCTCTCGGCTGATTATTGAATAAGAGCGTCATGGTGCGCACAGCGCACCCTACCATCTCTGATTTCCAGGAAGTATTTTATGCGACAAAAAAGGGGCGGGGGAAGAATTATTCCCTCCGCCCTATTCCTGTTTTCCTGGAGCCCTTATGCAGCAAGTTTAGGTAGGCTCTTCTGGTGGGGGGACATAATCGTCTGGTGGGACACTATCGCCACTCACTTCATCATCCCTATGAAAGCAAGGCCACTGGTCGTTGGCACAGGAAATCGCCAAGCCGGCGGCTGCGCCGCCCAGGATCGCCCAAAGCCAGGGAAAATCTTGAAAGCTCGCTTTCGAGGCCTCGGGGGTCGAGCTTGATCCATCTTCACCGCCGGGAGAATAGGCGAGCGTCTGACCACGCAGATCAATCGAACCCGCTCCGGCTCCAGTCATATTGAAATCGAGTAGTGGCGCCATACGGAAACGCGACGCGCCCCATCGCACTCTTTTCTCATTCCACAACTGCCGGGAATCATAGTCGAGCCGAAATCCGAGCCGTTCTTCACCGCTATTCCGGGAACTACTCTGCCCAATAGGCACATTCACGTAGAACATCACGCCCGGATCGAACATGGGCTCAGCCATGGCCGTGGAGTGCACGCAAAACGAGGCTGCCGCCGCCAGTGAAATCAGTGTCAATCTGTTCAATGTCTTATCCTCCGCTTCTGTTTCCGCTCCCGCTAAGCCGCGGGTAGCTGTCTTTTGCCGACGTACTCCTCTCCTGGGAACTCGCCGTCAAATTGGGTGGTGACACCCAAATTCCCACCTTGCTCGAATCGCATCCCATCTGGTTTCACTGCCCGGCCAGGATACTCTCCTGCTTGATATCTTCGCACCTCGACAACACCGCCGTTTCGGGCAGAGCCCCGTACATCTCGTCCGCCAGCTCCCGCACGGCAAGCCGAACCTCCCGCTCATCGACCTCACTCTCCAACGGAAACAGCGCCAGACCCGTATCCATGAATCTGTCTACCGGCTTTCTCAGTCGCACTTTGAATCCGTTCCAATAAAAGAGGTTGCCCAAGCGCTGATCACAGGTGAAACGACGATGCAGCTCCTCTTTCAATGCGTTGAGCAGATAGATCTCGGTCAGTGTATGTCTGGTGCTCAACAACGCCACCTGCTTTGATGCAACAACAAGATCTGAAGGCATCAACAGTCCGTGGTCGGGGATCTTCAGCCAATCCAACACCACGGAAACCGAACGATTTGGGCGATTCGAAGGGAGTTCGAAACGTTCTGCGCCTCCTGCTTCCAGCGCCAACGCGATGAACTCGGTGCAGTAGAGCTTTTCGTGCTCAGCGTAATTGAAATAGGGGTCGAACGGCGCCTCCTCACGGAGCTGCGTCCGGACATAGGCCGCAATACGCTCCTTGTCCAGACCCGTTTGTTAGCGGCTGAGTAAAACCGCGCATAGATGGCGAAGGCCGCCTCGCTGCGTCGATACATCCTCCGTCAGAACGTCACATCC
>JAMJIN010000594.1:0-1072 GCA_036784775.1 Chromatiales bacterium | reverse complement strand
GTACGTCATGCTCGCGGCGATGACGGAACTGTTCGCGGCCGATTTCTGCCGGCAGGCCGAAGAGAGGATCGGCAACTGGACGGTCAACCTGAAGGCGGACGCGGCGAGGCAACGACACCGGCACAGGGAGGCCGAGGACGACGTCGTGCGGAAGCTGATCGGGTTGCTGCCCGAGTTCGACGGCCTGTCCACGGTGAGAGACGCGGTGAGCACCGCAGAACGGCTGGCCTCGGACGGCGGCGGGCTGGCGACGGGCGGCGAGTTCCGTCGGCTGCGCGACTACGTCCTCATCGAGGTGGCCCGGTCGAACGGCCAGCGATCGGGGGCCGTCCTGCATATGACCGTCGACGAGTTCGACCGCTCGTCGGCAGTGCACGGCCATCACGTCGTTCACGTGGCGTGCCATAAGACTTCGTCGACGTACGGATCTGCGCGACTGGTGTTGTCGGACGAGACCCGTCGCCACGCTGCGACTCTCGTGACCGTGCGATCCGGCGTCGTGCCGCGATCGTGCCCGTACCTGTTCGCGACTGCCAGCGGCGGCAGCTTGCCGGCGTCTCACCTCACCACCGCGATGACCGTGGCGTTTCGTCGCGACGGCCTGGTCGTGTCGGACCGCCGCGGGAACGCGTGCACGATAACGGCGACGCGACTGCGGAAGGCGCACATAGCCTGCGCTCGTTCGGCCGGCCGCCGACCGGGCGACATGTACGACCTGTCGCGCCACATGCTGCACCGTCTCGCTACGCAGCAGGTGAGCTACGACGTGGCCGACCGCAACGCGCAGTCCGTGCTCGTGCACACGCGCATGATGCAGGACACGTATCGCCGGCGAGCGCCGGTAGCATCGCCGGCGCCGCCCGTGCCGGCGTTACGAGAACAGCCCCCTGCTGCTGCCGCTCCGGCTACTGCTCCCGTCCCGATAAAGTTAGAACAGTGCGACACGGACGGTGCTGCCGCTCCCGCCGCCGCCGCCGCCGCCGCCGTCGCACCGATTCGACACGAGCAGGAGCTGGTCGACGCGGCATCTGCGGCAGCCACTGCAGCGGTTGCTGCCGTTATCGGTCGAGGT
>JAMJIN010000593.1:0-1073 GCA_036784775.1 Chromatiales bacterium | reverse complement strand
GACTTAAATTAAAGCCTTTTTATCGGCGGCCACCAATACAAACCGATTCAGTTATCGGCCCCACCCCGCCAATTCATCCTGGCGGCCACGGCTGGGTTGGACTGTATTAGTACTTACTAATCTATACTAATTCGATATAAAATACAATTGTGACAAACTACTTCTTCCTTGCCAGCGACAGATCGCTGCAAGGAAAAGACGAAGTTCGCACATGCAAGGGAAACCCCTGGTATTTGTAACATGGATGCCTATTGGATGATTCACATTTAATGATGTCAGTGTCTTGAGGAATACCAGGCAGACATGGGGTCAATTCCATTCCGGAATTGGAATCGACCCTCAATTCCAATTCCGGAATTGGAATAGATTTTGTTGGAATTATTGACTTGATAATGTTAATGTTTACCCCTTAAATTGACTATTAAAATATACAACTGATATAAACGGGGGGGGGGGGGAACTGTTCAAAACTCAGATTAACGACTCAACTGTCCACTGTTTCCAGGGCTGTCCAAAATGTCTGGTTAGCAAAAATCCAGGAGAGATATCGCAGCAGAAAGTACATATCAAATGGCTGAATGCAATAATTTTAGTTTAAAATCAAACCTGACACACACACACATATATATATATGCATTGAATGAACAATAGTTAATTTGTTAATCATATCTGATTAAATATGATTGTACACACATGATTTCAAGTACAAATAAAACTGTGTTAAGGTGGAATTGGAATATTTTTTTGGAATTGACTGGAATTGGAATTGACAAAACGGAATTGACCCCATGTCTGATAACAAGGAAACACCAAAGCAAAGATTAACTTTGGATGTAAGTAAAAAATTTAACAGGAATCAGTTGGATCAAATTACATTCGAACCAAGTAGTATTTTACAGCAGTTGGGATCTCAGACATCTTTACCTGATTCTGTAGTGAAAGCATACCCCTCTTGCAAAACTGTCACCTCATACTGTGACGCATGTGTGCCAGTCGTCATTGGTCAAATATCACCAAACCTGAAAGTGACAGGTCGTAATAAATTAATAGAAGGTGCGTGGGTGACATCACCA
>JAMJIN010000592.1:0-1073 GCA_036784775.1 Chromatiales bacterium | reverse complement strand
ATTTGCTGCAAATACCCCAT
Source organism: Chromatiales bacterium (assembly GCA_036784775.1). Classification (GTDB taxonomy): domain Bacteria; phylum Pseudomonadota; class Gammaproteobacteria; order Chromatiales; family Chromatiaceae; genus QGON01. Next base: position 1,053 of record JAMJIN010000592.1, on the reverse strand, counting down.
TTATGAGCCAATGTTGCTGCAATGGCAACACGATCTGTATGCGCCCAAGGTTCATCGGCTAAATGAACCTTGGGCTCAGCAGAAAGTTAAAAAGCTATTTTCTTAAAGAGCGGTACTGCTTAACTGCTGTGGGCTTGTCCAACAAACGGTTTAGATCGCGGCTTCGCACGATCTAACCTTATTCGTTAGATTTTCCTTATAATTCATTTGCTTGCATTCCATCTTGAATTTGTCACCGAGTGATATATACTTATTGGTATATATCAATTTCAATTGGAGTTCACTATGGAATCTCAGATAGCAAAAATTTTTATGAACGGTCGAAGCCAAGCTGTACGTATACCTAAAGAGTACCGCTTTGATACTGACGAGGTTTACATTACAAAGCAAGGCTCAAGCATAATCATTACCGAAAAAAAGCCAACATGGGATGAGTTTTTCGATTCTCAACCTGCCTTTGCCGATGATTTCTTAAAGGATAGGCTCGATGCTCAACCACAAGAAAGGGATTTTGATTGATGTACATGCTTGATACAAATATATGTATATATGTCCTGAAAAATCACTCAGATGAGTTGAGACACAAATTTAAGGCTATAAAAAATATATGTATTTCTTCTGTTACATATGGAAAATTATGCTTTGGTATTGAGAATGGAGATTATTCATTAAGAGAAGCTCGTTGGGAGCAACTTGATATTTTTACTCAAAGACTGCTTATTGATCCTTGGGATGAAGATGCTGCAAGGCATTATGGATTTATCCGGGCTTTGTTAAAAAAACAGGGTGCCTTGATTGGAAATAATGACTTACTGATATCGGCTCATGCACGGAGTATGAACGCCGTATTAGTTACGAATAATGTCCGTGAATTTTCTAGAGTTCCCGACCTCTCAATTGAAAACTGGGTAGCTGAATAACACTCCGGAAAATATAACGCCACACAGCTTGGCCTGTCCGTTGAAGCGCTTTGTGTGTGCCCGGCATGGGCATGATTTTATGAGGTGAAAGTCCTCTGTACATATTCCAGAAAGGAGACGAAAAGTCACCTTT
>JAMJIN010000230.1:0-4794 GCA_036784775.1 Chromatiales bacterium | reverse complement strand
GGCCATGGCGGTCTCCTCATTTGGCTTCAGGTTCAGTATGCGCCACCCACTGACTCAATAGCTGAGCCTCAGGGGTAATCAGGAAATATGTTAATCGTTTCTGAATGAAAGAAGTGTATTCGACAATTAGGAGTTTCAAATGCCATCTGAAAACAATATGAAAAGCTTAGAATTCCCAGCGGATGTTTTTATCCTGCCTGTGCTGTTTATTTTCGCAGTGATTTCCTTTGTAGCGTTAGTAAGCTTGATCTAATTTGCTTTATCCCTTGTCTCGTGTCTAAACCAATATTCCACCGATGCCTGCGACAAGCTCAATTGGTATGACGATGGAATGATTGCCAATTAGCGTAAAAAGCATTTCAGGCTCAATCACCCCGCATCCTCGCTAGGCGCCGGTTGAGGGCTGGTCGCGAGATGCCCAGCAAGGCGGCGGCAGTGCCTTGGTTGCCGCCGGCCCGGTGTAATGCCTCCTCAATGTGCAGTTGTTCCGCTTCCTTCAAGGTCTGGAATCTTCCCTGCGAGTCAGCTTTCTCCGCTGCCTTCTTCTTTGATGGCACCGCAGAGACTTGTTGTGTCTTGATGGTCTTGCGGAAACTTTTTACCGCCAGCACCCGCCCGGATTTGTGGCGTGCCACGGCATCGAAGACCATCGATCGCAGTTCTCGCACGTTGCCGGGAAAATGATAGTTGGTGAGTAAAGTCAGTAACTCTGTCGGAGCCGTCGGAAGCTTCTTCCCCAATGAGTCCGCTGCTTCAGCGGCGAAGACGGCCAGCAGAGCTGGAATGTCTTCCTTGCGTTCCCGTAATGGGGGAATATCCACTTGATGTACGGACAGACGATAGTAGAGGTCGGAGCGGAAGGACTCCTCGGCCATGCGGGCATTCAGATCGCGGTGAGTGGCACAAAGGATCCGGGCACTGCTCATCTTCGCCATATCCGAACCCAATGGATAATAGTGGCGCTCCTGCAGTAACCGTAGCAACTTTACCTGGGAAGCGAGCGTCAGATCGCCGATCTCATCCAGAAACAAGGTGCCGCCTTCGGCTTGGGCAATCATTCCGTCGCGTGTTGTATCAGCACCTGAGAAAGCGCCTTTTCGGTGCCCGAATAGAGTGTCGGAGAACAGGGCGTCGTCCAGCCCCGCCACATTTACCGGGACAAATGCTCCCGTTCGACCACTCAGACGATGTATTGCCTCAGCTAACAGTTCCTTTCCTGAACCAGTCTCACCGTTGATGAGAACGGGTTCTCCAGAGCTGGCAATTGCCTCCAGGTATTGGAACAGGGAGCGCATCTTGCGGCTGACGGTGACGATATTGGAAAATAACTCTTCGTGCTCCAACTCGTCCGTCATCAGGCTACGCTTGAGGACGCTCACCTGTCTGCGCAGAGTGCGCACCTCAAGTGCCCGCTTGACGCTCGAGACGAAGCGGCTCTCCTCCACTGGCTTGACCAGATAGTCGAAGGCCCCCTCCTTCATGCAGGCCACTGCCGTTTCCACCTCCTGGGACGCTGTCATAACGATAACCGGGAGTTCGGGATGTTCCCTGACGATCTCCGGCAACAGTTGGGTTCCAGATAGGTAAGGCATGAACAGGTCCAGCACCACTCCGGCTACCTCCTGATCTGCCAGCAATGGCATCAGCTCTCGGCTGTCTTTTACGGTCAGTACCTCCTTGATCCCAGCGCTGGCGAGAATCATCTGGGAGCTGAATAGTACCGTAGACTCATCGTCTACCAGTACCACAGGGAAAGAGGTGTTCGATTCATGCGCCATATGCTGCGCTCTCATGCCTTGTGAATGGTCGGGACCCGGATGGTCACCGTGGTGCCGCTGCTCAGTACCGACTCGAAGCCTATTCTGCCACCGTGTTTCTCTAAGATGGAGCGGGATATCGACAGGCCCAAACCGGTGCCGCCTGCGTCAGTTCGGGTGGTGAAAAAGGGCTCTGTCAGCTGGCCTAGATCCCGTTCTGAAATGCCTCGACCTTGATCCTGTATAGCAACCCATAACTCGCTATTATCTGCATCGAAGTCGGCACTGATACGCACCCCTTTGGTCCGATCCGGCAGGGCCTGCAGTGCGTTCAGCAAGACGTTGATAAATACCTGCTCGAGCTGCTGGGAGTTGCCCGGTACGGCGGGCAGGCCATCCGGCACTACCAGGGTACAGTCATCGGTGAATTTCTGGATCTGATTGTGCAGGATCATAACTGTTGCTTCCAGCACCTGTTGGATGTCCACTTTCTCGGTCAACTTACCGGTATCCTGTCGAGACATGTGTTTGAGATTTTGTACGATACGGCGGATGCGGTCCGAGTTCATGGTGATTTCCGACAGTAAGTGCGGAAAGCTGTCTCGGACCTCAGAGAAGGGCAGTCCGCTGAGAGCAAAGTCGCCGTTTTCCTCGAAGTATCCATTTAAAATCGGGGTGATGTCATGCCATGCTCGCGAGACCAAAGTAGCGTTGAACTGTATCGCGTTGTTGGGGTTGTTGATCTCATGGGCCACCCCGGCAGCCAGCACACCGATGGAAGCGAGGCGTGCGTTACGCAGCGCCTGGGATTCCAGGTTACGTTTTTCCGTGACGTCGCCAGCGATTACCATGGCAGCAGTCACCTGCCCTTCATCGCTGCAGATGGGTACGATGCGACCTTCCCAGTATGTTCCGTCGTCTGCCGAATACTGGAATTGCCGGGTGGTGCTTTTGTGGAAAACTGTTTTCAATGCCTTGCGGAACCACTTGCGAAATTCCCGGGGCATCAGGGCCATGGAATTGCGTCCAACGGCCCGCTCTGCCGGCAGTGCAGGAACGGAGCGGTTCATGAGCAGAATCTTGCCTTGGACATCCACTGTCATGATAATGTCCGGCGACTGCTGGAATAGATCAAGCAGCTTGGCCTCGGACTCACGCAACGCTCTGTCTGCCAGCTTGCGCTCGGTGATGTCCTCCATAAAGCCTACTAAGCGGTATATACTGCCGTCCGGATCGCGCACTGCGAATCCCCGGGTCCGCACCCAACGCAGCATTCCGTCCGCACGTTGTATCCGGTGAATTATCTCGGCGTCATTCCCTTCCCGTCCGATGTTCTGCAATGCTTCGGTCAGCATCGGGCGGTCTTCGGGGTAAGCTGCGTCCAGCAGAGGAGGAAGTTTACCACCATTGACAATCCCCAGAATCTTCTCATAGGCGGGGCTGAGATAGAGTATCTCTATGCCGTTCACCGCCGTGGCCCAGAATGCCTCGTCCACGGTCTCTGTCATTTGTCGGAACAACTCTTCACGCTCCATGAGTCGCTGCTCCATGGCCGAGCGTTGCCGAATGTTCTCTCGAATTCTGGCCAGGTAGAAAGACATGAGTAGAGTGAACAGCAAGCCGGCGATCAGCACCATCCATGGTCCTTCCTGAAAGGCCTCGGCACTGCGGAACAGATTTGTGCGCCCACAGACGATCGCCAATTGCCGGTCAGCTACCTGAACCCGTTCAGCGAACTTGGGCTCCTCCTGATTGTTCCACCAGCCTTCATAATCGTCCGCCCCAACGTCTTTGGGAGAGAGGCGGCTGGAATAAAAATGCAGGAATCGCTCGTCAATAGGCGCTGACTCATCAAGCATCAAGATTTCCACTCCGCGCGGTTCAAGCAGCGAGATGGCGGCATTGGCCAATTTGCCAAACTGGAAGAATCCCACGACGAAACCTGACAAACTCGCTCTGCGCTGACCGGCCGGCTGTACGGGGGCGCTTGCGCTGAATACTGGGTTGACTACCATGAATCCGTACTCGATGCCGCCTTGTGGCGTCGGATAAGCAATGCGCCCACTCGCGGCCATCTGTCCCTGTTCGCTGGCACGTGACAGAGCTTCGGCGAACTTGGGGATTGAGCCCAGATCGAAACCGGCACGAATCCCGTTAACCTGTTCCGGAGCCATATGGAGCACCGGAAAATACTCTGCGCTTTCGCCACGAGGGACTAACTCGAAGTTGTTGGCGCGCTCGAATAATTGGTATTCGCCCCGCCTCAGGGCTGTGGATGCCTCGAATGCTTTCCGCTCCGGTCCTTTAACCACCGGTACCCATAGAAGTGCCTGGACGCCATGGTAACGGTCCAGGAGCGATTCGGCGAAAACCCGAAATCCTTCTTCATTCACCCTGCCAGACGCCAGGACGTGATCCCGGAGAGTCGTAATCGCGAGCATACTGTTGTCTATCCCATGACTTAAGGCTCGGGTGCGGTTGCGAGCAACCCATTCGAAGTCCAGCATTTTGTGTGCTTCCAGCTGTTGCTGCATCAGTAGCTGGGCGGCAAAGGAAAGACTCAGACCGATGATGGCAACCAGCCAGATTGCACTGTTCTCAGGACCGAACAGAAGACGGGAGGAATCCAGTGGCTGCTTTCGTGTGATCATAGGGCGCTTGTGTAGTTCAGATCCTATTTAAGGACTATGGGCGGGCCTGACCTCGAGGGAGATACGGTAACATTATCGTTACATATTTGGCGAAATTCGTTGTTTCATTTTTTGAGTTGGAAAAGCAGGGATGTGCGGATTTGTCCACACATAAGAACTGCTATTTTAACTACTCCGCCGTGATGACCCAGCCAACAAGGTGAGTGCGATCAAGTTAAGGGTTGTTATGCCGGGTTATGGTTTTATACTCACGTGAGTGAAGTGGTCTAATGGACATGTACACCCCAGTTAAGCATCATTAACTTAACTGAGGTAGAAAAATGAAAGAACGAAAGAAATATTCGAAGGAATTCAAGCTAGACGCGGTCAGTCTGGTTCTTGAGCAG
>JAMJIN010000591.1:0-1075 GCA_036784775.1 Chromatiales bacterium | reverse complement strand
GCTACAATGTCGAAGAACAATGCTATGTCTAAGACCACTACAATGTCGAAGAACAATGCTATGTCTAAGAACGCTACAATGTCGAAGAACAATGCTATGTCTAAGACCGCTACAATGTCGAAGAACAATGCTACGCCTAAGAACACTGCAATGACGAAAAACAATGCTATGTCTAAGAACGCTACAATGTCGAAGAACAATGCTATGTCTAAGAACACTACAATGTCGAAGAACAATGCTATGCCTAAGAACACTACAATGTCGAAGAACAATGCTATGCCTAAGACCACTACAATGTCGAAGAACAATGCTATGTCTAAGACCACTACAATGTCGAAGAACAATGCTATGTCTAAGAACACTACAATGTCGAAGAACACTGCTATGTCTAAGAACACTACAATGTCGAAGAACAATGCTATGTCTAAGACCACTACAATGTCGAAGAACAATGCTACGTCTAAGAACACTACAATGTCGAAGAACAATGCTATGTCTAAGACCACTACAATGTCGAAGAACAATGCTACGTCTAAGAACGCTACAATGTCGAAGATCAATGCTATGTCTAAGAACTCTACAATGTCGAAGAACAATGCTATGTCTAAGACCACTACAATGTCGAAGAACAATGCTACGTCTAAGAACACTACAATGTCGAAGAACAATGCTATGTCTAAGAACACTACAATGTCGAAGAACAATGCTATGCCTAATACCACTACAATGTCGAAGAACAATGCTATGTCTAAGAACACTACAATGTCGAAGAACAATGCTATGTCTAAGAACAATACAATGTCGAAGAACAATGCTATGTCTAAGATCACTACAATGTCGAAGAACAATGCTATGTCTAAGACCACTACAATGTCGAAGAACAATGCTATGTCTAAGAACACTACAATGTCAAAGAACACTGCTATGTCTAAGAACGCTACAATGTCGAAGAACAATGCTATACCTAAGACCACTACAATGTCGAAGAACAATGCTATGTCTAAGAACGCTACAATGTCGAAGAACAATGCTATGTCTAAGAACGCTACAATGTCGAAGAACAATGCTATGTCTA
>JAMJIN010000590.1:0-1075 GCA_036784775.1 Chromatiales bacterium | reverse complement strand
ACAGCGCCTCAATGCTCATTTTCTTCATCAGTGTGGATACATGCTTACGGCCAACCTTGAAGCCTTCCTGACGCAATAGGTCACGCAGCATGCGAGCACCGGCAAAGGGAAGTTCCAGATGCAATTGGTCAATCCGCTTCATGAGTTGCTGGTCACATCCAGATACAGGACGAGGAAGATAATAGACACCGCCTCTACTAATGCTCAGTGCTTTTGCCTGATGAGTAATGGGTAATGGATGATTGCGGTCGATCATCGTTTTGCGCTCAGCAGTCCCACCTTGGTGAGCGCACTTTCTAAAAAATCGTTTTCCAATGTCAGTTCACCGATCTTGGCATGCAGAGTTTTGACATCAACTGGCGGCTCCTTGCTTGAACTGCCTGTTTCAAATACATCAGCGGCTTGTTCCAGTAACTGACTTTTCCACTGGGTGATCTGGTTGGGGTGGATATCAAACTTCTGTGCCAGCTCTGCGACGGTCTGTTCGCCTTTAATAGCGGCCAGTGCCACTTTGGATTTAAAGGCTGGTGAGTGATTTCTGCGGGGTCTTCTGCTCATGATAAGCTCCTGTTTGCTCTGACATTAACATGCCTGAGTTACGGGTACTTATCCACTTAGAGCAGTGTTCAGATTTCTGGGGCCACCTCTCTTTTCCGAGGCGCGGGAGATTCTTGATGGTCTGAGTGTGTTGGAAGGGGGTATCGCCGCCAATATCGATACCACTTTTGAGCTTGTGCTTGAAGGGTTGGAACGATTTGAGATCGAGATGGCACCTGAAGATCTCTGACAACTTTCTTGATTGAAACGGTGTAGGCGGGCTCAAGCGGGGTGGAACCGAAATCCTCTGGTGGCATGTCAAAAGCAGCACGCCCGATCCGCTGCGCTTGATCGGGCCTACACCTTCCTTCCAAATCAAAATATACCCGGTAGTTGCATAAATTCCGGTGCTAACAACCATTCCACCGTATAAAAGACAGGGAGAAATAAAAAATATGCACTATCTCTGGAGTTCACTGCTGGTGAGATCCAGAAACCATGAAAAATCCTACATTTGAAACGATAAAAATGAGAAAGC
>JAMJIN010000229.1:0-4799 GCA_036784775.1 Chromatiales bacterium | reverse complement strand
AAATCGCTCAAGCTCATGCCTGTCTGAAATTGGATTGGATTCTGTGCCATGTCCGCTCTCCTATTGTGGATCGTGGCATCATCTTGCAACAACCAGTGGCTCATTCCGTGAGTCACTGCTGAACATTCGTACTAATCAAGAAAAAGATTACCTTCGTTAAAGATTGTCGACCAGGGGCCAACCAACCCGCAGCAGGTATTTTTTGCCGCTTGGGTGACCCTGGAGGACTCTACGGGAGAAGCGTCGCGATACCGCATCGTCGGGCCGGACGAGATCGATTTTGAAGCGGGTTATATCAGCATGGACTCCCCTCTCGCCCGCGCCTTGATGAAAAAGAACCTGGATGATGAGATAGAGGTGAATACCCCTGGCGGGAAGGATATCTACTGGATCACAAAGATAGAATATTTGTAGACGGCCCGCCGATCAGTCCCAAACCAGAGGTGGCTCATCCAACAAAGCCGCCTGCTCCCGTAACATCAGAATATGTTCTTCCCAATATCGGTCGGTGTCGAACCAGGGAAACGCCGCAGGAAAGGCGGGGTCGTCCCAGCGAGAGGCGATCCAGGCGGCATAATGAATCAAACGCATTGTCCTGAGACCTTCAACCAGGTGCAGCTCTGCGGGGTTGAAATCGAAGAACTGAGTATAGCCTTCCAGAAGATCCGCCAGCCTGGCAGTCATATAGGCCCGGTCACCTGAGAGAAACATCCAAAGATCCTGCATCGCCGGTCCTGTACGGGCATCATCAAAATCCACAATATGGGCGCTTCCTTCATTCCAGAGGATATTACCGGGATGGCAATCTCCATGTAGCCTCAGGGTCCTGATTTCACCTGCCCGTTCAAAACTCTCCCCGATCTGTTTGATCAGATCCGCAGTGAGGGTCTGATAGGCGATCGTCAGATGTGCCGGAATAAACCCCTTCTCCAGGAGAAACGCCCGGGGCTTGACGGCATAACTCTCGATATCAATTTTCGGCCGGTGAGAAAATGAACCTGTAGCGCCAAAAGCGTGGATTCGGCCGACGAAACGCCCCAACTGCTCCAGATGATCGGGATTGTCGAGTTCAGGTGCCCGCCCACCTCGGGAAGGATAGAGGGCAAATCGATAGGAACCATTCCGATGCAGAGTTTCGCCATTGCCATCCACGATGGGAGCAATGACCGGGATCTCCTGATCTGCCAGCAACTGAGTGAACTGATGCTCCTCCAGAATCGCCTCGTCCGACCAGCGATTAGGCCGGTAGAACTTGGCTACAATCGGAACAGTGTCCTCTACGCCGATCTGGTAGACGCGGTTTTCGTAGCTGTTCAGCGCCAGAAACCGGCCGTCACAGTCGACGCCAGTTGCCTCGACCGCATCCAACATTCTGTCTGGAGTCAGCGCGGCATACACCTGTATATCAGAGGGGTCGTTCACATTCTTGGTCATCCGGATCTTATAAAAACGCGTGCAGTTTAGCAGAACAGGACGGCACGGCACTTTACAGTGATAGAATGGTCTCTGAATCAGAGCAATCCACTCCGGTATTTCACTGAGTTTCTTGATTTAGAGCACATATTCATCCGAGACCTTTCATGTTGAAAATCTCCCACCAAGTCAGCATCCCCGATGATGAGATCGAATTTGTGGCGATACGCGCGCGGGGTGCCGGCGGACAAAATGTCAACAAGGTCTCCAGCGCCATCCATCTGCGTTTCGACATCCAGGCCTCTTCCCTGCCCGATTTCTATAAACATCGTTTGCTCTTGCTCTCAGATCACCGCATCAATAAAGAGGGCATCATCGTCATCAAGGCCCAACAGTTCAGGAGTCAGGAAAAAAACCGGGCAGCCGCTCTGGAACGTTTGCGGGAGCTGCTAAAGAGTGTCACCGTCACCCGCAAGAAACGCGTCAAAACCAAGCCGAGCCGAAACTCGCAACGAAAAAGACTGGATCGAAAGAACAAACACGGCCAGAAAAAGGCCCTGCGGGGAAAAGTACACGATGGCTCTTAAAGCGACTATCTTCAAGGCCGCACTGCAGATTGCGGATATGGACAGAAACTACTACCAGGAACATCTGCTCACCGTTGCCCGTCACCCGTCCGAAACAGACGAGCGCATGATGGTGCGGCTGCTGGCCTTTGCCATGAATGCGGATGAACGGCTCATCTTCACCAAGGGGATCAGTACCGATGATGAACCCGATATCTGGAATAAGAGTCTGAGTGGAGAGATCGACTGCTGGATAGAACTCGGACAGCCCGACGAAAAAAGGTTACGCAAGGCCTCTGGCCGTGCCAAAAGCGTAATCGTATACCTCTATTCCGGCCGTGGGGCCGATATCTGGTGGGAACAGAACCGGGACAATCTGCAACGTATCTCAAACCTCTCGGTAATCAACCTATCAGGTGACTCCAGTCAGGCACTGGCGAACCTGGCACAGCGCAACATGCAGCTACAGTGCACCATTCAGGATGGACAAGTCTGGTTCGGCAGCGACAGCGAGACCATCGATATCAATCCGGCAATCTGGAAACACGCAGAGAACGTTTGAGAGAAACTCTGACCCTCGCCACTTTGAATTCGCAGGCATGATCAAGCGCAGCGGATCAGGCAACAGACTACATGTCGAAACCTCTAAACCACTTGCGGCAAAGTTCCGGTCTCCTGACAATCCTGCTCATCTGGAGTCAGATATCCCTCTCTGACACCGGCCTGGAATATCTCAATCAACTGCGCACCCAGGCTGGGATGGTGGAGTTCAGGCACAATATTCAATTGGCCACCGCAGCAGGCAGTCACGCCTACTATCTTGACATCAACCGTAATGCCAAGCCCCCCTATCTATCCATTTCCGCCCATACCGAGATCAAAGGCAATCCTGGCTTCAGTGGCGTCGATCCCGGCAAACGGGCGCAAAATGCAGGCTATGCCCATGAGTTAGTCAAGGAAAACGCCACTATCGGAAAGCATGACGTTCACAGTGCCATCGACAATCTGATGAGCGCCATCTACCACCGTTTCACCTTCCTCGATTTTGCCGCTGATGAGATCGGCATGTCACTCGAAGGCATATCTCAGGTTTTCAAACTCGGACGCAGCGACCTTCAGCAACTCTGTACCCAACCCCCTGCGGCCGCCCTCTCCAGTGCCCCGGTAAACTGTTTGGGTACACAATTGACCCAGGACTATTTCACGCAGCTCTGCAATGAGATCCCACCACACGCCCACTTCCGCAAGCCATGGCCGGAAGCCAGCCCCGGAGGCATGTTGCTTAATAGCGACTATATGGAGCAGTTTTGCCGACAAACTCCCCCACAAGCGATATTTTCCGGAACCGGTAGATACTACACAATCTGCCATGGCAACAAACAGATTGATGCGGAGTGGCTCGACGCTTTTTGCAGCACACCCCCTGCAGGGGCCAACTACGATCAGAGCGGCAAGTACTACGAAATATGCAAACCCCCTGTGAGGGTAACAGCAGAGTGGTTCCGGGAGAGCTGCAGATCAACGCCGGACTGGGGACGCTACACTGCGTCCGGCAACTATCTGCAATTTTGTGCAAATCCTGTGAAATTGCGTGAGGAATACGTCGAACAGCTCACCCGGTTGCGTTACGAGGAGAATCCGGAGATTGTCCTCTGGCCGCCGAAAGATGCCGTAAATATCCCTCCAGCATTCTATGTAGAGGAACCCGACCCGCTGCCGGACTATGAGGTTTCCGGATATCCGGTCTCAGTCCAGGTCAACCCTGCGCTGAACGGAGTTCCATCCCTCGAGTCCTTTACCCTGCACAAAATCACTGACCAGGGGCTTGAGCGAGTAGAACAGGTTCGACTGATAAACGCGCAAAATGACCCTAACCAACGATTTACCCATCGGCAATTCGCACTCTTCCCGCTTCAGCGGCTCGACTGGAACCAGTCATACCTGGCCAATGTAATACTCAAAGTAAATGGTGCTCTACGCATATTGAATTGGACCTTCACTACCCAGGACCCTGGTGGGGCGCTGATCTACCTGGATCAGTCCCCAAATGTCATCAGGATAACCCCTGGAGTGAATTACGCACTCTACTGGCCACCCACGGTTGACTTTCCCACCCTTCCGGCTCAAGTCAAAGCAACGCACCACCCGAAAATACGTGTCGACCTGAACAGTATCGATCTCAATACTCTGCGTGTCCGTATTCAAGGTGAAACCTGTGCCCCTGTCACGCTGCAGTTTTCCAGCATCTACAAAATCGAACTTCTGCCGACTGGCTGCTGATCATCACGATTCTCTCGATACGCTCTCACAGCAAACCCCGTAAGCTATTCCGATCACCGCTTCGTCCCATAAGATATTTTTAAGGGCAATAAAAAACCTGTTGACATATTAGTTTTTGCTTATATACTTATCCCCATCGAGTCACAGCGACCAAAAACAAAATCAACCGACTTATTACAGATACAGGAATACAATCATGAAAAAAATCATCGCAATTGCTGCACTGATCGCCTCCACCCAGGCCAACGCTTTCTGGGGTTTCAACGACAATGGTTACAACGACGGCATGTTCGACGGTTTTGGTGACGGCGACATGGCTTTCAACATGAACTTTTCAGGCAAAGCCCGTTCAAGCGCCCATACTGTAGATGGCGGTAAAAACCCGAACATAATTGGCGAACAGCGGTAACCGGATGAAATAGCTGCAAATAGCGAGTCAGAAGAAACAGCCAGCGACAAAGAGTGACATCGAGAAAGAAATCGGGAAGATGTAGGGAGCCGTTGAGAAGGTGTGGTACCGGGTGTATCGACCTCGACAGT
>JAMJIN010000589.1:0-1078 GCA_036784775.1 Chromatiales bacterium | reverse complement strand
GTCAGGGAATTAGAACACCTACAAGACCAGGTTATGTCAACAACACGTCTAGTAAATCATACCCCAAACATGACTAAGAAACAATTAGAATCGATACGAACACTCAAGGAAAACAAAGAAATTATAATAAAGCCAGCAGACAAAGGGTCAGCAGTAGTAGTCATGTCCTTAGACAACTATGTACTAGAGGCAGAGAGACAATTAGCGAACAGCCGACATTATACCCCATTAGCGGAATCTATAGCCCCAATAGCGGCAATCAAGATCTCATCAGTCCTAAATAGGATAAAACGCATGGGCTACATTTCGGGGAAACAATTGCTCTATTTAGACTCCCCTGAGACACCCAGAAACAGGCAATTAGATATGTTACCAAAAATCCATAAAACTAGGGATAAATGGCCCCAAAACGACAAGATGCCCCCAGGCAGACCAATAGTATCGGATTGTGGTTCGGAGTCGTATAGGGTAGCGGAATACATTGATGAGTTCTTAGGGCCCCTGGCCACGTCACATAATTCGTACGTTAAGGACACAACCGACTTTATTGAAAAAGTGACAAAACTCACAATCCCGGAGAATGCAATGTGCTGGACCCGGTTATCAGCGCCCTGGTCGCCAACTCGCGCACCTTTGCGAATGAGCGTCGGCGTTGCACGAACCCACCGCCTAAGGTGGGGCGAGACAATCGTGCACAACATGACCGATGCGAAACGTGAAATGGCGTCAGCGCTGCACGGGGCGGTCGACGGCTGCGGCCTGAAGGCATCACGCGCAGTCTCATACGTCCACGAATGGGTCTCTAATGGCACGGCATTATTGACAGGTGCAAATTTTATACATGCCCTCCAAATTCGTTCCGCTACCGTGTCCACTAAACAGCGAGCCGCCCGGGGTAGACCCGAGGCAGATAGAAGGTGCGACGCATGCTGGAGGACTGAATCCCTGGGGCATGTCCTCCAGGTGTGCCCGAGAACATGGGGGCATCGAATCAAGCGACATGATGCTCTCCTCGAGAAGTTTCTCCACAGGATGGAGAACCGCGGCTGGTCGGTGACACGCGCCCCGGTGATCACGG
>JAMJIN010000588.1:0-1079 GCA_036784775.1 Chromatiales bacterium | reverse complement strand
GTTCGTTTCTACAACGGTTATAATGTTCGTTTCTACAGTGATTCCAACTGAAGGTGTCGGCGAACTCCCTTCTGCCAATCCGTCGATGTTATAGTGACGGCTACGTCCTGGCATACGTTGTGAGTTGCTCTCTCGAGTGTCAAACGACTGTTTTGACGTTCGAGCGTGATCTTACGACCTATCACCTCTTCGAGGATGACATCGCAGACCTCCTGCGTCATGTCTTCGTTTGGCGTACGTGGCTTAAACACAGCCGGGGTATCGTGCGGTGACACAATAACGGTGGTGTCTGGTAGAACGAACAATACCGGCATCTCGTCATCCGTCGAATCGGAACCATCGTCTTCCGGTTGTGGCGATGAAGGCGATGAAGTCGTCGATCTCTCTATAGAACTCACGTCATCGATCGGGTTTTTAGCTCCCGGTTGGGTGGTGATCGTTGGATGCACGAAGGCCTCCATCTCATCGTCTGTCGTCTCCTCTCTCGCCACCTCCTCCCTGACGTGTTGCAAACCAGCCTGCAATCGTATCATCGCTGATCTCTTTGCTCTCGGCGCTATCCAACTCGGTGTTGCAAAGACGACTTCGTCGTCGTCACTCGACGGTGCCTTCCTCTTGTACACGTCGTACGCATCTTTGACACGTGCCGTCTTCTTGTATGCGTCTCTGATGCGCTGCAAACCACTCTAGTGAACAGAAAAAGATTAGTACATATATGAACCGTATTGTTCAATTAATAACTCTCTCACCTTATCTTTCACTCTGTGTCGCCACTGTATACTATTACACGTTGACATTACTTCTATACCCGTCCAACTCACGACATGCAAGATCGTGCTGTCTGAAGGCATATCACTCTCTGAATCTAAATTCGCTATACGAGCCATCTCAGAACACGCGTATTCCGCAGCAGCTTTCTCTACAGCCTGGTTAAATTGTTGTTCGTTATACATACTTTCAGCGCGATTGGCTATTCCATCTATTCGACGCACCATTTCCATACAGCTATTGCTGTCGTCGTCGTCGCAGCCGCCACTGTCACCGCTGCTTACTACAACGGATCTGTCCTCCTCCTCCTC
>JAMJIN010000228.1:0-4833 GCA_036784775.1 Chromatiales bacterium | reverse complement strand
CTTTCAGGAGTGTACAGGCTGTACCGAATCCCTCACCCGAGCCCATGCACCCACCATAGAAAATCTCATCTTCGACCACATCTCCCTCGATTATCACCACACTCTGCAGGCGGCTGCCGGAGAGGGGGCAGAGGCTGCGCGTGAGGCGGCAATGCATGAGAATTTTGGCAAATACCTGGTAGTGGTCGATGGATCTATTCCGCTGAAAGACCCTGGTTTTTCAACGATTGCCGGTATCAGCAACCTCGATATGCTGAAGGAGACTGTGGCGGGTGCCGCCGCAGTCATAGCAGTGGGCAGTTGCGCGGCCTTTGGTGGTCTGCCCCATGCCAATCCCAACCCTACCGGAGCGGTGTCGGTCTCGGAGATCATCAAAGACAAGCCGGTGGTCAATGTCTCCGGCTGTCCGCCAATCCCAACGGTGATCACTGGCGTGTTGGCCCACTTCCTGATATTTGGCGGTCTGCCTGAGCTGGATGATCTGGGTCGGCCGATGGTCTTCTACGGCCAAAGCATTCATGATCGCTGCTATCGCCGTCCGTTTTACGATAAGGGCCTGTTTGCTGAGACATTTGATGACGAAGGCGCACGCAAGGGGTGGTGTCTCTACCGAATGGGGTGCAAGGGTCCGATGACCTACAACGCCTGTGCCACCACCAAGTGGAATCAGGGCACGAGTTGGCCGGTTGAATCAGGCCATGGCTGCCTGGGTTGTTCCGAACCCGATTTCTGGGACGGCGGTGGTTTCTATAACGCCATCTCCATTCCCGACGGGGATATTGCTCGCAACATTGGGCTTGGTGCGGTAGCTGGTGTGGCCGTTGGTGCGGCAGCCGGTATGCTTAATCGCAATGCCAAGGCGGATGCAGTATCCAGGCATGAAACCGTCACTGTGGATGATCTGGAAAAAACATCATGAGCAGCCCGATCGACTTTCTGTTGTGGGTGAAGGGACCTGCCTTTGATATCGCCCTGGCGGTGTTCGTCATAGGTATTGTCGTCCGTCTGCTGGAGATAGTGTTGCTTGGGCGGAAGCAGGATCTTGCGGAGCCAAAGGGCGAGGAGTTTGGTCCCGGCTTGCGCACTATCGTGACCCGGACACTGCCGGAAGCGGGTAGCTTCAAACAGTCTCCATTTACGGTTATAGGTGGGTACATCTGGCATATCGGGTTTCTGATCTGCCTGCTGTTTTTTGTTCCCCATATCGAGTTGCTGCACAGCGTACTGGGTATTAAGTGGCCGGGTCTCTCCAACCACATCGTGGATGCCGTGGCGGTAGTGACCATGGCGATGCTGGTTGCGATGCTGATCGACCGCATCACTCATCCGGTGAAGCGATTTCTAAGTGGACCGGAAGACTATCTGGTGTGGTTGGCCGCATTTCTGCCGATAGTGACAGGCTACCTGGCCTATCACCGCGTGCTTACCTCCTATCCACTTGTGCTTGGGATACATATCCTGAGCATTGAATTTTTGATGGTTATATTCCCTTTTACCAAACTGATGCATACCTTCACATTTCCCTTGGCCCGTTGGTATAACGGTGCAATGGCCGGACGCCGGGGGGTGCAGTCATGAGTAAGGCAACCCTGGAACGTGGACTCAATGCATTGCGTGAAGAGATCGATGCGCCGGTGGCGGCCTTCTTTTCCAGTTGCGTCAACTGCGGACTCTGTGCGGATGCCTGTCTCTTCTACACGGAAACCGGCGATCCCCGTTACACCCCCATCAACAAGCTTGAACCCCTGCGCCGCATCTGGGAGCAGGAATTTACTCTCTGGGGGCGGATCAAGAAGGCGCTTGGCCTGGCGCAGCCGGTAACCAATGAACTGTTGCAGGAGTGGGAGCCGCTGGTCTATGACGCCTGCTCTCTCTGTGGACGCTGCTCCATGGTCTGCCCGGTGGGCAACGATATCGCCTATATGATCCGCAAGGAGCGGGAAGGTTTTGTCGCCTCGGGTAATGCACCCGAAGGTTTAAAAGGCGCTAGTGCCCGTGCCATCAGGGTCGGCAGTCCAATGGGCGTGAAATTTCCTGCAGTGCAGGCTCAGGTCAGGCATATCGAGGCGGATACCGGACTAAAGATCCCGGTCGATGTGGAGGGTGCAGACTATCTGGCGCTACTCTCCTCGATGGAGATCATGAACTTTCCTGAATACATCGAGGCGCTGGCCAGAATCTTCAACCAGGCTGGTGTCAGCTGGACGCTCTGCTCAGAGGCTTTTGAAGCGACCAATGCAGGTATCCAGATCGGCAGTAGCGATATCGCCGCAGAATTGGTCGAACGGGTGGTGAAAGGTGCTGAGAAATTGAAGGTCAAATATGTCATCAGTCCTGAGTGTGGTCACGCCTATACCGCCATCCGCTGGGAAGGGCCGAATCTGATTGGTCGGCGCTATCCCTTCAAGGTGGTGCATATTCTCGAACTGCTGGATGAGTTGCGGGTAGCAGGGAAATTGAAGACCCGGGGTATGGAAGAGGCGCGGCTGACTTTCCATGATCCCTGCCAGATCGTGCGCAAGGGCGGGGTGTTGGAACCTCCACGCAACCTGTTGAACCAGATTGCAACGAACTTCGTGGAGATGAGCGATCACGGCGACATGAACTGGTGCTGCGGCGGTGGTGGTGGTGTCAGTGCCAATGAGCGGGCAGATGAATTGCGGCTCAAGGTGTTCGCGAGAAAAAAGAGCCAGCTGGATGAGCTGAATGTGGACAAATTGGTTACGGCTTGTGCCAATTGCCGCTTGATGCTGGAAGATGGCCTTGAAGAGTATCGGGTGGAACTGCCGGTGGTCGGACTGACCGAGATGTTGGCGGAACATCTGGTAGAAAATAACGAATAGAGTGTAGGTCCGGCTTGACCGGATTTGTGGGGCGGCAGAAACCCCTTCAGGAGACGAGAGAAAATGAGCGAACGTATCGTCGTAGATCCGATCACACGAATCGAAGGGCACCTCAGGATCGAAGCAGAGATGGCGGGGGATCAGATCGCCAGCGCCTACTCCTCCGGCACCATGGTGCGCGGTATCGAACTTATCCTGCAGGGCCGGGACCCGCGTGATGCCTGGGCATATACACAGAGAATCTGCGGTGTCTGCACCCTGGTTCATGGTATTGCATCGGTACGGGCAGTGGAGAATGCACTGAACTATCCGATCCCGCCCAATGCGCAACTGATCCGCAATCTGATGATCGGCGCGCAGTATATCCATGATCATGTGATGCACTTCTATCATCTGCACGCGCTGGACTGGGTGGATGTGGTTTCTGCGCTCTCCGCCGACCCTGGAGCGACATCCCAACTGGCCCAATCGATCAGCAAGTGGCCCAAGTCATCGCCCGGTTACTTTTCCGACATGAAGAAGAAGCTGAAAGGCTTCGTTGAAGCCGGGCAGCTTGGCATCTTTGCCAAGGCCTATTGGGGGCACTCTGCCTACAAACTGCCCCCTGAAGCCAACCTGATGGCAGTCTCCCACTACCTGGAGGCCCTGAGCTGGCAGCGTGATGTGGTGAAATTGCATGCTATCTTCGGTGGCAAGAATCCACATCCTAACTTCCTGGTGGGCGGGACGGCTTCCCCGATCGATCTCAACTCCGACTCCGCCATCAACGCAAAGAAATTGGCACAGGTGCAGAATGTCATCACACAGATGCAGGCGTTCGTGGATCAGGTCTATGTGCCGGATACACTCGCAATCGCAGGTTTTTACAAAGACTGGGGAGAAAGAGGCGAGGGCGTAGGTAACTTCCTCTCCTATGGTGACCTGCCAGGTACTACCATGGATGATCCATCCAGCTACTTCCTGCCTGCGGGTGTGATTCTGAACCGTGACATCTCCACTGTTCATCCGCTGGACATGAACAATCCTGACGAGATTCAGGAGTTCGTTTCACACTCTTGGTATGACCAGAATGATGGCAAAGATGTGCCTAAACATCCCTACGATGGCGAGACCAACCTTAACTACACAGGTCCGAAACCACCCTATAAACACTTGAATGTGGAGGAGTCCTACTCCTGGATCAAATCTCCGCGCTGGAGAGGAAAACCGATGGAGGTCGGGCCTCTCGCTCGCGTGTTGATACTCTATGCCAAAGGCCACGAGCAGACCAGGGAGCTGGTCAATATGACCCTCAAGACCCTGGATCTGCCGGTCAGGGCGCTCTTCTCCACCCTTGGCAGAACAGCGGCCCGAACCCTGGAGACCAAGATCATCGCCGATGCCATGCAGGGCTGGCAGGATCAGCTGATTGCCAATATCAAGGCGGGGGATACCAAGACCTTCAACGAGGCACTCTGGGAGCCATCAACCTGGCCGAGCCGCTGTCAGGGAGTGGGTTTCATGGAGGCGCCGCGCGGCGCACTCGGTCACTGGGTGGTGATTGAAAACGGTAAGATTTCCAACTATCAGGCGGTCGTGCCCAGTACCTGGAATGCCGGTCCTCGGGATGCCCAGGGACAACCTGGTGCCTATGAAGCTGCACTGCAGGACAACCACCAGGTGGTCGATCCCAAGCAGCCGGTGGAGATTCTCCGCACCATTCACAGT
Source organism: Chromatiales bacterium (assembly GCA_036784775.1). Classification (GTDB taxonomy): domain Bacteria; phylum Pseudomonadota; class Gammaproteobacteria; order Chromatiales; family Chromatiaceae; genus QGON01. The sequence goes on along the minus strand of JAMJIN010000228.1, from coordinate 283 downwards.
TTCGACCCCTGCATCGCCTGTGCAGTCCATCTGTCTGATCCTGAAACGGGGGAAAAGATCGAAGTGAAGGTGATCTAGGTTTTTTGTATATCCAGCCAAGCTGTCCGGCGCCGTGGAATAGCTGGGTTATCCCGGTAGTTGCATAAATTCCGGTGCTAACAACCATTCCACCGTATAAAAGACAGGGAGAAATAAAAAATATGCACTATCTCTGGAGTTCACTGCTGGTGAGATCCAGAAACCATGAAAAATCCTACATTTGAAACGATAAAAATGAGAAAGC
>JAMJIN010000024.1:0-28081 GCA_036784775.1 Chromatiales bacterium | reverse complement strand
TCCTATTGTGGATCGTGGCATCATCTTGCAACAACCAGTGACTCATTCCGTGAGTCACTGCTGAACATTCGTACTAATCAAGAACTTTTTTGCCAGCAATGGGAAAAATCCGAGCAGCACAAAGGAACCGATCAGACCTGGTGACAGAATCCCTGATAGCGAGTCGAGTCCGGCCAGTTGGGTACCCGCATTGACATAGACAATCGTTCCCGCAAGCATGCCGACCTGACTTATCCAGTAGAAGGTCCAGGTTTTGATTGGCGTCAACCCCATCACCAGGTTGATGACAAAGAAGGGAAAGAGTGGAACCAGACGCAGGGTAAACAGATAGAAGGCGCCATCCTTCTCTATACCTGCATTGATCGATTTTAAACGCTCGCCAAAGCGTGACTGAACCGTATCACGCAACAGAAATCGTGCGATGACAAAGGCCAGCGTGGCCCCAATGGTTGAGGCAAAGGAGACCAGCAGCAGCCCCCAAAGCAGGCCGAAGACCGCCCCAACCGCCAGGGTCATCACTGTTGCCCCCGGCAGTGACAATGCAGTGACCAACACATAGACAACAAAAAACAGCGCCGCCGCAAACAGAGGCTCAGACCGTCGCCACTCGATCAATGCATCCCGCTGTGTCTGCAGGTACTCCAGGGTAAGGTATTGGGTCAGGTCGAAGTAAAAAAACGCACCGACCAACCCGATAATCACCAGCAGCAAAAGCCCTTTTTGTCTATTCATCAGTCCTGCAATCTCTCAATGGTTGTATTTGTCAGACTCTACTACGCGAGAGAGTCTCTCGCGGATTCATTCGCCACAGTCCCACAATAGGCCATACATGGAAGAAACTTAATGTTTGGCCAGCATGAAATCTCCTTTCCTATTTCTGAATCAGGTAACATTAAGCCCATGCTTGACCGCCAGGCGCTTATCGAGCGCATTCAGAAAAAACTAAAGAAGGTGCTGCAAGACCAAACAGCCACCTCAGATCAGGTCGTCACTCTGACGCTGCCACTGCCGGAGGTCCACCTGCACAATCTATCGGCCATGGCTGACGACAACTGGTTTTTCTGGGCCAAACCCGAACAGGATGAATATGTCATCGGCATCGGAGATGCCCTGACTGTCACCACATCCGGAGAGGACCGGTTGAAACGCCTGGCAGCCGCATTCAGGCAGTTGCAAAGCCGTTGGATACGGCTCGATCCTGAACAGACCGCCTGTCACCCCATCACTTTCATCGGATTTGCCTTTGCACCCGATGACCCTATGGATACGGCATGGAAAGGTATGCCCAACACCGGTCTCTTTCTCCCGCAACTGCTGCTGCAACAGCGTGACAACAGCTGCGTACTCTCCTGCAGTTGGGACAGCAGCGTCGAAAACGACAAAGGCGTCATCCTGGGGCAGTGGATCAGACGCCTTGAAGAACTGATTACCACACTGTCACATAAACCGGGACCATCGGGACAACGCACAACCTTGACCCGGATTGAATCGACCCCAACACCGGAGAAGTGGCTGAAGTTGGTTGAGCAACTCCAATCCGGGATAACACGCGGCGAGTTGGAAAAAACCGTGCTGGCTCGACATATCCGGGTGCAGGCCCAGCACACACTGAGTCCTGTACGGCTCTCTGCAACCCTAAACTGCCTCTATCCCCGCAGCCTCCATTTTGCCATCCGTTTCAATGGGGTAACACTGACCGCCGCCACGCCGGAACGACTGCTCTCCTGCCGGGGCTCAGAGATCATCTGCGATGCGGTCGGCGGCACAACACAGCGTAGCGCCGAAGAGAACAAGGATCTGGCGCTCGGCCAAGCACTGCTGTCTGATCCCAAGACTGCGCATGAACACCGCGTCGTGGTTGATACCATCAAGCAGGCTCTGGAGCCACTCTGTACTCATCTACGACATCCTCAACAACCGCAACTGATGCCGCTTCGAAACCTGCAACACCTCTGGACTGAAATTCTGGGAGAGATGAATCCCGGCGTCAGTCTGTTGGATGTCGCCGCCAAACTACACCCCACAGGTGCCGTAAATGGTGCACCGTCAGACAAGGCCTTTACCTGGCTGCGGAGAAATGAACCATTCAACCGTGGCTGGTATACCGGCGCGGCTGGCTGGCTGAGCGCATCTGGAGACGGAGAGTTGGCCGTACTCCTGCGCTGCGCCCTGCTCGATGGGGACTGTGCGGAGCTCTATGCAGGCGCCGGAATTACCGCCGGTTCAGACTCTACTGCCGAATTGAAGGAGACGGAGTTGAAATTTTTTGCGATGCTGGAAGCATTGGAAAATGCCTGAGCATACGAAAGGCGTAAATGAAGATACCGCCGCCCTCAATCTGCGTTGGGCAGACGCGCTGATCGACGGGATAGTGGCGACAGGCATCCATCATGCCGTAATCTCTCCCGGCTCCCGCTCCACGCCGCTGGTGCTTGCGATCGAGCGGCGACACGACATCGCCAGCTGGCACCATCCCGATGAACGCAGTGCGGCTTTCTTTGCGCTAGGTCTCGCCAGCCACGACCGCAAACCGGTAATCGTGATCGCCACCTCGGGCAGCGCTCCCGCACACTGGTATCCCGCCGTTATCGAGGCAAACCGCGGGAACATCCCCCTGCTTCTGATCAGCGCCGACCGGCCGCCGGAACTACAGAATTGTGGTGCTAACCAGTCTGTCGATCAAAACCGGCTGTTCGGCTCCCACGTACGTGGTTTTCACGATCCGGGACCCGCTGCGCCCGAGGCAATCGACTATATCCGCGCCTTGGGGGTTCGCGCCGGCCACCAGGCCTGCTGGCCCAATCCCGGGCCGGTGCATCTCAACCTTCCCTTCAGGGAGCCACTGGTACCAAAGCAGTTTCCAGAATTACCCGAAAGCACAACCAAACAACTGCCGCCTGAGCCGTCGACCAAAACGGATCAGAATCAGCTAACAAGACTCCACGCCTGCATATCGGGCCGCCCCGGACTGATCGTCTGTGGACCCAAAATCCGTTTTCCAGGATTCCCGGATGCCGTTACGAAACTGGCAAAGGTGCTGGGAGCTCCGATTCTCGCCGACCCCCTCAGCCAGTTGCGATTCGGCAGTCACGATCTGTCGCATATCATCAGCCGCTACGACAGTTTTCTGCGCAGTCCGGATTTCTACAATCAACACCTACCCGCGTGGATATTGAGATTCGGCGCAGCGCCAGTCTCAAAGACACTGCTCTCCTACCTGAAACGCAGTGAAGCACCCACCCTGCTCTGCGACCCTTTCGGCAATTGGCCCGATCCGCTGCACCAAGTGACGGAGATGATACGCGCCACACCGGAGCGGTTGTGCGAACAATTGTTGGAGATGAATCCTGTCGCTGCCGGGGATAACTGGTTCAATACCTTTTCCGCCCAGGAGCGGGCGTTAAACAACCGGCAACCGGCTCCTGAATTTCTCCCCTCTGAAAACAAAATCATCGGCGATATTCTCGATTGCATCCCATCCGGCGCCACGCTATTCAGCGGGAATTCCCTGCCCATTCGCCAACTCGATTGCTGGAGCGGCACTGCCGGCAAGGCGATCCGTATCCTCGCCAACCGGGGCGCCAGCGGTATCGACGGAAACATCTCCACCCTGCTCGGCATTGCTGCCGCCAACAACGAACCTGTTATTGGATTGCTGGGTGACCTGACCTTCTTCCACGACATGAATGGCCTGCTGGCCATGCGGGATTCAGACGCAACCATCATCCTGCTCAACAACGGCGGCGGCGCCATCTTCGGCCAGCTGCCACAGGCCGAACTGGAAGGCTTTGAAAAACACTGGCTGATGCCCACGGGCCTGGATTTCTCTCACGCAGCACGGCTGTTTGGGATCGATTATCGCCGTATTACAAAACAGGCCGAATTCAGACCCGCCCTGAGTGAAGCCATCACGGAAAAACACGGCACGATCATCGAAGTGATGATCGACCGGGAGCAGAGCCTGCAACGCCAGCATGACTATTGGCAATCAACTTGGATAGGCAGCTTGTCCAATAAGAACGAGATTTCAGCCTTGCGTAACGCCTTGAAGGCCCGCATTACACCGGGAAAGGCCGATATACTGCAACGCTTTTTCAAAACCGGTCCCGGCGAGTACGGAGAGGGAGACCGGTTTCATGGCGTGGTGGTGCCGGATCAACGCAAGGTTGCCAGGCAATTTAAGACCCTTGCCCTTCCAGCCGTAGAACAGCTTATGCAGTCGGTGTTTCATGAAGAGCGCCTCACCGCCCTCTTCATCCTCATCCACCAGTTTGAGAAGGGCGACCTTGCGGTTAAGAAAAGAATCTATCAGACCTATGTCTGCAATATAAAGTACGTCAATAACTGGGGTCTGGTTGACAGTTCCGCACCCCATATCATCGGTGCCTGGCTGGAACAGCGAGATAGATCTCAGCTCTACGAATGGGCTGATTCAGACGACCTTTGGCAAAGACGCATCGCCATGCTTGCTACCTTCCGTTACATCAAAAATGGGGAATTCGAGGATGCGCTCAAAATCGCCGACAAACTGGTCGGCGATCTCCAGGATCTAATCCACAAGGCAGTCGGCTGGATGCTCAGGGAGATCGGCAAAAGGGATCTTGCCAGAGAGAGACAATTTCTCGATCGCCACGCTGCAACCATGCCACGCACCATGCTGCGATATGCCATAGAGAAACTACCGGAACCCAAAGACAGGCCTATCTGAAACGGAAACCCTAAGCCTGTTAGAATCGATCTTTTTGAAACACTCAGGGCAACCCATGCAGACCCCCATCAGCTGGCAGACGCCGCCTAATCTGGCATTCGAAGATATCCTCTACCATCAGGCGGAGGGTATCGCCAAGATCACCATCAACCGGCCCCATGTCCGCAACGCCTTTCGGCCGGAAACGGTGGAGGAGCTGAGTCAGGCGTTCCGCCATGCCCATCTCGATCCGAAGATCGGCGTCATCATTCTCACCGGCGCGGGTGATCTCGCTTTCTGCTCCGGCGGGGATCAGAAGATTCGCGGTGACGGCGGTTATCGGGACAGCAAGGGTGTGGAGCATCTCAATGTGCTGGAACTGCAACGGCAGATCCGCACACTGCCAAAGCCAGTGGTGGCGATGGTCGCGGGTTATGCCATTGGCGGTGGCCATGTGCTGCACCTGATCTGTGACCTTACCCTCGCCGCAGACAACGCCCGCTTCGGTCAGACGGGGCCACGGGTGGGCAGTTTCGACGGTGGACTGGGTGCAGGACTGCTGGCCCGCACCGTGGGGCTGAAAAAAGCCAAGGAGATCTGGTTTCTCTGCCGCCAATACGATGCAGAGCAGGCACTGGATATGGGGCTGGTCAACAAGGTCGTGCCCCTGGCAGAACTGGAACAGGAGACGGTGTCGTGGTGCCGCGAGATGCTCGCCCTCTCCCCCACGGCCCTGCGGGTACTCAAGGCCTCTTTCAATGCCGAAACCGATGGCCTCTCAGGCATCCAGGAGTTGGCGGGGAACGCCACTGCCCTCTTCTATCTCACGGATGAGGCTCAGGAAGGACGGGATGCCTTCGTGGAAAAACGTCCGGCCGACTTCGACAAATTCCCCCGCCGCCCATGAAGCAGTGGCTGCTCGCAATACGCCCTAAAACATTGGGTATCTCACTGGTGCCGGTGCTGGTGGGCAGCAGTCTCGCCTGGACGGAGACTTCGCAATTCAGCTGGGTAACTGCCGTTGCGGCACTTCTCGGCGCTCTGCTGATTCAGATCGGCACCAACCTGCACAACGACGCGGCAGATTTTGAACGGGGCGCCGATACCGAAGCCCGTATGGGTCCCGCCCGCGCCACGGCAGAGGGCTGGTTCACTGCCGCAGAGGTCAAGCAGGCAGCCTATCTCAGCTTCGGCACCGCTTTTCTTATCGGAATCTATCTGGCCTGGATTGGGGGCTGGCCGATCATCGCCTTGGGACTCATCTCCCTCACTGCGGGTTATGCCTATACCGGCGGTCCCAAACCCATCGCCTATAGCGCCTCTGGTGAACTGTTCGTCTTTCTCTTCTTCGGACTCGCCGCCGTGATGGGCAGCTACTATATCCAGACCCTGACACTCTCCCTTAATGCTTTTGCCACAGCCTGCGCGGTGGGTTTTTTGGCTGCAGCGGTGCTGCTGGTCAACAACTACCGTGACCTGGATACCGACCGGATCGCCCGCAAGCTGACTCTGGTCTTCCATCTGGGTTGGAAGCGTGCCCGGATACTCTACGGCTTCCTGCTGCTGACACCGTTTCTGCTGCCTCTGATAATGAACAAAGAAACCCCCAGCATCTGGCTACCGCTCGTTGTCCTGCCCTGGGCTGTTATGCTTTTGCAGCGTTTCATCTCGACTCCCGCCGGCCCAGAATTCAATCAGTTGCTGGCGCACACCGCGAAGTTACAACTTATGTTTGGCATGCTGCTCAGCCTGGGCCTGCTAATCTGAGATGCACATTCGATCAGCCCGCTTGATCCCCTATTCACTACCGCTCAGACAGCAGTGGCAGAGCAGTATGGGGGGATTTTGCGAGCGGAAGGGCTGGCTGATAGAACTCTCCTGTAACAATGGCGCCAAAGGATATGGGGATTGTGCCCCACTGCAGGCTGCCGGGACTGAGCCACCAGAGATTGCAAAGCAGTGGTTGAAAGAACAGCTATCAGCCACGGAGGGCAAATCACTCTCTGAACTGCTACGGAGATGCACTGCGGGAACCCCACAAACCTCTGCAGCCCGTTTCGCCCTGGAGACCGCACTACTCGATATTTTTGGTCAGTCTGAACAGGTAACGCTACGCCGCTGGCTCAACGCAAAAGCCACTGACCACGTTTTGGTAAACGCAGTGATCGGTACTCTGAACGACTCCGTAGAAAAACGGGCGTTCCGTAAAATAGAGCAGGGTTTTACGACCTTGAAATTAAAAGTCGGCATAAGAAGTCCACAGGATGAACTGGCACAACTGCATAGGCTGGCACAACAACTACCGGAAAAGATCAGACTCAGACTGGATGCCAACCAGGCATGGAGTTCCAGGGATGCGGAGTACTTTATTGATGGCATTCGCGGACTGCCCATCGACTCCCTTGAAGAGCCATTGCGTGAACCTGATCTGAAACTTCTGGCAAAACTACAGAATCGGACCGACTGCTCACTGGCCCTTGATGAATCGCTTGCACAACTTCATATCGACAAGCTCCTGGTAGATCCTCCGGTAAAACGATTCATCCTCAAACCCATGGTAATCGGCAGCCTGCTATCTACGAAAAAACTTGCCGAATCGGCTGCAAATGCCAGTGTGGAGTGCGTTGTCACAACAACCGTAGACAGCGCGGTGGGAGTGCTGGCAACTGCCCAGTTGGCGGCGGCCATTCCCTCCTCCCGGCATCTGGCGCAGGGTTTGGCCACCAGTGAATGGCTGGAAGAGGACATCGCAGAACCCCTTGCCATCACTAATGGTCAGATGATATTACCTGACACACATGGACTTGGAATCGGCCCAATCACCACAGCCTAACGTTATGCCTACCTACGAATATCAATTTACCGTTCCACTACACGACATCGACGCGGCCGGAGTCATGTTTTTTACGCACATCCTGCGCCATGCACACAATGCCTACGAGGCATTCATGGCGGAAATTGGCTTCGAACTGAAAAGCCTGATCAAAGAGAACCAGCACCTGCCTTTGATTCATACCGAGGCCACATTTCTTCGCCCAATCAGACATGGTGATAAGGTCTCCGTTCATCTGCAAGTGGCAACGATTGGATATACCTCTTTCACTGTCAGCTACCGCTTTCTCGATCAGAATGAAAATGAACTGGCGAAGGTGGAGACCAGTCATGTCCTGATCTCCCCTTACAAGGGAGAACGCCGAGCGCTGCCTGACGACCTGCGGGAGGCGTTGTCTAGCTATCTGGACTAAGCGCCTTCCGATCCAACTTTCCCAAACGGGTTATGGGCAACGACTTCACCTGGCAGAACTCCCTGGGACGCAGTTTGTCCGGCATATTGGCACGCGCCCAGATCTCGACCGCCTCAGCTGATATAGTGCCAACATAGAATGCAATCAGCCGATGACCCCACACCGGATCCTCTTTTCCCGTTACACCAACCTGTTCCAGACCCCGACACTTGATGAGTAACGACTCCACCAACGCAGGATGAATATTGCTGCCACCGGAAACAAGAACATCATCGACACGCCCCACTATCCGCAGGTGGCCCGCCTCATCGAACTCCCCAAGATCCCCCGTTTCGAACCATCCCTGGCGCAAACCCTCACCAGGATTCAGCTGCGGATTGACGTAACCCGCCATCACCGCTGCTCCCCGCACACGAATGCATCCTGCTGGAGAATCACTCAGCGCCACCTCAAAGCCCTCCAGCTGCATACCGGCAACACCATCAGTCAACCCTGCATTGACAGTGTCATCCACTACACAAAGTGATCCGGTTTCACTCATTCCATAGCTAACGACAATCGGCCAGCCGAGACGGTGGGCACGTTCAGCAAGAACAGTTGAAAGCGGGCTGCCGCCAATAAGCACGACACGCAGACTTGCAGGACACTGCCTTCCATGGCTTTGGTCAAGCAGGGTCGCCAGCATGGCCGGTACCAAAGATATATGGCTAACGTCTTGATGAAGAATATCGTTCCAAATCCGTGCCGCATCAAACCCCTGATGCAGCAATAGCGTAGCGCCAACCCGCAGACAGCGGACCGCGACAGCTAAGCCTGCAATATGGACCATCGGCATACAATTCAGCCAACAATCACCCGATTGGAGATCAAGGTATCTCGTGGCCGCAGTTGCACTGGCGGCCAGATTGGCACCTGTCAACATTACACCTTTTGGCTCCCCCGTGGTGCCACTGGTAGTGATGACCAATAACACGGTTGAACCATCTTGAACTGACTTTGGCTCCGCTCCGGTTTGGTGAGAGAGTGCTGTCTGTTCCAACAAACTGGACACAGGAATGTAATCAAACTCTGCGAAAAAATCCGCCATACCTTTATCCACAACGACAAATCGGCAACCACTCTGCCTGATCAGCGGCAAATACCTTTCTGCCGGGATAGATGGATCAAGAGGCAACAGCGCAAACCCCATCTTCAGGGCCGCATTAAACAGCAACAGTGACATCCAACGACTTTCGATGCAGATAGCCACCACACCGGAAACTCCGGCTTGAGCCAGTCGGATGCAGACAACATCCACCTGCCGTTCCAGGCTGACATAGCTGATTATTTCACCATCCAGCAACACTGCAGGGGATTCGGGAAACCTGACAGCGGTTTCCGACAGCCATTGTCCGGACGATTCTGACAACTCTGATTGACTCGATGGGTTAAACTTCATCACTGCAAATTTTGCCCAAGTTGATCTACGTTAATGCCAGGAAGGTCGACTCCCTGATCAAATGCCCGGCCTTGATTTGAATATACTCTGCTATAACGGACAGATACCAGACCACTAAAAAGAGAACCATGAACCACCTTAACAAACTGCACAGAATAACCCTGCTCACCTGTATGATATTCTCACTGCCGGCAGCAGGCTATGAGTATGATTCGGACAATGGCGAAGAGATCAATGAGGTTTGCGCCGGATGTCATGGTGAGTATGGTCAAGGCGGAAAAGAGGGTGAATACCCACGTATTGCAGGGATGTCGAGCGCATTTACCGCAAAACAACTCCACCTGTTTCGTAACCGCAAACGTCCCAACCTGGCAATGGTCGAGTATATCGACGAACGCCAGATGCCGGACAGTGATATCCAGGATATCTCCCTCTATCTTGAGCAGATCAAACTAAAAACAAGGCTCCCGCCCGCCGACGAAAATGCCCCGGATTTCGACGCCTATGCCCGCCTGCTGGAATCAAAAAGGCTGATGCAGGTTCCGCGTGCCAAGGGAGATATCGAGCAGGGCAAAAAGATCTACCGTAAGGAGTGCGGCACCTGCCATGGCCGCGACGGCTGGGGCGACCTGAAAAAGGCGGTACCGATGCTGGCCGGGCAGTATACGAATTACCTCTGGCGTCAGGTGGAAAAGTATCGCAAGAGAATCCGCATCCATGATGAGAGTGAGCCCGATGAGGAGTTACTGCTGGATTTCAGCGATGAAGAACTCACTGACATCTTCGCCTATCTATCCATATTGGATGACTGAGATGGCTCCGCTTGGAGCCAAGCATACATATCCATCCATTTGACCAGAAGAGTTATTCAGGCAGAGACGTACCCGGCTTGACCGTAATAAATCGGTAAGGTGCAGCAACCAGGCCATCTTCCGTTTTGACCAGCACCTTGGCCTCCCACTCCATGGCATCACGCACACAGACAGGCAGCATCCCTTTTCCCGCAAAACGTCCTTCTCCCTGATTTCTCAGTACCGGTCGATTGAAGCCCATATTCATATCGACCCCACTGAAATCCACTTCGACCTGCTCCACCTCCAATCCCTCGACTTCGACCACTATTTGAATAGGTTTCACCAGAGGTAAAGTGCGGGGTTCAATAGAGAATGAAATGCTGCTGCCATCAGGCAATTGTGATCTGCAGGGACCGGCACGCAGATCACACTCTGAATCAAGAGAGGCGGAGATCAACACTTCCGGATGCAGCAAAGGCCAGACTTTATAGATGGCAACTGCCGAAAAAGCGGCCAGGAGGAAACCGGCGACCAGCCAAAGGAGGGTGTTTTGTTTTTTCATGATTTTGGGCACAGGCTAAAGGCTGGCAAATCGTAGATTTGCCTGAATCTTGTGTCAAGCTGGTAGGCCCGATCAAGCGTAGCGGATCGGGCATCCAAATTTTGGCAGAACGATTTAGATTGCCGGTTCCGCTGCGCTTGAACCGGCCTACGGCACACCAAGCTACAGGGTTCAGGCCTATCCGGTGGCACAGTCACCTTTAACCTTTTACCTTCTTTTTAAGGCAAATCACTCCGCTTAAACAGCAAATAACCCAACCAGGCACAGCCGGTACCCAGCAGAATCGGATAGACAATCGCGTAGGCGATATAACCCGCCTGGCCAAAATTATCCAGGATCACATAAGCCGTTGGACCAAGCAGGACCAGTTGCGGATCGAACAGCATCATGGTGGCTGTACGAAATACCTGCATCGGGTTGGCCAGTGCGATTGCCACTGCACTCTCCGGCGGCAGGTGTTCACGAATCATTACACCGAGCAATATCAGATCGAGAAAGAGCAGCAGACTCAACCAGACGACAAAAGCGGCACCCTGTGCCACATCGGAGGAGCGTGCAATGGTTGAAATCAACATACCAATACCGAGAAAGCACCAGGCGAGAGACATGAGCAGGCCGGTATAGTAGACCAGCAGCTCCCACGGCACCTCAGCCCCTTTTATCGTTCCCCAGACAACCGCACCCACCATCGCGAGCAACACCGGCAGGAAGACAACGAAAAAACGGCCGAACACCCGTCCCCAAAACCAGGCGCTCAGTGTGATCGGCAAAGAGAGGAGATATTCAAAAACACCCGCCTCCCGATCTCCGGCCACCGAGCGTACTGTAGTGATCAATACAAACACCGGCAGTATCGCCATCGACAACTGGATATAGGTAATCAACAGACGGGAGAGACCGGTAAAGCCCATGATGCGGGACTCGGCCAGGCCGAAGGCAAAGAGGATCACCACCAATCCTCCAAACACCATGGAATAGACCATGAACCAGCGAGCCCGCAGGGATTCTATTATGTCTGTGTAAGCAGTAAGCCAGAGATTTTTCATCAGTGTTGTTTCTTTGGAATGATTGGAGGTGGAGCCTGCTCCGCCTGTTGGGCCTTGCGCCTGGCATCACGCCGTTCCGCCTGCTCTTTCAGTCGGTCAAGCAAGTGAACGCCATGAATGCTGAAACGCTTCTCCACTTCGATGACGTGCAGTTTCGCCTGGGAAAAATCGAGTCCTTCCGGCGTCGGATCTGATTGGGCACCCAATCCGTACTCCATCGGCGTGATCTTCTCTTTTACGTAGGTGGCGGTGCGCGCATCGATCCAATCGCCGGTACGAAAATCGGTAACCCAGATCTCTGTCTTCGGATCATCCTTCCATGGCTGTGTGTCCAACCAGAGCGTTGCACAACCGATATCGTCAAAACCTACCACTTTGGAGCGTTTACCTTCTGGAAAATAGCGAATCTGGGCGGAATAGTGCCGGTCGCTGAGAACCATACGGCAGCGTTCACAGGTAACCCGATCCCATTTCACCTCTTTGGGACCCGTACCAGGATCACCGGAGCAGGCAGTCAGGAGAAGAATAGCCAGCCCCGCAAGCAGGCTGTAACAGCGCTTAGCTGACATTGGCAGCTGCCACCTGCTCCTCTGCCTCTTCCATCTCCATGCCGGCAAGCAGAGCAGCATAGCGGGAGAGAACACCAAGAAAACGCAGCCGGTCAGGTCCGGCGATATAGCCTTCCCAAGTCACGCCGTCCGCAGCGCCCAGAAAACCCCACTCTCCGATTGTTTTGGCGAATGCCTCTTCGGGCTGGATCAAGCGCAATCGGCAGCGCAGCCGAGAAGAGAGTTCCACCAGGTCAGCCACCCGGTCATCGAGAACCACCTTGCCCTGATCCATCTCGATAACCCGGTTTACAAGCGTGGCAACCTCATCCAGACGATGACTGGAGATCAGCATCGCCGCGCGTTCCTGCTTCTCCGCCAGCAGTTGAAAAAAGATATGCCGGGCATCCGGATCGAGATTGGCTGCAGGTTCATCCATGACCAACAGTTCACTCTCCCGACCGAGGGCGATGGCAATCAGCAACTTCTGTTTCTGTCCACCGGAGAGTTTTACAAAGGGTTGATGGCGAAATTGTTCGGCATCGAACCCCAACTTTTGGGCAACATCGTGCATCCGGGCAGGATCGGATTCACAAAGGCTGGCGGCAAAGCGAATCAACTGCCCCACCGGCATACGCAAAGGTGGTGGCAGTTGCGGCACAAAACCGACCTTGGAGAGCACTTCACGCCGCTGCTTGCGCGGGTCCATGCCGTCCACCAGCACCCGGCCGTCACAGGTATACTCACCCAACAGGCAACGTATCAGCGTCGTCTTACCGGCACCGTTAGAACCCACCAAAGCGACCCTGTGTCCCCGCTCAATCGTCAGGTTTACGCCTTTCAGTACTTCGTTGCGTCGAAATCGTTTTACGATATTTTCAAACTGGATCATGGATCAGAGCAGTTTACTCAAACCTTTAAATTCATAGACTAAGGAGCCAGTGGGACAAACATCCACACACATGCCACAGCGGGTACAGTCCGCGCCCACATCCTGATTAATATCAAAAGATGCTCCGCGGATGGTCAGATCAAGCACATGAGGCACCATACAGATCTTGCGGCAGTCGCCTTCGTGGTGGCAAGCTTCGGCATTGTACTTTACCCGCAGCGGAGACAACACACCCACGACGCCGTAGGTGACGCCAATTGGACAAACATAACGGCACCAGGCGCGACGGGAGTAGAAAACTTCGAACAGCAGCAGCACTCCCACCCAGATCAACGCAACACCGGGCCCGTAGATCAGGGCGCGACTCAATATACCAGTAGGAGAGATAGTCTCGAAAACAGTATATCCGGAGATCAACGCAAGCAAGGCGAAAATCACGTAGAAAACACCACGGACCTTGCGGTTGAATGTATGATTCTTGATCAGCTTCTTCTTCACCAGCCAGAGGTGGAGATATTCCGCCCACTCAGCCAACAGATGGTATGGGCAGACCCAGGAGCAGAAGGTGCGGCCACCGAGCAAGAGCCACATAATAAATACAGTGGCTGTTCCGATCACCAGATTCAGCACGATGTGCTTATAGGCCAAAGCCACCTGCAGCGCTGAGTTGAGATCCGCCATGTGAAAACCCACAAAGCGTGACGCTGTGAGTGCGCCCTCCAGCAGCTGTACGTCAAAATAGTAGGAGACGACAAACAGCACATTCACCAGTATCAGGGTAATCCAGCGCCGTCGCTGCCACTTGTTACAACAAGTTTTCCGGTGCTCATGACGTACTGCTTCAACATCCGCCTTGGAGAGATTGCCTTTTTTGCCCTGATAGATCTCTAACAGCTCGGGTGGCTGCTGCTCCTTCGAGGGCCGGCGGGGTTTATTGCCAAATATTTGTGACAGGGAGTCTCTTATGTATCGCATATCAACCTCCCAGCGTATCCGTAGTTTTATCCAGGTCGACCACAATCGCAGCTGACTCAACAGGACAGATCATTTCGCAGACGCCGCAACCGACACACCCCTCCTTGATCACGGGTTTCATCCGTGTCTCCCCATTGGGCAATTCGAAAGGTTCCAGCGCAATGGCGTGCTTTGGCGGACATTCGTTGCCATGCTGTTCAGCCACCCTGGCGATCTTGCCTGAATCTCCAGAGGCTTCCGCCTGCTTCGCCTTTTCCGCACATTGGGTGATACGGATCTCGATGGGACACTGACGAACGCATAGATCGCATAACTCCAGATCATATGGGTGATCAGCCACCGAAATAGGATTCCAGCGGTCCACCTCGTCATATCGTAAAAGCCCCTCGTAGTCCGGCCCCCTGGCCTGACCTTTGAAACCTTTACCCTGTACTGCAAGGCAGGCCCTGGGGCGCGCGAGGCGAGCAAAGCCCATGCGAGTGTCAGCAGGATAGTCGAGATGATGGGTCAAAGCGCCAGTTGGACAAGCCAGCACACACTGCAGACCGTCACAAGAGAAGTCACAGGCTTGGGCCCGTGCATCAATAAAGGGAACACCGATGCCGAAACCATCCTCAAGATCCGCCAGTTTAATCGCATTCACCGGGCAGACCTGCACACACTGGCCGCACTTGATACAGGAAGCAAAAAACTCCTGCTCATCGAAAGGGGTCTTGATCGCGCCGGGGGGACGCAGCCGGATCGATGTCCCCTGCACCACTGGAATGATCCCAAGCAGAGAAACACCGACAACACCTACGGTCAATACTGAGGAACGCAGAAACTCCCGTCGGCTCTGCTCCTTCCGTTTTGGTGAGAGCGGCCTTTTGGCTTTGGACTTTTTCGTAGTCATATCACTCATCAGAAATCCTGCCTCCAGAAATTTGTGTTGTCGCTACCTATCGATGAGTGGGCCGGTTCGAGCACAGTGGAACCGGTGATCCCCTGTTTCGATATTGCGTGAATGCCCAATCCGCTACGTTTGATCGGGCCTACTGGAAGCAGTAACCAACAGCTATCGGCCCAGCGATTCTCTAAGCGCCTTTAGTGGGTCATACGTATCCTGGCTTTCCACTTTCCCGTCCCCGGCTGTTTCGCCAGTCACGGCTGACCCGCTCTCCTGCTCCACCTCAGCAACGGCTAATTGTGCCGCCATCATCGGTTTCTTGTCCCTAACCAACATATTCGGATTGGAAAACGGGGCCAGTCGTTCCAGAAAGTCCATCACTTCCAATACCGGCGAACCTTTGAAAAACCGGGCCGGTGGCACATCCATCCAGATCCTGTCGGCATAACTGTAGAGTTCGTAGGGCTTATCACCCACGCCGTCCCTGTCCTGATCGAATCCTGCATAGTCGTCCCAGTAGTTTCCGAACCAGTCGTTCCGGTTTGCGGTCTTGCCCGCACCGGAAACAGCAACCTGGGTAATGTTACCCTTAAAGCTGTTGCTCTCGAGGATGTTGCCTGTCCAGTCATTCAGGAACAGCATACCAATTCCACTATAGGCGATCAGATTATTCTTCAGTCGATTGGTTGTCTCAGGATCATAGGGGGAGATGTCCAGATAGATACCGGTGGCGCAATAGAGAATCTGATTGCCGACGACATCCACATCGGACGTCTCTTTAAAGCCAATACCCATCCCGGTTGGCCCAAGTGCATGGGCGATATAGTTATTCTTCACCTGCACGCCGTCGCTGTACATCAGGAAGATACCCACCGAATTGTTTTCGTAGTGGTTCCCTATCACCTCATTGTATTTCGAATACATGAAATGGAGAGAATAACGACCACCACGGGAATCGTTACGTGCAATTAGATTATCCGCCGAATACCAGACGACCATGTCCCGGGAATCCCGGATGATATTGTCTGTGATCTTGTTGTTGAAACTGTACCAGAGCCGGACTGAATCACCCCGCATGCCAAGATCGAAAGGCTTGGAGGAGATGCGGTTTCTCTGCACGACGTTGTTCTCAGACTGCTGGAGATCTATGCCAAACAGGATATTGTCGATGACATTATCCTTGATGACATTGAAATTGCCGCGAACCTGAACCCCCGAATCGATATCGTTGTGGGATTCACCTGAGTTGGTCAGATGCAGATTTTTCAGGGTTGCGCCATCAGTATCCAGATAGATGACCGAACCCTTGCCACCGGCATCAATAGTAACCTTCCCCCTGCCATCGATGGTAATGGCGCTCTCGATGGTAACCGGCCCGGCATAGGTGCCGGGCGGTGGAGTCAGCGTACCTTTGGGGTCAGCAGCATCGACCAGTTCTTGAAACGAGGGATAGGCTGCCTGACTGCTGCCCAGAGGCAACGGCAAAAAGGCAAGACAGACCAGGACATGCGACCAAAGCGATGGCTTCAATCACTCGACTCCTTAAACTGTTTCTTACGAATCAATGCAGCCACAGCCAATACCACCGACGTCAACAGCATCAAAAAGAAGCCTGTGTATGGATAGGAGTGGGTGGTGAACTGCGCTACCTTTCCCTGACCAAATACGGTTGGCATGAAGGGTTTGACCGAAAAAGCGCCCATGTCGTTCAGGGTGTGTCCATACCACCAGAGCCAGGCTGAGTAGTCGATAATAAAGAAGAGTGGCAGGGCCATTGGCACCATTACCAGCAACCAATAGAAAAAACCGTTGTTCTTGCGCGCACCGACCACCACAACCACCATCGCCGCCAGCAGACCAAAGAAAACAACTTTGACCGCAGTTTCCAAGGTGGCGACCATCGGCACGATCTCTTCCTGGTTATTGAAATAGCGTCCCAGGCTCTTGGCATAGTGCCAGGACATGACCTGGAAGGAACTGCCTTTCCACGGCTCCATCGTTTCCGATTTAGCCTGGTCAATATCGTAGGTAATCCTGAGCTGCTCGATCAGGTGTGTCTTGCCGACATCGGTTTCTTCAGCCTTTGCCTTTGCAGCCGCCACCTCAGATGGAAGGATAACCTCGACGCCTGAGTCCTCAAGCGAAGTTTTCAAAACACCGGTAATTCCACCGATGACGATTTCAGGCTCAGAGGATTCGCCGGACGCCTCCTGATCAAGTGAGGTCACCAGTGCAGTGACAAATCCTTCATTCTGCAGATTGAAACCCTCCTCTCCATACAGCGTGAGATACATCCAGAGGGCAATGCCTAAAAAGCCTGCGCTCATCAGCGCCATGCGAATTTTCGGCTTTGTACAGATAAACCCCAGCAACATAACGACCATGAACACCATCAGAAACTGACCAAAGCCTCGCTCTACCGGACCACCAGCAGCGATGGGATACATGCCGACATAGTGGTTGATGGTGTCCATCTCATGCACACAATCGAGTGCTTCATCTTCAGTAATTTCAGCCTTGTCTTGCTTTTGACAGCCGTTGAAGACGCCATTCATGTGAAAATGAATTCGCACACCATCCGGAAAGGACTCTTCAGGGTAGTTGGGCGCGGTGAGAGAGACCCACCAGATCGGGCTATAGAAGATGGCTGCAAGCAGACCTACAGCGGCCAGAGAGAGTATTGCGACTAAGAGCGTTTGCTTGTTTTGCATAATCACTGGCATTTTGTTGATGAGTTCGCCGGAGAGACTCAAGGCACCTCTGAAAGAAGCACCTTAATCGACTTCCGGGGAATTTTGAGGGAAAGTGTGCACCGGATTTTCCAGACATCCGGTGCAGTTGTCATTGATTAATCGTAATCAGGATTCTGGTAATCTTTGGAAGGTGCGAGATCCTTGGCGGGAACTTTCTGACGGGATACGTAGTTGATGACCATCTGCATATCCTTGTCGGAGAACCCTTTGATCTGTTTCACCATATCGGGGTTAGCATTACGGCGTTTGCCGTCACGAATCCACTCGAACTGGCGCAGCATATAAGAGTAGTGCTGACCATGGATCTTGGGGTAGAACTTGTCTTCCATGCCCTCACCATTTTCACCATGACACTGGGTGCAGTTGTCGGCATAGAGTTTCTTACCCTGCTCAAACTCTGGAAACAATTCATTCCAGGAACCCTTGCCATTGTCCGGGTTCATGGGCAGCTTGGAGATGTAGTCGGTGACGTCAGCAACCAGTTGGGCAGGTTTGATCTCACCTTCATGATAACCGGATACCGCCAGAATCTGTTCATCCAGCGCAAAAGGATACATGGTGGGGTTATCGCGATTCTTGGCACGAATATCGGTCAACTGCTTAACCAGCACACTGCGATGCTGTCCGGCCAACTGTGGAAAGGTACCGTCCTTCAGTCCCCAGCCTTCCAGCAGGTGGCAGGCGGAGCAGACTTCGTAGACAACTATGCCACGTGGCCTGTCGGGTGTTAGCAACATAGCCTCGGTCTTCTCACCACCCGCTTTATTCCAGTCTTTGACATTCGTTACCTGGGCATCACCCTCTCCAGCAAAACTGCTGGCGGAAACGGCCAACCCCAAGGCCAGTGAAAGGGTCGTCAATATAGATTTAATACTCATTCCAAGTTTCTCCTGTTCCCCGGTGTCGGGGTACAAACACTTCTCAATGTACACCAGGCCGCGATTGCGCCCCTGTCTGACCGGAAATTCAACATCCGTTCCGGGGACGGATTCTTTCACGGGGAATATTAGCACTCTTTGATATACGTCAAACCTGCAACAGGACTTAACCCAACAACGGGATTAAAGGTCAGTGCAGGATTGTTTTGACTACTGAGTAGCAAGCCAGCCTGCGATCGCTTTCATCTCGTCATCTGAGACCAAACCCATCACACCCTTCATGGCAGCGGTTTGACCGTTATTACGCGCGCCAGACTTGATATCTTTCATCTGGTTAAAGGCGTAGTCGGCATTCTGCCCAGCCAGCTTGGGATACATAGGCATTATCGGGGTCTTGGCATCTTTTCCGTGACAGGACCAGCAGGTCTTTGCCTGGAAGAGCGCTGCACCATCGGCAGCAACTGCATTGCCGATCGCGCCAAGAGAGAGAGTAGCGGCTACTGCTGCACAAGAGATAAATTTCAACATTGGTATTTCCTCTTTTCTGATCAAAGTTACCCACATTGGGTAAGCATATTCCATGGGCTAGGAGTCTCTCACCGGGTAAAGGTTCCCGCATTGAGCAACATCAAATAGAAACTCCTCAAAAAATAAGGTTTATTGTGAAAACAATCGAATTCTGAACGACTGCAATACAGCATCTAACAGAACATACATCATATGATTTTTTTACAAATACCCTTTCAGAAACAAGAAAAGGGGCCGTCAGGCCCCCTTTCTCTTTCAGATCAATTGCTTCTCAGCAATTATTTTCCTTTTTTCACTTCGACCTTTTTGGCACCATGCTCCTCAAGGAAGGTCTTGGCGCGCAGACCCATGTCTGCGGTCTTGACCTGGTACTGCCAGTGCTGACCCGCCCAAAGCGTCGCGTTCTGGTAGTCACCCTTGGCAGCATAACCCTCTGCCTTCTTCTTGGCTTCGCCTGCAAAACCGAGCTGATCGGTCGCATCCTCAACCAGCGCCACAACTTCCGGGAAGTCCTTGTAATTATGACTGGTAATGAAGCCTACCACGGAGTTGATGACTGCCTGGGTATCGACGTTAGTCTTAACCTGTTTGTCATAGTCAGCCTTGGTGTACTTCTGACCTTCTGCGATCTTGCCCGCTTTAGCCACATAGCCGTTGGGCTTGACCAGCAAGTAACCCTGCATCTCCAGATGGAGCGCGGAGCAGAACTCGGTGCAGTAGTAAGGGTAGACACCCGCTTTATCAGCCACAAAGGTAGCGGACACGGTCTTGCCAGGCTCAATCGAGAGGTTGACGTTCTGGCTGTACATGGCGAAACCGTGGGTCTCGTCCTCAGCACGTTCCAGGTTGGTCAGATGGATAGAGACAGTCTCACCCTCTTCAACCTCAATGATCTCAGGCGTGATATGGGAACGGATAACGGTACCGTAGATATGAACGACACCGTCCTTGCGAACCACCTTTTCACGACCCGCACGGGTCTTCCAGGGTGATTTCTTGTTGGTACGGCTGTCCCAACCAGACTTGTAGCGAACGACAGGCTTCAGCTTGTCGGCCTTGATTGCCACGACATAGTGGGGTTCACCCAGAGGCAGAGCCATATCGTAGAGCAGCTGCATCTTGTCACCGCTGATATCGATCAGCTGATGATTCTGCGGATGCAGGGGACCGACAGGATTGAAGCGATCGATGGCCAGCTTGTTGAGGGAGACCAAGTACTTGCCGTCAGGAGAGACGGAGTCGCCTTCCATCGAAACCAGGTGGCCGATATTGTAGTGGATATGCAGTTGATCCAGCACCTTGCCTTCACAGTAGTCCCACTTGGTAACCATGGAATCTACGTAGATAGAGGTGTAGACCACGCATTCTTTGGAATCATACTGAGTATGCAACGGCCCAAGACCCACCTGAACCTGACGCGCCAGCGTATCCTTCATGGCAATGATCGGGATACCATAGGGGTCATGGCTTTCGAACTTCTTGTTGTCGATTGCCTTTTTGATCTTGGCCCAGCTATAGACCCAGGCATGACTGTCGAGCTTACCCGAGACGATCAAGTGGGTACCGTCAGGACTCACATCAACACCGTGAGGACTTTTTGGCTCAGGGATAAGATAGAGCAGACCCTCTTTAACCGCCTGCTTCATGGTGATCTGGTAAGCGCCATTGACCTTGTGTACCTTACCGGCAGCAACCAGCTCTGCAGCCTTTTTCCAGTTGGTTACGTGCAGGAAGTCAGTATCTTTCTGGGAGCAGCCTGCCTCGAAGGGAGGACGGCCACGCTCGATGCCACCGACATAACGCTCGGAACAGAAAGAGTTGGTGAAACCCCAACCCATTGACGGTCCTTTACCTGCATCGGAAAGATCCTGACTATAGGGAGGCAGCTCAAAAGTGAAGGAGTTCTCGGGCTCGATCTTGCCCTTCTCCATATTGAACTTCCAGTAGGTCAGCGCACCACGATACTTTTCGTTGAACTCTTCCAGCGGTACATAGTCGCCGCTGACCGGCGCTGCGTACTGGGAGGCCTCCATCACGTATTCTGTATTCGGGGTAACGAAAGCACCACCATGATCGGACTTCATGAAGGGGTTGACCACAATCTGCTTGGTTTCGAAGTCGTGCAGATCGATAACCGCGATACGGGGATTGGCCTTATCATTGATGAACAGATATTTGCCGTTGTACTCACCCTCGGTTTCTGAGAAAGCCGGATGGTGGGTATCACCGTAGTTGATCTGTTTGCCGTTGATCTTGCCCTGAGCCAGGATGGCTTTTGACTCGTCATCGAAACCGTAACCCTGCCAAGGCTCGGGAGTGAATACGCCTATGTACTTCAGAATGCGCATCGACGGGATGCCATATACGATCACATGTCCACTCTGGCCACCCGAACTGAAGGCCAGATACTCATCGCGTCCGCCAGTAGGCGTGTAGGTCTTTGCGGCAGCCATTAGATCTTTCTGTGTCAGGCCACGCGCCTTCATCACATCTTTGAGAGACTGCTGGGCGAAACTGCTTGAAGCCGCTCCAAGCCCGATCCCAAGGCCCACAAGCGCCGTACATAACTGTTTGGTGCTTTTCTTCATTATTCTCCTTCCCCCAGTTTAGAGACAGATTGTGCTGCGCATAATCACGAACACTCACACGAGAATAGTCTAAAAATGCGTCATATGACACATTGATTTTGGTCAAATAACATAGATTAGATTTTTTTATCTCAGCACAAGGAAGAGGTGGGGTTTTAGGGTAGAACCCCAAGCAACTCCTGAGCCAGCTGCTCAGCGGTAATGCCATAGACATATTTCTTTATAAAGCGGCCGTCCGGTCCCAATAGATAGAGGCTGGCGGAGTGATCCATCACGTAGAGGTCGGGATCAGCCAACTCCTCCTCCTCCACCTTTTCATATTTCACCTTGAACTGGGCGGCAACACGCTCAATCATCGGCTTTGAACCTGTCACCCCGATCAACCTTGGATCAAAGTACTCTACATAGTTACGCATCACCTTAACGTTATCCCGCTCCGGATCGATGGTGATGAAATAGGGCTGTATCAACTTGGCTTTTTCACCCAGTTCGTCCAGAGCCAGTGACAGCACCTGCAGGGTTGTGGGACAGACATCCGGACAGTAGGTGTAACCGAAATAGAGCAGGTGATATCCTCCCCGCATGTCATCTTCGGTGAGCGTTCCACCAAGATGATCGGTCAGGATGAAGCGCCCACCGATACCATCCTGATCGGGAATGCCGCCACTATCAGCCGCGATACGCGCCTGATCAGCCGCCCCCATATCCGCATTCAGACAACGTTTGATGGTATCCGTATTGTGATCCATCAGTTGAAAATAGAGATCGGGACCCGGTTTTAGATTGATGCCCAGACTGTCGAGCCTGCCGACATTGACTTTCTGTCCCTGAGTCAAAAGCCCTGCATGCTCCGCAGGCATGCCCGCCTCTATCAGCAGGCAAACTGCCTCGCCGTCCACGATGCGCTGCCGCACCTTGAACAGCGAAGCCGCATCCCCAGGTTGTCCTGGAGAGATACCCACATGTTCGAGGACCGTCAGCGCATAAGCCTGTTCAAAATAGTGCAGGGTGTCGTAATACTGCACACCCAATCCCGCCTTCAAGCCTCGATAACCGTACTCATACTCCCGGTCGAGGCGGGTGAGGCGCTGCATCAACTTGCGTCTGTTTTGCTGGTAGACATGGGTTCGGAGCGGGTCTGCCTCTACCAGCAAACGGGTAAGATCATCCAACAAAATGATGATATTCCGGTCATCGAGCCAGAAAAACGGGTCACGTTTTGCATCATCACCCCGCGAGGGGAGAATCTTCATGCTGTTACTCGATAAAAGCTCAATTACCCTTACCTGGGGTTCAAGCGCGGCTATCGATTCCGCCAGATGCTCCTCCAACTCCGGACCGACCCAGATGACGAGGTCAGCGGTCTGCATAGCATGCTTCTGCTGGTCGGTTGGCTTGAATACAAGGGGACTCGGCCCCCCACTCACAAGTAACTGTGGGCCTTTTGTGCCTTCCATAAGACCAGCCACGATGGAATGGATCGGCTTGATGCTGACGACAACATCAAAACTGTCATCAGCAAAGACAGTCTGTCCGGGAAAAAGGAGACAGAGAACGGCACACAGAGAGAGATAACGATTGAACCACATAATGATCGGCTTAGGGTTTGCTAAAAATAGTTTCAAGTTGCTGAACAGCCGCATCGACCTGTTCATTGAATGTCGGCGCACTTGGGCAGGTAGCCTGTGCAGCCATAAAACTCATGAAGGAGGTATTGGTTTCAATATCGAACAACTCTCCCAACTGCCTGCGTTTGGGAAGCGTCATCACCAGCACTCTTTTCATATGCTGGGTCTGCTCAAGATAACGGCAATGCAAGGCCACGCCGTTTAACTCTCCCAGACGTTTAATTGCAGCAAACTGCTGATCGGTCGCAGCAACAGCCACCCCGTGAAAACACAGGCTCATAAACAGAACAACTGGTATTCGGTTGAATTTCATGCAAACACTCTCAACAGTAAGCGCGGCATTCTAGGGCCGACTGAGCTTTCTGTCACTGTTTTAAATCAAATGGGTGAGATTAGAAAGTGTTCAGGGAGTAGATCTGATCAAGCAAAGTGGATCACCTGTGGGGGGGATTTAACAAGTGTAGGTTGGGTTAGCGTAGCGTAATCCAACAAAATCAAAAACTTGTCGGGTTACGCGATCGCTAACCCGACCTACACAAAAATTTGAGCAACACCCCTCTGAGGAGAGGGGGATTCTATTTACGATTCAGCAGACTCGCATGGGCTGCGGCCAATCTTGCCACCGGCACCCGCGGTGCAGAACAGGAGACATAGTTCAACCCCGCCTTATGACAAAAGGCAATGGAGGCAGGATGCCCACCGTGCTCACCGCAGATACCGACACTCAGATCAGGCTTCTTTTCACGGCCCCACTTCACCGCCAGATCCATCAACTTGCCCACACCTTTTTCGTCCAGCACCTCGAAAGGGTTGTCCTGGAGAATACCGATCTGGTTGTACATGGGCAGGAACTTGTTTTCGGCATCCTCGCGGGAGAAGGAGAAGGTGGCCTGGGTCAGATCATTGGTGCCGAAAGAGAAGAACTCCACCTCCTCAGCCAAGGTGTCAGCTCGCATGCAGGCACGCACCACTTCGATCATGGTACCGAAGCGAAAATTGAGTTTATGCCCAAACTCCGCCTCAACTTCGGTGCGAATCCGGTCGACGGTCTCTTTTACCTTTTTCAACTCTTCTGAAGTACAGACCTGAGGCACCATGATCTGCGGATGCACTTCCAGATCCTTGGCGGCACACTCGGCGGCGGCCTCCAGGATTGCCCGAATCTGCATCGAATAGATCTCCGGAAAGGTAATACCCAGCCGTACGCCGCGATGCCCCAGCATCGGGTTGGTTTCGGTCAGAGCCCGTACCTTTTTCAGCATGGTCGTCTTTTTTTCCAGCGTCTTTTCCACCATGTCGATGTCCACGATCTGGCGCATCGAAGCCGCTTCCTGCTTTGCCCGGTCAGGATCGTGCAGCAGGATCATGCTGCTGGCCAACACCTCCATGCCGCGCACCGAATTGCGCAGATGGCGCAGCTGCTCCAGATCCGCCAGCAACTGCTGCTCAGACGGCAGAAACTCGTGAATCGGTGGATCAAGCAGACGAATGGTGACCGGAAACGGCGACATGACTTCAAAGATCGCCTTAAAGTCGGTGCGCTGCATCGGCAGCAGCTTATCCAGAGCCGCCTCACGTTGTTCATCGGTTTCCGCCACGATCATTTCGATCACTACCGGCAGACGGTCGACATCATTGAACATGCGTTCGGTACGGCAGAGACCTATACCCTTGGCGCCATACTTGAGCGCTCGCGTGGCATCCGGTCCTGTATCGGCATTGGCCACCACCCGCAGGTAGGCCTCATCGTCGGCCCAGCGCAGCAACCGGTTCAGCTCCTCGGTGAAGTCCGGCTCCACCATCGATATCTCACCCAAATAGACGTTGCCACTACTGCCGTCGATGGTGACCACATCGCCTTCCCGGATCACCAGACCACCGATGTGCGCTTCACGGCGCTGCACATCTACAGAGATACCCTCCGCACCCGCCACGCAGGGCTTGCCCATGCCACGGGCCACCACCGCGGCGTGAGAAGTCTTACCGCCACGACTGGTGAGAATACCTTCCGAAGCGAAAAAGCCGTGGATATCCTCGGGCTTGGTCTCTTCACGCATCAGGATCACCTTCTGCCCCTGCTCTTTGCCGAAGATCTCCGCTCGATCCGCATCAAAAACGACCCGACCGCTGGCGGCACCCGGGGATGCGGGCAAGCCTTGGGCCACCGCATCCGCCTTTGCATCGGGATCGAGACGAGGGTAGAGCATCTGTTCCAGATGCGCAGGATCGATACGCAGCAGCGCCTGCTCCTTGTCGATCAGTCCCTCCTCCACCATCTCCACGGAGGTGCGTACCATGGCAATTGCATTCATCTTGCCGTTGCGGGTCTGCAGGCAGTAGAGGATGCCGCGCTCGATGGTAAACTCGAAATCCTGTATCTCTTTATAGTGGGTCTCCAGTTTTTCGCGCAGTTCCGCAAGCTGCCGTGCCATCTCCGGCATCTCTTCCGTAAGATGGTCGATGGGTTTTGGCGTACGAATACCCGCCACCACATCCTCACCCTGAGCATTGACCAGATACTCGCCATACAACTTGTTTTCACCAGTAGCAGGGTTACGGGTGAAGCCTACGCCAGTGGCGGAGTCGTCACCCCGATTGCCGAAGACCATGGTGCAGATGTTGACCGCAGTGCCATTAGCCATGTCAGGTGTGATATTGAATTCACGGCGGTAATCCACTGCCCGCTTGCCGCCCCAGGAGCCGAAAACCGCTTTGATGGCAATCTCCAGCTGATCGTAAGGGTCTTCCGGAAAGGGTCGTCCGGTATGATTTTCAAAGACCGTCAGAAAACGTTCGCTGATCTCTTTCAGGTCATCTCCGGAGAGCCCCACATCCTCAGTGACATGCGCCTTCTGTTTCACCTGCTCAAACTCCGCATCGAAGAGTTCGTCGGGCACATTGAGAGCGACTTTACCGAAGAGCTGGATGAAGCGGCGGTAGGCGTCATAGCCAAATCGGGCTTCACCAGTCTGTTCGATTTCACCCAACAGGGTTTCGGAGTTAAGCCCCAGGTTGAGGATGGTGTCCATCATGCCCGGCATCGACATCGCGGAGCCTGAACGTACAGAAACCAGCAGCGGGTTCTTTGCATCACCAAAGCCCTTGCCGGTGGCCGCCTCGACCCGTTTCATGTGTTCTCTCACATCGTCTATCAGGCCGTCCGGCAGCTGCCGAGCTTCGTTGGCAAGATAGTCGAGACAGGCCTCGGTGGAGATGACGAAGCCGGACGGCACATTGTGACCGAACTGGGTCATCTCGCACAGATTCGCCCCTTTGCCGCCCAACAGCTGTTTGTTCTTGCCGTCACCTTCTTCAAAAGAGAAAACCTGCCTTTTTCCACTCATTTACTTCCTTCCTTTATCGGGAGGCGGAACCTGCTCCACCCTGATTGAATCATCCAGGTATGATAGCCTTTTTTTGTTGCCGAACCATTACCGAATTTACCCGGAGCACAGCGGGATGACCCTATTATCGGGTCATGGTCATGGCGATTTATTCGTAAGAGGGACTGAAGACAGATTCAGCAATGAAGAGTAGACTTTTACCCGGTTTTTTGTAGCGGATTTTCAGCGTTTAAAAGAGCTCAATATCCCCTTCATAATGTTTCTTATCTGCATCACTATCCACTGCCTGGCTCGTGGCAAACGCCTCCACGATATGCTCCTGGTTCTGCATAACCCCTTTAATGCTCGACAGCACATTTGACATCGTGTAGTAAATGGTCTCACCTGAGTCGATACGTTCCATCGCCTCATCGATCGCAGTATCGATTCGCGTCAGTAGATACTCCTCCTGATCTTCCTCCAGGCCCATGCGCAACAGATCGTAGTTGATATGCTCCGCCATCTCCCGCAGCAGTCCACCACTCTCTTCCTGCTTGTCCAACATACCCCGGGCAAGATAGTAGAGCTTTGTCCGGATCTGACCAAAGGCCCTCAACAGATCACGGCTCTGCCCCAGCAGGGCCATTTCTACACTAATGGTGCTGTTTTTTGCATTCGCCGCAGAAAGCATTACCGGTAGGAGATCCTTGATTTGCCCATAACGTTCAGGATCGTCGAGCGGCATGTTTTTTACCAACAGACTGAGCGTAGGGTAGTTGATGATGGTATTGGCTCCAAAATCAAAGAAACGCATGTCCTTATCGGCCATCTCGATCAGTTCCTTTTCCAACGGACTGATGCTGCCCCCCGATGAGAACCAAAGAGGCGTGTTTTCATCCATGATCATCAGGCAACACTCCAGTTGCAGATGGCCCATGACTCCGAAAAGCCCATCTGCCAGCTCCTCGTAGGTTTTGTGAGCGTAACTCTTCTCCACAAACTGCACAGCCATGCCTAATTCGCTGGTCCCGGTCATCGCGATAAAGGCGGTTTTCTGGGCCAGCTCGTATTGCGCCTGCAACTCCCGTTGCTCTTCCCTGTATTTGATCAGCACCCTGATACGGACGATCAGGTTTTCCGGCTCAAAAGGCTTTACCAGATAGTCATCCCCCCCCATTTCGTAGCCCAGCATCCTTTCTCTCAAAGAACTACTTGATTAGCACGAATGTTCAGCAAGCCGCAGCCATGTCTCGGGACGTGGTGAAGTCGTTGCAGCAGCCCGAAGCAAACGAGGTAGCATGGCTCTGAGG
>JAMJIN010000587.1:0-1082 GCA_036784775.1 Chromatiales bacterium | reverse complement strand
GCTGTTCCCACATGCAGGTCAGCCGCGACCCATGGCATTGTTTACACAGTGACACTTAACAGCTTATAGGGGCTCCACTCTGTCCTTTTGTCTACTGATAGTAGCCTTTCGATTGCTTATCCATGTGAGCTGCGTGACCTTATTACAAGGATTCTACACTTTAGGTATAAATTATTATCACTAATTTACACACAATTATTACACACACTGAAGATGGCTAGTATTTAGGGCTTTCGCCATCGCAGCATTATACTGCACTGCCCATCACAGATATGGAGGTGTGACAAATACCACATTTTCAGTGGGCATGTTATTAATTTGCATTCTACCGGATGGTAGCAGCATATATATATATATACTTCCAGAACATGCCAAAACCATCGGCACAGGGGCGGGCAAAGATAGCCGAAACAACTGCTCCCGGCACGACTGAGGCTCCAACACCGGATGGCCAACCCCCCCAAGATGCTGGTGTATCCAATGCATTGATGGCAAATCTGTTGGCCACATTGATGGCAAAGATCGATGATAAATTCGATGAATTCCGCCGTGAGCAGTCGACTCATGGTCCTGTCTCGGCTATGCAGTCGACTCATGGTCCTGCCTCGGGTATGCAGTCGACTCATGGTCCTGCCACGATTAAGCAGTCGACTCATTGTCCTGCCACGATTGCGCAGTCGACTCATGGTCCTGTCGCCAGCACTTCAGCTGAGCCTGCCCGCCGTCGACATCGAAAGCGCGTCCGCTCTCTATCACCTGATCGGGCTGTGAACTCATCCGATTCTGACGAGCTGACAGACAACAACTCCCCTGCTGAGGAAATTGAGAGAGCGATCCACCACAAAGCGAAGTGCCAGCGGACTTGGTACTACCGCTTTTGACATGGGCTGGGCTCAGTTAGGGGACGAGGTAACAGTGAAACTAAGAAAACGTATCCTGTCCAATGAATATTTCCCACTTCGCATCCTGCGCACCGATTATGACCTAGACCATCCGGAAGACCCAGCCTCCCCCACCATAGACAGGAAACGAGCTATTATCCCTGTAGATCAGATTGGAGAATGGCTTCATCTGTTCATGAC
>JAMJIN010000586.1:0-1082 GCA_036784775.1 Chromatiales bacterium | reverse complement strand
CATCATCATCATCATCATCATCATCAGTCCCTTAACCCGGAGTGTCGTTAGGACCCCACCGATGACCTCGCAACCAGCTGTCTTCACCTCTGTCTGTCGTCTGCCGCCCTTTGTGTCTCTGAGAAGTCCAGGCCTGTCCACTCTTTGATGTTGTCCTCCCATCTCTTCCCCTGTCTTCCTCATCTTCTTGCTCCCCTAACGGTGCCTTGCAGGATGGTTTTTATCAGGCCAGATGTTCGTGAGACGTCACCATACCATTTCAGCTTCTGTCTCTTTACCATGGTCAGGAGATCTTCATAGGGCCCAAAGTCGTTGGGGCGTAAACTTGTATTACTGTGATGTTGAAAGGGTCTGCCCTTAGGTGGACAGAAATGAGTCTGCTGGACATTGGACGACATCCCATGATTTTGTGATGTCTTTGTGAGCAAAAAAACCAACGCCATATTCATGCTTGTTCTCTTCACCACTGTAGTACAGCTTGTGTCCCTCTCCGGTTGTTTCGCTGAAGTTCTTCATCATAATTCACAGAGTTCAAGGAAGTTCCAGCGGTACCTGTCCATCTCATATGTGAGTTCTTTCAGTTTCCCTGCTGGTCTCATTATTCTAACGTTCCACGTTCCGATGGTGATGTTGTCTCTCCCATTGTGCTGTTGTTTGGTCACCAGTAAATAATTCGAGAATCGTGAAGGATTTCCAAAGCGGCATTTTCGCACTTTATCAAAGTGCTGACACCTAGCGGAGTTAGAAAAAACTGTTGAACCGACCTGAAGTTTGAGTCCGACTTCCGTTGTCCCGCGAACAGTTCGCGCGTACGGTCGCTGTGGCTGATGACTATGCGAGGTGCGGACGCTGCCCGCATGAGGCGCTGACGTCGCCATTTCTCCATCACAAAATCAACTTGGTTATCCCGCAGAACACTCTACCGGAGAAAGAGGGACAAAGATGTTAACGTTTTATATATATATATATATATTAATAATATATCGCTTACTACGTACGAATACCGACGTTTTCAGACACTGATCTAGCACAGGCGATATTATACATGGCGTCCAGCGTATCCCCAAAGTTATTCTTAACAT
>JAMJIN010000585.1:0-1082 GCA_036784775.1 Chromatiales bacterium | reverse complement strand
TTTCTTCTGACTCGCTATTTGCAGCTATTTCATCCGGTTACCGCTGTTCGCCAATTATGTTCGGGTTTTTACCGCCATCTACAGGTGGTGTCACCGCTGATCAGTACGCTGTTGGTGCGCTCGTCAGCGATGAGTTTTGCCGGTTCAGCGGCGCCTTTCCCCTTATTTTTCTGCAATCCGGTGATGATCCGCACCACCTCTGCGGCGGAGGCGTGACGCAGGGAGACCACTTCGATGGAGCTGTCGCTCACTTGATCGATGCGGGAGATGATCTTCAGCAGGCGGTCCACGTTTTGTCTGCGATCGGAAATAATCAGAACATTGGTGGCGGGGTAGGCTGCCAAGTGCCCCTGTTGCGGGATCAAAGGGCGCAGAATGGGTACCAGCTGGGAAGCGGTAACGTTTTTCACCTGTAGGATCCGGGTGACCATCTGATCCCCCGGCAGTTCCTGGCTGTCGGCGCCGGTGGGGATGCCGATCTGTTTGGCCTTTACATCGGGAACGATCTTGATGACCTCCCCGGCAGGCACGGTGGAGAATCCATGGACTTCCAGGATGGAGAGGAATACCTGGTAAAACTCATCCTTGTCCATTGGATGAGCGGAGATGACGGTGACCTTGCCTTTCACCCGTGGATCGATGACAAAATTTCTGCCCGTGTGTTCGGATACGGTCTTGATCAATGCGCTGATATCGGCGTCATTCAGGTTGAGCGTAATCCGGTCGGCCTGGACTGAGGCGCAAAACAGCAGCAGACTCAGCGCGATGAACAACGTGCCACGGATATGGCGATGCCACACAGATGGAGAAAATATTGGGGAACCGGTTTCCTGACTATTCATCGTGTTTTCTACACCGACCTTGGTCACTGCTCGTTTTGGCAGAGTTCGTTGGAATAAAAATCTTTATTCATCATTGGGTTATCTGCGGTATCTGTAACTTCTCAAAAACCCGTGGCAAGAGCAGCCCGCTCGGTGATGATATCGGGTAATGGAGCAATGGTCTGTTCACCAATACCCAAACGATCTGTTAAGTAATGCCAGAACGAGATATCCAGCTTACGGCAGGTTTTTTTCAAGCTG
>JAMJIN010000349.1:0-2037 GCA_036784775.1 Chromatiales bacterium | reverse complement strand
TCACGAAGGCGAGCGACAGTCAACTAAGCGAGACTTTTGTTGGAAGATGCCAAACAATATTCAAGGGTATATTCTGGCCGATAATATGGCCGATTGTCATGATAATACAGCACTTCCGTCATTCACCTGGGCACGTGGTACATTTGCCACCAATCACGATGACATAGAAATGTAGGTTAGGTATGACCTTGACCTTCATGAATCGGTTCGCTGGTTTAGTAACATATATTACATATATTTGACAATACTACATCCCAAGAAACTTGCCAGATGACCAACATTAAGAGATACAAGCTGGCAAAGGACTGGTTGGAGCTCCTTGTCGACGTCTCGGTTCAAGGCAGGTTTCCTTTGGTAGACGTTGATGTCTCCCTTGATTTTCCTTACAAACCTGGAGGTGATCGGGCGATACGGTCGACATATCCGGAAGGAACACTACCAAGCAAGTGCCTTGAGACGTAACAGTATCAACTATCATATTCCAAGATACCATGACGTCAATCCATTCAAGGATATTGTTGTTGCTGCCCTCCTACTAATCCCTGAAGTCCGGGGTGAGGCTGGCACCGATACCGGTCGTGTAGTTATATTTTCCCTTCTTCTTCGTCAATGATCCCGCATCACCGCCGTCTCCACACCAAGCATATCTACTCCGCTACCCCGCGCTCTCGTCCTTCTCTCCCCTCCCACTCCCGCCAGTGCTGACCGACATGTCCGCTTGAATGTTCCCGCATGCCACTCTCAATACACGTACTCAGTACAATACATATATTCCTATAATAAAACTGGTCGGTGTAAAAATGCCATCATTTCCCGGAACAAGTAAGATGTGGGGTTTGCCAACATAAAGTAAACCATTTCTGCCCTTCATAATTTATCTTTTTAGTTTGCGAACGTAGTAATTCACAAATGGTTCGACATCAACCGCTGTTATGTTCATGCACTGCTTTTCAAACATCAGCCCACAGTATCGGTGACCAAGCACTGTCATCATGTTTCGGTAGCACCAGTTTGGATATCCCCTACTATCGTAACAAATTCCCTCAACGAGAATTGTCCCCGGTTGCGAGAAGATGAGGTTCGATTCGCCCGCACCATGCGGCGCCACTACAATGTAGGCGCGACTGAATAACTGGCGCGTATCGTGAAACCCAGGCACGGGATTGTCGCCGTATACGACAGTTTTCAGGCCGGCCGAGTCTGCGTGTCTCCGTAGCATGGCGAGTATGTCGTCGTGGTGGTCGAACCATCGTTTCTTAGACCGGCGGATCAGGATGATTGTGTCACGAGGCGGTGCCGGTTCAGACATCCCCGCCCGAAATTGCATCGACAATAACTGTGCATTGAAGATGGGCGCGTGGCCACAGCCAGTGCCGGCCGGCATGTACACGATGTCCGCTTGAATGTTCCCGCGTACCAACCGAGACGGCTCGATGCCAAGCGCCGCCAAGAACTTGACTGTGAAACCGGTGTCTTTCTTTACGAGGACCTTTATGCTGGGATGGCGCATCAGAAACGACAAGTAGGCCGCAATGCGTGTGAGAGTTTCGACGACAAAGTGGAAGAACGTCGTACCCCTGTGTTGTGCCAGTACGAACACTTCCCGGTGTCGCTCGGAACTGTTTGTCGGTTGGAAATAATGGAACTTCTTGGCCTTGTGGCAACCCATGGGAATGATCGCCCGGTCATCTTTGATCACCTCCCCGTCTAGCGTCACGAATGCGCCGGCTATGACGAGAATGTACGTGAAATTGTGCCGCAATTCCGAAGCCGAATTTGGTTTTGGTTTCACGGAGAAACGTGAGACTATCACATCCTTCATAATTGCTTTCGAAAATGGAAACGGCTTTTCAACATCTTCGGGACGGCTGAAACATGTGCTCTTGTCATCCGGACGATGCCGCTTGTAAACCCGACAGTCACACATGATAGCTTTGTAGTAGTTTGTCACCAGTGGCGGTGCAAGAACATTCTCGCTTTCCGAGAACCATATGCTGTGAATCTTCACGCGCCGATCACTCAACGTCGACGTAAAAT
>JAMJIN010000227.1:0-4886 GCA_036784775.1 Chromatiales bacterium | reverse complement strand
AATGGCATAGTGCGCGCTACAAGATCAGCCATGACAGTTTCCAAACCAGAGTTGTACCATGACAGGATTTTTAGTTTTTTGCCCCAAAACCCTGTCAAGTGCTTTTTGTAATTATTTACTGCTTGCCACGGGTTTTTGAGAAGTTACATAAATCGGCTCTAACTGCTTGATAATAAAAATATTAATTGGAATTTGGCTGCATCCCATGTTCTGTGTGGGTAGTTAGTGTGACTGTTGTTCCCGCCAGGCGTTCAACTTCTCTGTCTCTCTGCCGCCATGTTCTTAAAATTAAGTGAGTGTTGTTTTGAACAGGGTTGCCCGTGTTTAACGGGTCTCCCCCAAGCTGGGATTTCGTTCTGTTTTGGAGAGGGCTTCAAGCCTGTCCACACCTTGAATAACTGCGATGGGTTGAATCTGGGAATGACAGGGAAGGTACGAGGTTTGCTGCGGTGAGTGTCGGTATCATCGGCTATTCGTTGGCAGCGTTGTTTTTCTTTCTGTTCAGTGCGTTGCTTCTGACCAGCTGGCGCGGCAGGATTGAAGGCATTGTCTTGCTTTCGGCAGTGACGGTTACCGGCTTTTGGGGACTGTCGGCGGTTTTTCTGCTGCTGCAGGAGACTGCGCTCACTGTCGGTGTCTATTTTACCCTTGAGGTTGCCAGAAATATCGCCTGGTTCGTGTTTCTGCTGCGCCTGTTGCAGCCACTTTTGCAGTCATCCAGCGGGGATGTGCGTATCCTCCGCTTTCTGCCCGCGATTGTCCCGGGTGTCTCTGTCGTCCTCTTTGGACTTGGGCTGGTGGCCTCGAACTATCCAAAACTGGTGGTTCTTCCCATGGCGGCAAGTCTACAGCTGTTTGGACATCTGGGCTTTGCCATTACCGGGCTGACACTGGTCGAGCAGCTTTTCCGCAATACGCGTCTTGAACAGCGCTGGGCCGTGAAATACCTCTATTTTGGTATCGGTGCGCTGTTCGTGTTCGATTTTTTCCTCTATGCAGATGCGCTGCTGTTTAAACAGATTGATAGCGATTTGTGGCAGGCCCGTGGGTTTATCAATGCACTGGTGGTGCCCATGTTGGTCGTGGCTGCAGCCCGTAATCCAAGCTGGTCGGTCAAGATTTTTATCTCAAGGAAAGCGGTTTTCCATACCACCGGTTTGCTGGGAGCAGGTGTCTATCTGCTGATAATGTCAGCGGTTGGTTACTATATTCGCTTCTATGGTGGCTCCTGGGGAAAGGCCGCCCAAGTGATTTTTCTGTTCATGGCCATAGCAACGCTGACGGCCATTCTCTTCTCCAGTCACCTCAGATCCCGAGTCAAAGTCTTTCTCAGCAAACACTTTTTTCGATACAAAGTATGATTATCGGGAAGAGTGGCTTCGCATCATCCATACTCTGTCTGATGGTGAGCCTGGTCCGAGGATCCGTGAACGGGTGATTAAAGCCGTCGCTGACCTTGTTGACTCCGGCGGGGGGATTCTCTGGTTGCGTGACGACAGCGGCAACTATCCCTGTGTCAGCCACTGGCAGGTACCTTTGTGTCAGTTCACTGTTACGTCGGAGAGCTCTCTCGTAGACTTTTTTATTGCAAAGGACTGGATTATCGATCTAGAAGAACTAAAATCGTCTCCAGCGCTTTATGAGGGTCTCAAGCTGCCTGGTTGGGTGAGGGATGTGAAAGACGCCTGGTTGCTCGTGCCGATTCGGCATCATGGTGATCTGTTGGGGTTTCTAGTCCTGATTCGGCCTAGGTCGCCAAGGCAAATTAACTGGGAAGACAGGGATTTACTGAAAACTGCTTCGCAGCAGGCAGCCAGCTATCTGGCGCTGATGCAGGCCTCTGAAGCGTTGGCCAGGGCCAATCAGTTTGAAGCTTTCAATCGCCTTTCCGCTTTTGTTGTCCACGACCTGAAAAACCTGGTTGCGCAACTTGAATTGGTTGTAACCAATGCAGCCCGTCACAAAAATAACCCTGAATTTATGGAGGATGCCATCAGAACCGTGGATAATGCGGCCAACAAGATGAGTCGTCTGCTCGCACAGTTGCGAAAAGGGCGGTTTGAAAAAAGCAATGCCCAAGTGGTTCTTGTGGCGGAGGCGTTGCAGGAAGCAGCAAGGGAACACGCTGGATTTTTGCCACGCCCGGAGCTGGCAATTTCCGATGAAGAGGTCAGAGTGGTCGCTGACAAAGACCGCTTTGCCGCAGTAATTGGTCATTTGATCAAAAATGCCCAGGAGGCAACGTCCGATGATGGTTATGTGCGATTGGCTATGTGTGCGATGCCTGGACAGATTGAGATCACCATTGAGGATAATGGCTCGGGGATGGATGACACCTTCATTCGTGATCACCTGTTTCAACCTTTTGAAACTACCAAGGGTAATGCCGGCATGGGGGTTGGCGTCTATGAAAGCAGGGAGTTTGTCCGGGCACTTGGTGGTCAGATAGCCGTGACCAGCAGGATTGGTAAAGGCACAAAGTTTTCTGTGACTCTGCCGATTCGGGTTGAGGAAGAAGAGGATATGCAAATGGAGATCTCGCATTGAGCAGTGGAAATGAGTTGTTGCGGTCACTATTGATCGTGGAAGACGACCCGGGACTGCAGAGCCAGTTAAAATGGTGTTTCGATGGCTACGAAGTTCAGATTGCCGGCGATCGGGCGTCAGCCATAGCTGTATTGAGGCGAGTTGCTCCACCTGTCATTACGCTGGATCTAGGTTTGCCGCCAGATCCGGCAAATGTGAGTGAGGGAATAGCAACCTTGAAAGAGGTTTTGCGTCTGGCTCCCCGAACCAAGGTGATTGTCGTGACAGGGAACGACGATCGTACCAATGCGCTGAAAGCACTGGAACTTGGGGCCTACGATTTTTATCAGAAGCCAATCGATTCGGATGTGCTGAAGGTCATAATTGATCGAGCGTATCAGCTCTATGAGCTGGAAGAGGAGAACCGAAATCTCGCGATGCGGCAGGGGAAATCGCCGCTGGATGGGGTTATTGCCAATAGTCCGGAAATGCTGGATGTCTGCCGGGTTATCGAAAAGGTGGGTCCGACGGATGCTACAACCCTGCTATTGGGTGAGAGTGGGACTGGTAAAGAGGTGCTTGCCAAGGCGATCCATGAAATCAGTGCCAGAAATGAGAGCCCATTTGTTGCTATTAACTGTGCTTCTATACCGGACACTTTGCTTGAAAGCGAACTTTTCGGCTATGAGAAAGGTGCATTTACCGGTGCCGCTAAAAGAACGCTGGGCAAGATTGAGCATGCGAATGGAGGAACGCTTTTCCTGGATGAGATTGGTGATATGCCTTTATCGCTACAGGCAAAGCTGCTGCGTTTTCTGCAGGAACGGGTGATCGAGAGGATTGGCGGACGTGCTGAGATTTCTGTGGATGTCAGGGTGATCTGCGCCACGAATCGGGACCTCGATGAAATGATCGGCAGTGGGACTTTCCGTGAGGACCTTTTCTATCGAGTGAGTGAAATCACGATCGACATCCCACCACTGCGCGACCGAGCTGGAGATGCGGTGTTGCTGGCGTGGGCATTTTTGGCAAAATTTGCCGCTCAGAACTCAACGAAGGTCAGAGGGTTTAGCAAAGAAGCACTGCAGTCTATTGAAGACTATTCATGGCCCGGCAACGTGCGTGAGCTGGAAAACAAAATAAAACGCGCAGTCATTATGGCGGAGGGTTCGCAAATATCGGCAGAAGAGTTGCAATTGAGCGCAGGATCAGAAGAGAGTCAGCCTTTTAATTTGCGTGAAGTTAGAGATCAGGCTGAAGCAAGTGCAGTGTCGCGCGCCCTGGCTTATGTCGAAGGGAATGTCTCCAAAGCGGCCGAATTGCTCGGCGTGAGCCGTCCAACACTATATGATCTTGTGAACAAATATGGTCTCAAATAGCAGCGGCGTGATGAATAACAGAACTGCAGTTCCCCCCGCAATTTTATTGATTGCAGGATTGTTACTGGCTTTTCCTCTCTATTATCCAACGCTCGACAGCTTTTTTAATATCTGGACGGCATCGGACTCAGATCAGTCCCATGGTTTTCTTTTGTTCGCCGTTTGTCTCTACATCTTCTACGAGGAGTGGAAAGCCAGAAAGGACCGTCTCTCCATCAAGCCAAGATATCTCGGCTTGATCGGGATAATTGTTTTGTCCTTGCTTTGGATGATGTCTGGTTTGGTCTATGTGGAATCATTGCAGCAAGCATTATTTATTGCCATCTTAGCAATGATCATCTTTAGTTTTCTGGGCCTCAAGGATGGGGTGCCGTTCTATTTTCCGGTGCTTCTGCTGTTGAGTGTTGTGCCGGTTTGGAAAGTGCTGGCGCCTTATCTGCAAACCGGAACAGCCGTAACAGTCGGCTACATGCTTCAGGCATCTGGGATAACGTCAGTCAGGGAAGGATATCTGCTGATCATCCCGGAAGGCACCTTTGAGGTGGCTGAATTTTGTAGTGGACTACGGTATCAAATTGTTGGTATTACGATTTCGTTGCTGTATGCAAGACAGTCGGGTTTCTACCTGAAAGAGACTATCGCATATGTCGCATTTGCCTCTCTTCTAGCGTTTGTTGCCAATCTTATGCGCGTATATTCTGTTGTTGTGATAGGGCACATTACCAACATGGAGAGCGAGATCGTACACGATCATAATATGCTGGGTTGGATAATTTTTGGTGTTTTCATCCTCATCTATTTACTTGATTAGTACGAATGTTCAGCAGTGACTCACGGAATGAGTCACTGGTTGTTGCAAGATGATGCCACGATCCACAATAGGAGAGCGGACATGGCGCAGAATCCAATCCAATTTCAGACAGGCATGAGCTTGAGCGATTTGTTCAAAGACTACGGCACCGAAAGCCAATGTGAAGCGGC
>JAMJIN010000226.1:0-5013 GCA_036784775.1 Chromatiales bacterium | reverse complement strand
AAATCGCTCAAGCTCATGCCTGTCTGAAATTGGATTGGATTCTGTGCCATGTCCGCTCTCCTATTGTGGATCGTGGCATCATCTTGCAACAACCAGTGGCTCATTCCGTGAGTCACTGCTGAACATTCGTACTAATCAAGTCAATCGTTGAATTTTTTCCTGCAACAGACGGGGTAGTTCCACGCCCCAGACAACCGATGTGCCCGATGTCGTGACGGGCAGTTGTCGAAAGGCCTGTAGAACATCATCGGGTACTGTTTCAGGCGTCATTTCATGGTAGCGCCGGGGAGAGGGTGTAACATGAAACACTGTTTTTCCATTGGTAAATGTAAGTTTCCAGGCTGCCTCAGAGCCTAGCGCATAGAGTTGAATCCTCTTGTTTTGAACAAGGTGTTTCAAGGCTTGATCTGAAGAGAACCTGAGTTCAAACCCTGGTTCTTCATCTTTAGCGGCGTTTGTCTCCTGCGCCTTGACAGGAGTGACGGTTTGATGTTTTTTCTTTAACTGCTGATCCAAGGCGGACAGATCTTTCTGACGCTGTTTGATCTTCAAATTCAATAGAGAGAGTTGCTGCTGTTTCTGTTGAGACTGCGTCGTCAGCGCTTTTTGTTCGTCAGTAATCCTGCGTTGTTTTTGCTGCTGTTGCTCGATATCTGTATGGAGTTGCTCCAGAGAGGTGATGAGGGTCAGCTGTTCCTGTTCCAATCGGCGGTTGTCGGTTTTCTCTCTAACGACTTTGGGCTCTTCAGAAGCGGCCTGCGGCAGTGACTGTACCAAGGCAAAGATCGCCATCAGACAAAAGCCGAGAATTGCCATAAAGCGCATGACATCGGTCTGCAGTTCATCCGTGCCGCCGGATCCTGCATGGGGGTCAGCGCTGTAAATTTGTGAGTGCCAGAGGTTCATCCCGATTCTCTTGGTGGTGACTGATTTGTTGCAGGTGGCTGTCGATGCGATCCAATGAGGACTGTACTGCCGTGTTGTGCTGCTCGGCCAGATGGCTGTAGTAGCGCTGTAGTTCACCACCAACGGCAACTGCCTTGATGACACGCATCAGATAGCCGCCAATGCCGCCGAATATTGTGGTGGAGAGCGCGAGCAGGATCCCTCCATCGACCAACCGTTGCAGAATGACGAAGGCACCGAGTTGCGCTGCGGTCTCAGGGTCGCCGAGAGCGAAGAGTAGGGCGCTGCGCATTCCGATGGCGGTCCAGATCACGCCAATGCCGAAAAAGAGCCCGATCCAGATATCGGTCAGGTGTGCGGCCTGGACGATCCTGTCGATGGATTGTCCTGCGGTAATGCGTTGCCGCAGGGTGCGCAGACTTAGCAGAAACAGCAGCAATACGAGGGTGAAGGGCCAAACGGCCATGCCCATATTGCGGCTGCTCCAGCTAAGCAGGTTTTGCAGGCCCGCCAGAGATTCGACTGAGATTGTCACCAGGTTCTGGGCCGACAGCAGCCACAATAGCAGGCCGCCAACACTCAGAGTGATAGACATACCCAGCAGAAATCCCTTCAGAAAGCGACTGAGATATCCCCTTTTCATCGCTTCTCTTCCCGCGCTAATTGGCACCACAAGCGGTGCAGGTGGCTTCCAGCACAAGTTCCGTCTCTTTCAACAGTCGGTCCGCGCGCTGATAACTACCGGTATCCCGACTGATCTTTACCAGGCCGCGCTATTTGTCGAGTAGCTCCCGTTCCATGCTTGCCAGCACCTCCTGCTGTTTTGGACAGGTCAGGCTGCAGTTGTTGTAGTCCCCCATCAAGGAGACATATTTGACGTTGAAATAGCGGTTGTAGATCGATTTAGCCTGCTGTTTGCTCAACAGACCTGCCTGATTTGACCAGAGCAGAAATTCGCTGAACTTCTCTTTGTTTGCAGGTTTTGGATCGCTCTCGGCAATAGTCATCAGACGCTCAAGGTAGGCATTGAACTGGAAACTGCAAACATCACTCAAATCACTCTTCGACTGGCTCACGGCGACATCCAGATCGTGACCCTGTGGCGGGATGCAGGCGTTGGCCTTGACCGGTTGAGTGTCGCAACCAGCGATGAATGAAACGGTGGCAAACAGTGCCGCTGAGATAAGTGCTTTCGTGCTATTCATGATGTTTCTCCCTTAGAGGCTGAGTGGGCTCTGGTACGCTGTGCTGTCAGCAGTGGTTGGAGGCGCCGCAAGGGGCATTTCACTCTCCGGATCACCAAACAGGATGCCCTTGACTCCGTTTACCACCTCCTGCATCTCAGGCGTGATAGTGCCGAAGGATTGGTTGAGCTGGCCCATGAGGGTGGCCCGGCTGATCTCCTGTCGGGTGCGGGCGATCAGATCTGAGGTCTCTTCCATGTCCAGGTAGATGTCGGAGGCGATGACCGCCATGGAAGAACCCTGTGACGAAGAGCTGTTGGAGACCAGGTTGTAATACTGGCTGAAGCGGTCGCTGAGCCGCATGCCGGAGCGCCCACGCAGGCTGGGCCGGGTCTGTGATGCCTGCTTGCCGGACTGTCCGCCGAGTAGGTTTTCCTGCAGGGTCCAGGGTGTCATACCATTCCCCAACTCCTTGCGAAGACGTTTCGCGAGACTCTTGCGGGTCGTCTCAACCGCCTGTTCCATAGTGGGCAGGTTGGTCTCCATAATGTTAAGCATTTCGAGATAGGTTGCCCCAAGTTGTTTGTTCAACTGGGCACAGCCGGGATCGTCATCCGCCTCTTCGCATTTACTGTCGATGATTAGTTGCTGCTGTTGATCCAGACGGGATATCACCTCTTGCAACCCGCTCTCCATCTCCTTGGCAACGCTGCCGGTGTGGCGAATGTCCTCGAGTACCGTGGTGTGGAAGAGCTTGAGGGTAGGAGTGTTGGCAGCCTGGGTCGGGATGGCAAACAGCAGCATCCAGGCGAAAACAAGTGCCGAAAATGGCTGCAAGCCGGTTGAATCTGATAGGTTGAATTTGCTTGGGGTGCTCATGGTTTTATCCCTCCTGATTGAGCGGTGACCCTTGCCATCCTCGAATGGCGATTTAGGATCTCTGTTGGAGATTGTGGAGGCTGTTAACTGAACGGAGCCTGAACGGTGTTCAGAAATGGCGCGGTCACGTATATTTCAACGCACTATGCCAAACCCGGAAATCACAACCAGATCCGAGACGTCAGCGATTGCACTGGTGACCCTGCATGCAGGCTACAGCCACTCCTCGTTGGCGCTGCAGTCGATTGCCGCTTACTGTCGCGACGAGCCTTTCTACGACGAGATCCACATCTTCGAGTCTCTGGTTAATGTGAATCACCACCAGCTGATCGAATCACTGGTGGCGTTGGCGCCGGCAGTGATCGGATTCTCAACCTATCTTTGGAATATCCAGGCATCCCTTAGACTGACACGGTTATTGAAGCAGCTTCTGCCACAGTCGCTGTTTGTTTTCGGTGGTCCCGAAGCGGGACCGCGAGGCGCTGAATTGCTGCGTAGAGTGGATGCAATCGATTTCATTGTGGACGGGGAGGGTGAAGCCGCTTTTCGTGATCTGGTGCGGTGGCGTCTTTACTGTGAAGGTGATCTTTCAGATACATCGGGGCTGATCTGGCGCAAAGACAGAACGATAGTGATCAATCCGATTCGGATGCTGCCGGTGGAGGAGATTCCCTCACCGATTACCCTGGGTTTGATTGATTTCACCAAGCCGCTGGTCTACTGGGAGACCTCCAGTGGTTGTCCCTATCGCTGTACCTTCTGTACCAGCGCCACCGACCGGCTGCGTGCATTTCCTGTGAAGAGGGTAGAAACCGAACTCCAGATACTGGAAGGGCTTGAGGCCAAAACAGTGAAACTGCTCGATCGCAGTTTCCATCTCGGAAAAAAACGCACAGTAGAGCTTCTGCAGCGATTCGCCCATACGCCGGAGAGTCTGCGTTTCCATCTGGAACTGAATCCGGACCGGATCTCCCCCGAGGCAATGGCGGTATTTCGCCAGGCAGTACCAGGGAAGTTCCAGTTTGAGATCGGACTGCAGACCCTGAACGAGCCGGTGCTCGATGCCATCGACAGGCAGATGGATATCCCCAAGGCACTGGCGAATATTCGTGAGTTGGTCGAACTGAAAAAACACCCGGTGCATCTAGACCTGATCATCGGGTTGCCGGGAGAGGATGCAGCACAATGCAGTGACTCCCTGAACCGTGTATTTCGACTCCATCCTGGCCATCTTCAGCTAGGCACCTTGAAAATGCTGCCTGGTACACCCCTACAGATGCAGGCGGGGCCACTGGGTTATCGTTGGGACAGGGAGCCGCCCTATGAAGTGCTCTCACATCCAATGCTTACTTTTCAGGAACTATCGCGATTTAAGCTCTATGCGGTATTGCTGGAGCGTCTCTGGAACAGCGACTATCTTGTCCATACTTTGATGTGGCTGGTACCGCGTTATTTTGACGATGAGATCGTCGCCTGTTGCAATGCATTGTTAACCGCGACTGGTGAGCGACTGGCGCGTGAAAATATGCAGCCCGACCGGTTATTCAGCTTGATCGCAGATTTCCTCCAACCCATGCTTGCAGGAGACCCGCTGTTGCGGGAGTTACTGCTCTGGGACTACAGCCGATTCAGTCTGGTTAATGGCAAGACACCAACCTGGATCGCTGATCATCTGCATGAGTGTGGAAAGTTCGTGGTGCAGGGCAGTCGCCGCCAGCTGCCGATACTGTCACTCTCCAGCGAGGCGGCAGAGATCATCAGCCGCCGTGCCCTGGAACCAATTGCAGCAGGTCGTTATGCAGTCTGGCCGCGACAGCACAAAAAAGGCAAGCCGGTGGAAATCTTTGAGGTACCTAAAGAAGATTGATGGTTAGGCGTAGGAACCAACTCCTGTGGGCCCCCTCTGTCAGGATAGTTGTCCACCCAGTAAAATGGGACTTCAATAACCAATGAGAGTGGGCCCCCCTCTGTCAGGATAGTTGTCCACCCAGTAAAATGGGACTTCAATAACCAATGAGAGTGGGCAGAGAGAGCAATAAATGGG
>JAMJIN010000225.1:0-5061 GCA_036784775.1 Chromatiales bacterium | reverse complement strand
ACTGTCGAGGTCGATACACCCGGTACCACACCTTCTCAACGGCTCCCTACATCTTCCCGATTTCTTTCTCGATGTCACTCTTTGTCGCTGGCTGTTTCTTCTGACTCGCTATTTGCAGCTATTTCATCCGGTTACCGCTGTTCGCCAATTATGTTCGGGTTTTTACCGCCATCTACAGCCGAAGATGCAGTTGTCATGTCTCTAGACCACTTCAACGGGCTAATGGAAACGGTACATCTATTAAAGAGTCCAGCCAATGCGATGCATCTAGCAAAGTCGATCACACAATATCGTTCAGGAAAGGTTGAAAATCA
Source organism: Chromatiales bacterium (assembly GCA_036784775.1). Classification (GTDB taxonomy): domain Bacteria; phylum Pseudomonadota; class Gammaproteobacteria; order Chromatiales; family Chromatiaceae; genus QGON01. The sequence continues at coordinate 4,747 of JAMJIN010000225.1, read as the reverse complement.
TGGTCTAGTTGATGATTGAAATATTGGCATGGACAAAAGAGGCATGGAGGGATTACGTTTACTGGCAAGGCCAGGATAAAAAAACGCTGAGGCGTATCAATAAGCTAATCTCTGATACTCAAAGAACCCCATTTGAAGGCATCGGTAAGCCCGAGCCATTAAAAGAAAATTTATCCGGTTTTTGGTCTCGCCGTATCGATGAAAGTAATCGTTTGGTTTACGTGGTTGACGACAATCGACTTACGACTATTTCCTGTCGTTATCACTATGAAAAATGATTTCAGGACCACTGACCCGGACAGAAAATAAGCCGAAGGTTTCTGCTACAGTCATTCCATACCTGCCGATCAGCTGGATAAATTTCTAAAGGGCTTTTCCTTGATGCAACGTAGTATTGATTGAGGCGCTTCTGGTTAACTGGATTATTGTCACCATAATCCTGTGGAAAGATGTTAAACTGCATTGCAATCAATTGGTTAAGACTGTTTTTGTTTCTCACTAAGCTTAATAATGACAATCACCACAATCCGAGAACATCAGGACTAAGGATGGCTAATAACACTCTATTGATCACAGGTGGTGCCGGTTTTATCGGATCGGCAGTTATCCGTTATCTGATAGAAAAGACCGGGCACACGGTCGTCAATATCGACAAACTGACCTACGCGGGAAATCTCGACTCGCTCGTCCCGGTAGCCGATGATCCCCGGTATCATTTTGAGTTGGCTGATATCTGTGATGCAGAGGTCATGCGCGATATTTTTCTACGCCACCAGCCATCGGCAATCATGCACCTTGCTGCAGAATCCCATGTGGATCGCTCTATAGACGGGCCTTCGGAATTTATCCAGACCAATGTGGTTGGCACCTGCAACCTCCTTGAGGTGGCTCGTAACTATTGGTCAGGGCTCAGTGAAGAACAACAGGCAAGCTTCCGTTTTCACCACGTCTCCACCGATGAAGTCTATGGAAGCTTGGGCGAAGCCGGCTTGTTTACCGAAGAGTCCCGATACGAACCCAATTCGCCCTATTCGGCCAGCAAGGCCTCATCTGATCACCTGGTACGAGCCTGGCATGAGACTTATGATCTGCCGGTGGTGATTACCAACTGTTCCAATAATTACGGTCCCTATCAGTTTCCTGAAAAGCTGATACCTTTGATTATCCTTAACGCCCTGGATGGAAAGGCCCTGCCTATCTATGGCAAGGGCGACCAGATCAGAGACTGGCTCTATGTCGATGATCATGCCAAAGCGCTCTATCGAGTCCTTTCCCAAGGAGAAGTGGGTGAGATCTACAATATCGGCGGTCACAATGAAAAAAACAATCTTGAAGTGGTCCATACGCTCTGTGCCCATCTCGATGAGTTGGTTCCCAACCGCCATGGGATAGATACCTACGCTGATCTCATTACCTATGTTGAAGATCGCCCAGGTCACGATCAGCGTTATGCTATCGATTCCAGTAAGATTAAGAGAGAGCTTGACTGGGTCCCAGAAGAAACCTTTGAAAGCGGTATGCTGAAAACCGTTAAATGGTATCTCGATAATCTGGAATGGTGTCGAAGAGTGCAGGATGGCAGCTATCGCAGAGAACGACTGGGCCTGAATAGCTCAGTGAGTTAACTATTCACCACGAAGCGCACGAAGGACACGAAGATGGAGTTTGACCAGTTGTCAAAGCAAGTGATTGGTTGCGCGATCGAAGTACATCGGGAACTTGGGCCCGGCTTGCTGGAAACCACCTACGAAAAATGTTTGGCGCATGAACTAAGAGGACACAATATTGAATGTGTTACTCAAATGTCTCTGCCTGTTGAGTATAAGGGCCTCGCTCTGGATTGTGGGTATCGTATCGATCTGATGGTGGCAGGGAACCTGATCGTTGAATTGAAGAGCGTAGATTCAATCCAGCGGATTCACGAAGCTCAGATACTAACCTATATGAAACTTGCGGATATCAGAACAGGGCTACTCATCAACTTCAATACCACACTGTTGAAAATGGAATTAAACGCCTCGTACTCTAAAAATCAAAACCTTCGTGCTCTTCGTGAGCTTCGTGGTGCCTAGTACCAAAGAACAGGAAACACAATGAAAGGAATTATACTTGCCGGTGGTTCTGGAACACGCCTTCACCCAGTAACAATAGGCGTTTCAAAACAACTCCTTCCTATCTATGACAAACCGATGATCTACTATCCGCTAAGCACCCTCATGCTGGCAGGGATCCGAGATATCCTTGTCATCACTGCACCTACCTTCAAAGAGCATTTTGAAGATGTTCTTGGTGACGGTGCTCAGTGGGGGCTAAATATTCAGTATAAAATTCAGCCCAAGCCTGAAGGACTGGCGCAGGCCTTTATTCTGGGTGAAGAGTTTATTGGCGATGATAACTGTGCTCTGATCCTGGGAGACAATGTCTTCTACGGACACTATCTTAAAGAAATCCTGGTTGATGCCGCGAACCATAAGGATGGTGCCACAGTATTTGCCTATCATGTAACAGATCCTGAGCGATACGGGGTTATTGAGTTTGATGGCAGTGGTCATGCAATCAGTCTTGAGGAGAAGCCGGATAATCCACGTTCGAATTTTGCGGTAACCGGCCTCTATTTTTATGACAAACAGGTCGTGGAAATCGCTAAATCATTAAAACCATCACCACGTGGTGAGTTGGAGATAACTGATGTCAACCGCATCTACCTGGAAAAAGAGCAACTCAATGTTCATCTGTTGGGCAGAGGTTCCGCATGGCTGGATACAGGTACCTATGATTCATTGCTAGCAGCCAGCCAGTTTGTACAGACTCTGGAACTTCGTCAGGGGTTAAAAATATCCTGCCCGGAAGAGATCGCCTGGAGAAATCGGTGGATTGATGATGAAGCAATTGAGAAGCAGGCAGCAGCATTGTCAAAAAACAGCTACGGGGCATATCTGAAAAGATTACTCAAAGAGGGTCTGAAATAAGAATGAAAGTAATCGAAACAGAGTTGTCGGGTGTATTGATTATCGAGCCGAAAATTTTTGGTGATGAGCGTGGCTTCTTCACGGAAACCTGGAATAAGCAACTTTATACCGATGCAGGGATTGCGGCTGAATTTGTGCAGGATAACCTCTCCATGTCACGTCGAGGGGTGCTGCGCGGACTGCATTTTCAGAATCCCAATGCCCAGGGGAAACTCGTCACAGTCCTTCAGGGTGAAGTTTACGATGTGGCTGTTGATATTCGTCGTGGTTCACCTACATTTGGACAGTGGGCATCGGTAAGTCTTTCATCTGAAAACAGACGGCTGGTCTACATCCCTGAGGGTTTTGCCCACGGCTTCTGTGTAACCAGCGAGACGGCTCTGTTCTGCTACAAATGCACCGACCGATACAACCCAGGGGCTGAAGGCAGCATACTTTGGGATGATCCAGACCTGGCTATCGATTGGCCGATTGATAAACCGGAACTCTCCGCTAAGGATCGTGATGGTATACGGTTAAAGGATTTTCCTGTTGAACGACTGCCTGCGTACCATGCTGGTTAAATAATTGCGCCAGGGGTCGGAGTCAAACCGCGCAAATAATGATGATAACAGCGATGTGGTTCGTGCGGTTTGACTCCGACCCCGTAAATCAAGAGACTCTCGCCAAGACGCAAAGTACGCAGAGGAAGTGGGAAAACAATGATTTACTGGCGCACTTTGCGTCTTGGCGAGAGCAATAATCTTTTCAGGTTGTCCAGAAATAGTTATGGAAGACATGAAAAAAACACGATTTCTAATCATCGGTGATCAAGGCCAGGTCGGCTGGGAACTTCAACGCTCCATGGCCACACTGGGCGATGTCATTGCCATCGGTCGCCGAACAAAACCCTCTACTATTGACCTTGCAGATCCCGGCTCCATTCGCAAAGCAGTGCGGGAAATCAAACCCGACTGGATCATCAACGCCGCCGCTTATACAGCGGTCGATAAGGCTGAAGAAGAACCTGATTTGGCCATGGCGGTAAATGGCACTGCCCCCGGGATTCTGGCAGAGGAAGCAAAAGCCATTAAAGCCACGCTAATCCACTACTCAACAGATTACGTGTTTGATGGCAAAGCAACCGAACCCTACAAGGAAGAGAGTCCAACAAACCCACTAAGTGTCTACGGAAAGACAAAGCTGGTCGGTGAAAAGGCAGTTCAAGCTGTAGGCGGGCAATATCTTATCTTTCGAACCAGCTGGGTTTATGGTAATCGCGGCCAAAACTTTCTGATGACAATTCGGCGTCTGGCGCAAGAGCGCGAGGAACTTAAGATTGTCGATGATCAGTATGGTGCCCCAACTTGGTGCCGGCATATCGCAGAAGCAACCGGCCAAATCGTTTCGCAATGCGTAGTAAATCCAGATTTGGTTGATGAGAAGCGTGGACTCTACCATCTGAGCTCAGATGGAATGACAACATGGTATGGTTTTTCGAGGTCAATATTTGAATTGATGCGGGAAGCGGACGAAAAAATATTACTCCAATCTGTAAAACCTATAACGACAGAGGAGTATCCACTTCCTGCGCCGAGACCTGGTTATTCAATTTTGGATAATGCCAAACTGCGGCATCATTTTGGTGTGGTGCTTCCTGACTGGGAATTGGTGCTGGATCAGGTGATGAAATGAATTTATTGCCTTAAACCTTGTTATTAACCCGGTAGTTGCATAAATTCCGGTGCTAACAACCATTCCACCGTATAAAAGACAGGGAGAAATAAAAAATATGCACT
>JAMJIN010000224.1:0-5097 GCA_036784775.1 Chromatiales bacterium | reverse complement strand
TCGCGCCTCGGCTACGCTGCAGTGCGCACACCACCCATGCCACAACGCCTCCTCAGCATGGCTGAGGCTCGGGGGTAATCAGGATGACCTTTGGCCTGTCGCCTGTCAAAGCGATGACTGCTCGTTCCCACCCGCAAGCTGTCGCAGCAATACCCACGCTTCATTATACCGGATCTCAACCAACCCAGGTTCGTATTTGCCGCAACAGTGCTTCCGACGGCAGGTTTGAGGTCTACACCACAAGGCGAAAGTTCCGGTCCACCTCGGGGAGGTTTATTCCGCTGCGCTTCGAAAAAGCAAATTACTATCCCGATATATGATGCAAAGAGGCAGCGTTGACCGCTGCCCCGGCTAATCATATTTGGCTACATTCACATCACTCATTCAGGTAGTATCCCAGGACACCCCCCAGGATGAATACTCCAAGCGCATCGTCGTAATAGTAGTGGTGCCTTGGGTAACGGTATGCCGGATATTCCCAATTGTGGCGCTTGCCTTTCCAGTGCCTGTGGTGCTGGGAATGACGGTGCTTCCTATGGTGCCGGCGCTCATGCTTGCGTGGCTGCTCGGCACGATAGCTGTAGTCGCCGGTCTTGATCATGCCCGCTTTATCATTGGGTTCTGCTTCCGCGGTCAGCGGGGCTCCAAGGGACATCAGAATCAATGTGGATGCCGAGAGTGCGGTAATCAGGCTCTTGTTGCGCATTTTTTACCTCCAGGAGAGCGGTTAAATTCCTCTCCTACTGGTAACGATAACAAGGGGATACTGAACGAGAGCTTAATGATGTTTTTCGAAAGTGCCTTTAGCTGTAATAGGTGAAGGGGTTTATATTTAGCTTGGCATCTCTACTAACTCTGACACCTCAAGCGAACCGCCAATATCAAGAAAAGGGCAAGCCTTTGCAATCGACAGCGCCGCCTCCATAGAATCCGCTTCAATTATTGTGTAACCAGACATTGTCGTTGTGCCTCCAATGGTAACAGTACCATCAGAGTTTTGATGTGGCTAGACTAGCCCGGACACACAATCTCAATTAATCTTGAGGCCAATCAGAGAGTGTGTACCGATGAGTAACCAGAAGAAACAGAGTCCCTATACAGCAGAGTTCAGAGAGTCAGCGATTAAGCTGGCAATCGAGAGCGACCAACCCATAATCAAGACAGCAGAGGAACTGGGCGTCAATAAGAATACACTGCATACCTGGATCAGCAAATACCACCACCCGCAGAAGCAGAAAGCGGAGCGGGTTGAAGATGAGCATCTTTATGATGAACTGAAGAGACTGAGAAAGGAAAACAAGCGCCTTACAGAGGAGCGTGACATATTAAAAAAGGCAGCAGCGTACTTTGCAAAGGAAAGCTTGTGAAGTACGCCTTTATTGAGAGCAATCAAGGGATATTCACCGTGACTCGAATGTGCAATACGATGAATGTCTCCCAAAGCGCCTACTACGACTGGCTGAAAAGGCCTGAGAGCCTCCGCAGCCTGGAAGATGGGCGGTTGAGTGAGAAGGTAAAAAACATCCATAAGAAGAGTCGAGAGACCTATGGTGCAAGGCGTGTCCGGCAGGAACTGCTGGAAGATGGTGAGTCCATCAGTCGTGCGCGTGTAGGCCGTTTGATGAAGCAGCAGGGTCTGGAGAGCAAGAGTAAACGCAAATTCAAGGCAACGACCAACTCTAACCATGGTCGTCCTGTAGCCCCGAATTTATTGGATCGGGAATTTCGGGTTGGTCAACCGGATACCGTATATGCCGGTGACATCACCTACATACGTACAGATGAAGGCTGGCTTTACCTTGCGGTCATGATTGATCTCTACTCCAGAGCCGTTGTGGGCTGGGCTATGTCCGAACGGATGACTGCTGAGCTGGCGAATGATGCATTGATGATGGCGGTCTGGAAGCGCAGACCCGCTAATGGCCTGATGGTTCACAGTGATCGCGGCAGCCAATACGCCTCCGACCTTTACCAGAAAACCATTAAAGATTATGACTTCATTTGCAGTATGAGTCGGAAAGGTAATTGCTGGGACAATGCCCCATCAGAAAGTTTCTTCCATACATTGAAGACGGAGTTAACTCACCACAGACGTTACCAGACCAGGCAGGAAGCCAAGCAGGAGATTTTTGAATATATCGAGGTATTCTATAATCGCCAGAGACGCCACTCGACTATCGGCTATCAGACGCCATTGGGCTATGAGAAAGAGGACCGAAAAGCGGCGTGATTTTTTGTCCGGAAAAGTCTTGCCATATCACAACCGTATATCCAATCAGTCCGGAACTGCATAGCAGTACCGGCGCAGGGAAGGCTTATCTGCCAAGCAGTGGCCAACTTGAAGCTCGGGACTATGTCTGGAAGGTAGTTGCACAGTATCCGACGATTTCCCTGCTGGATTTGATTCGCGACCCTGGTTTTTTTGTTCCGTACATTCTGGCCTTGTTTGGAATTACCGTTGGCGCCTGGTTCCGCAGTCGCTCACGCTACCAGGCACGGAAGATGCTTGAATACCTTGAAAACAGCCGTTCAGAACTGAAGAAACAGGTCGCTGAACGCACCCGTGAGCTGGGGGAATCCCACCAGCAGCTTGAGCTGCTGCTGGCATCCACTGGAGAAGGTTTGTACGGGATAGACACCCAGGGGCACTGTACCTTCGCCAACCAGACTGCCTTGGGTATTCTGGGATACCAGGATGAGGCCCAGCTACTGGGTAAGAACATGCACAAACTGATACACCACAGCCATATTGATGGTACTCATTATGATGAGGCGGTGTGTCCCATATTCAAAGCTTTCCGTCAATCTGAAGGTGTGCACAGGGATGATGAAGTATTGTGGCGCGCCGATGGAAGCGCGTTTTCTGCAGAATTCCGTTCCTTCCCTATTCAGCGTGATGGTGTGGTTTTGGGGGCAGTGGTGACTTTCAGTGACATCACCGAGCGCAAACGAAATGAGGCAATATTGCGAGAAAGCGAATTCCTGCTTGCCAAGTCCCAGGCGATTGCCCATGTCGGTAGTTGGCATTTGGATATAGTCACCAACCGGTTGTCTTGGTCAGATGAAGTGTATCGTATTTTTGGTGTGTTCCCACGCGAGTTCGGTGCCACCTACGAGGCTTTCCTCGATAGCGTCCATCCGGAAGACCGAGACATTGTGGACACGACCTATACTGGATCGGTCCGGGAACTGCATGATACTTTTGAGATTGATCACCGCATTATCCGCCGCAACAGCGGTGAGGTTCGCTTCGTCCATGAAAAGTGCAATCATACAAAGGATGAAACGGGAAGAGTCATCCAATCAACCGGCATAGTACAGGATATTACGGAACTCAAGCAGGCGGAGACAGAAAATGCACTACTCCTGCACGACATGAGCGATCGCGTGAAAGAGCTTCAATGTATTTTCCAAATCACTGAAGCTATCCGCAAACATGCCAAATTGGAGGATATCTTGTCTGATGCTGTAAGAATTATGCCACCAGGCTGGCACTATCCTGAGTTCACCAAAGCGCGGATTATTTATAACGATAGGGAGTTTGTCGAGAATCCATTTGATCAAACTATATGGAAACAGACAAGCGATCTTATAGTCGGCAATGAATGCCAGGGTTCTGTTGGGGTCTATTACACGAAGGAGTTCCCTATCCTTGACGAAGGTCCTTTTCTGAAACAGGAGCGCAATATCATTGACAGCATCGCCAAGGCATTAAGCGGGGCTATTGAGCGCAAACAGGCTGAAGCGGAACTGGAACATCTTGCCACCCACGACGTGTTAACAGGGTTGTATAACCGCAAGGTTTTGGAGCAACGGATGGCCGATGAAACACTCAGGGCTACCCGTTATGACCATGCACTATCAGTATGTATGATCGATATAGACCATTTTAAAAAGATTAACGATAACTATGGGCACCAGGCCGGGGATAGTGTGCTCCGCAGCTTCGCAAAAGTATTGGAGAGTTCAATCCGCAAAACGGATTATGCGGCCCGTTATGGTGGCGAGGAGTTTATCATTACCTTTCCGGAGACACCCCTTACCGAAGCAGAGGAACTGGCAGAACGACTGCGCAGTCAGATTGCCGATCATTATATTCCGATAGAGGATGACAAAGAACTCAACGTTACCATTAGTATAGGTATTGCCACCTTTCCGGAGCATGCCAAAACCTGGCAGGATTTAATAAAATCGGCAGATAAGGCCATGTATGCTGCGAAACAAAGTGGGCGTAATTGCGTAAGAAAGGCGGAAAATACTATTTGAAATAGCGGGTATTTGTACTCACTTTTCTTTTATTAGTTTGCGCCTAATATTTTTCTGATATTGAACCAAATTCCTCAAAGATATTCGCTTCCTCTCTTCTGTTTTTGGCTCAGTCGACAGGCCACCGTGCATTCTGCAGTGTCCGTTGCGGGGTTTGTTGTTCACTCTACCCCATACGGCCAAGGCTTTACAGGGGAGACCCGAACGGGTCTTAGCTCCACACCGGGGCCTGAGCCACTTAGGGATGACTGTAGGTTTGCTGTATCTGGCGGCCTTCTTCTGTTCGATATATTGATCTACCCAGGCATCAATGGCTTCCATGACCGTATACCTCGCTTGCCCATTTATTGCTGTCACCCCTAGTATGGATGGATGTATATGGATGTATATGGATTTGTAGGGATGTTAAGGGCAATAAAAAAGCCCGCTGTTACGCGGGCTTAGGGTCTTTATTGGATTGCTTTGGATCTTCAAATGGTGGGGCGGGCTCACTCGAATAGTGATCGTAACTAACTAATATTAATTAGAAAATTACTATTTTGTTTTTTAGAGTACCCCCATGTGTAATTCTGTTAACACCGTATCGGTCTCTTGTTCCTGTGAGATTATCACGATTTATGGAGTAACATGCATACCGCCCTGAGAATAATGGGAGTACGTGAAGATGGAACTGAGTCGTATTTGCCTTGAACAGATTTCGGCACATGGTTCAACTTGGAATGAAATATGCCGCTTTATCGATATCTACACCCCAGCGTTGCATAAAAACAGGCCAGCAATGACTACGCTGCCTTCTCGATTTCATCCAGGTAATGCAATAACTCGTTTTGC
>JAMJIN010000584.1:0-1093 GCA_036784775.1 Chromatiales bacterium | reverse complement strand
ATCCACTGTGTTGTGATTCTTACCAGTCTACGGGGCAGTCTACAGCACGGCGAGTATTTCGTAAAAGCAGCGATGGCAGACCGGGCTGCTACGCACTGACGCGCACCTGAAGCGCGCTGAGACACCGAAGCGAGTTGATTCTATTTACAATGTTGCATACCAGTTTCACCTATTATCACTCACAGGCGAGGCCACCAGGTTCTTCCAGGCTGCTAGTCCCTGACACACATTTGAAGCGGCCATAGGCAGCGAAGCGAGTCGATTCTATTGACAATGTTGCACAGCACTTTGTCATATTATTACTCACAGGCCAGGCCACCAGGTTCTTCTTATTTTGTACAAAAACACCGTGGCTCAAAACTTTTTTACCATCGCCAATCGGTCACGCGCGGTGCGTTGTGTCAGGGTTTAAATGCAGAGCGCTCGCACAAAAATTATGTACGCCGGGAGGCCCGCCGCGGCTCCGACCGTCCTTTCTCGTAAAATTAAACCCTGGAGGGGCCAATGCACCGACGCGTCGGTATCCGGGCTCTACTGTGTTAGAAGGAACCATTTAGACATGTCTCTAGTAGAGTATATATATATGAGGTACCTATTGCACGATGTACGGTCACAATAATTGTCAGTGACTGAAGATCGGCGAAATAGGCTTATGTGTTCAATCTTGTATTGGGACTTATTGCAAGGTTCACTTGTTAAAAAGTAGACAGGATATCTAGGTCCCCGAACCCTGCCGATCCTGCCACAGGGGGACAAAGAGTGAGCTGCCACTTTGTCGAGCCTGTGGTAGAGGCAAGCTTCGTCACAGACTTCTCGCCAAAGAGAAGAAAGCAAGAGAGAACTTCAGACTGGTAATGCAGCAGCTTCTTGTAAAACAAACGCCCATTTAGAGACAGGTCGTGTAGTGTGTATAACCCCGCCAGGTCGGGTGGTGCGTACACCTGAGATGACGCGTGCACAACGCGCACGTGCCCTCCGGGATGAGTACGAATTGTTTACCGGGGTCCGACCTCCATATTCCAGGAGCCGCGTAGCATTGCAGGTGTGTTTTGGGTGTCCTGGGGTGGGGGCCTACGAATATTTTAGACACAGA
>JAMJIN010000583.1:0-1093 GCA_036784775.1 Chromatiales bacterium | reverse complement strand
CCGCAAATGTGAATTCAATAAACGCACTTCTATTCCTCTGCGTAAATACGAGATTGACTATATCTAAACTACTAGATACAACATCTGGCGACGAGGTATACTATAACCCACAGTCATAGACGCCTATGCAGTGGAAACGAGCTACGGAGTTGGACTGGAGTTCTCTAAATGGTGAATTTATGAACGGAACACGCCGCTGTTTTTTCGACAAGAACGGCGCTCGCTCTGCTGACGTCATTGCTACTTCTGGCGTGCGGCATGAACACGGCTGTAAGTACTACATCTACAGCTGATCCCGTAATTCCACAAACACCCACTGCTACGTCTACAATGGCTCTACCCGCGTTTGCACAGTTTGATATGCGAATGGATGGCAATTTGGGACCTCGTTGGAGAAAATGGCTAGACCGTTTTGAACGATTGACCACGGCCATGGCAGTCAGCGAGCCGACGCGCATGCGCGCGTTGCTTCTCCATTACGCGGGACACGAAGTCGACGAATTATTCGACACGCTGATTGTGTCTGACGTCACCGATGACGTCAATGCTTACCAAACAGCCGCCAACGCACTGACTGACTATTTCACGCCGAAAACTAACACCGCTTTTGAGATATATAGTTTTCGCCAAGCTACACAAGGTGAGACGGAAACGATTGACAATTACGCAACACGGTTACGCAAATTGGCAAAATCCTGTGACTTTGCAAACGTCGACAGGGAGATCGCTAACCAAATTATTTTTGCCTGTCAATCTAAACCGCTACGCAGACGTGCGTTGCGGGACGATCTATCGCTGGACAAGCTGATCGCCGCCGCTAGAGCGCTTGAGTTAAGCGAGCAACAAGCAAACGCCGTCGAAGGTGGGACGAAAGCTGATCGTCCAATCAACGCCACTACTTCAGTCATCCGCCAGGGGACGGTCCACATACAGAAATCGCAATTTTGGCGACAGAGGTGCGCGTTACAACTCGACCAATCGCCCCGATGCTACAATCAGACACCAACACGTTAAGGCCTGCAATTACTGCGGTAATCAACTACCACATCGTTCTGGTTGCCCGGCGCGCGGCAGGAAGTGCAATGCATGCCTC
>JAMJIN010000582.1:0-1093 GCA_036784775.1 Chromatiales bacterium | reverse complement strand
TTCTTGTTGGAAGTTGTGAGGCCCGATATATTTCTGCAGTCTGTTAGACTACGACTAATAAAAAATGGATGATACAAATAATATTTCTGAAATGAAGGCAATGCATATATAATTACTATGGAACGGAAATATGTCTAGGTTATATATATTCATATATAAGCAATTTAGTTAGCAATAGAACATCATTATGAAATTAATTGAATTTTTATAATCAATTAGCCTTGTTGATTGTGTTCTTGATTGTTTAGACCAGAGTCACACCACGGAGACAGCGTCTGGTGCAGCAGTAGCTTCAGAATCGACAACAGTCGACAAGAGTGCATTGTAGATGGAACAGTGGCATATTTAGGGGGGCATTGGGCCACGAACCCCCATTTGGCTAAAAGTCTGATGTTTTTCATGTAAGTTAAACTTAAGATGTCCCCCAATTGGCTTCCACTTTGCAAGATCCAAGATACCCCACTGAGATGGACAGATAAAGGTGACTGCTGTGATAACGTGGATAAAGAGGAAATTTGTTAGATTATATGTAACTCACAATTCTGCCTTGCAAATGTGGATATGTACATTCTTTCTCGATGTCTGGCCACGAGGACTGACATTATGTGATTTCCTTTCTTCCAGGAGTGATCAGCGATACGTTCTTCGTGAAGGTCACTAACTCAGTCAGGAGTACATATTTCCAACTAGGCATCCGTTTGGGTGTCAGCAAACCCTTCTTGGAGCGATTGGAGGTGGACTTTCAGGGGAAGTGTTGGCGTATCACTTTCGAAATGTTATGCAAATGGTGGGAAAGATCTCCTTGTCAAACGAGCATTGACAATATGGTGGAGGAGCTCACCATCGCCTCATGTTCAATCGATGGTGGATTTTATGGGGAAGTGTTGGCGTATCACTTTTGAAATGTTGTGCAAATGGTGGGAAACATCTCGTCAAACGAGCATTGTCGATATGGTGGAGCAGCTCACCATCGCCTCGAGTTCAATCGATTTAACACAAAATGCGTTGATGTGGTTCTCTAAGAAATGGCCTTGAAGACGCCATTCACAAGATGGCAAGCACTGGTCCGATTGAGCCTGAAACAGGCAGTAAC
>JAMJIN010000348.1:0-2052 GCA_036784775.1 Chromatiales bacterium | reverse complement strand
TTGTCGCAATGTCATTGCTGATTCCCGGCCAGTAGACGCTTTGTCGAGCGCGACATTTCGTTCTGTCGACGCCTTGGTGTGAGTCATGAAGTCTCGAGTACTTCACGTCGTTCTGATTTAGGCACTATGATGCGTGGTCCATATAGGACTATGCCGTCATCGACTGACAACTCGTTTCGAATGTGTCCAAAACGGTGCAATGCTGACGTGAGCACTACTTCTGGACGCCGGAAATCCTCTTTCCACGTTGTCGATCAGTGATTTGTAGTTTTCATCAGTTGATGCGGTCGTCCGTAATCGCTCAATCATCGGGTCGCGTAGATGATCTTCTTGGTCGCCCTTTACTGCCAATCTCGATGAGTTTCTGGTGACAGCGCTGACGTGACGCTCCACCTCTTCTTCCGCCTCTTGGTCGTCTGGAGACGGGTCTGAGACCGGGGCACGTGACAGCGCATCGGGGATGCAGTGGTCTTTGCCCTTTGTCCATCTCGTTGTGAACGTGAAGAGTGATGTCTTCTCTTTGAGGCGTTGAAGGCGAACGTTATCTACGTCGTCTAGACGGTGGCGATCGAGTATAGTGACGAGTGGTTTGTGATCTACCACCAGCTCGAAATGTTCCATACCAAGTAGTTGAATGCGACACTTTTTCATCGCCCATGTAGCAGCTAGCAGCTCTAGCTCTACCATGGCGTAACGACTCTCGGTGTCTGTGAGGAATCGCGATCCGCACTGTACTAGTCGCCATTTCTCGTCATGTTTTTGCAACAGTGCGTAGCCCAGGCCTTTTCGTCGTGAAGCATCTGTGTGTAACGCGGTGGATTTCGTCGGGTCGAAATGTGCGAGTGTAGGAGCGGATGTCAACGCTTTCTTTGTCGCTATAAACGCTGCAGTATGCGTTTCTGTCCATCTGAAGTCGTTCCGAGATTTCAGTAGTTCGCGTAGTGGATCTGCTGTCGTGCTGATATCCGTCGTGAAGTCACCAAGTTGGTTGACCAGACCCATGAATGACCGCAATTCGGTCAAGCAGTTGGGCGCCGGGAACTCTGCGATTGCTTTTAGTTTCTCCGGATCTGTGGTGACACCGTCTGCGTTAACTTTGTATCCCACATAGTTCAGCTCGTTTTCTGCGAACACGAACTTGTCTGCATTCAGGGTGATGCCGTGTTCTCTGCATCGTTGTAATAGTGTACGAACTCGTTCAACATGTCGTTCAAAGTTCTCATCGAAGACAATGACGTCATCCATGACTTTTTGAATATTGTTCAGACCGGCGATGGCGATGTCACCGCGTCTGCAATATTCGTCACCTGTCGAAGATAGTCCCATCGGGCTGCGTAGGAATTGATAGCGTCCCCATGGTGTCAGGAACGTCGTCAGTTCTTGGCATTCTGGAGATAGTGCGATCTGCCAGTAGCCGTGTTTCGCGTCGAGTGATGAGAAGTATTTCGACCCTGGCGTGATGTTCGAAACGGCTTCTTTCGGCGTCTTCATCGGATGAATAGGTCGTCGCACATGTTTGTTGAGTTGCGTAAGGTCTACGCATAGACGAACGCCGCCTCGTGATTTTGGCACTACTACGAGCGGATGACACCATTTCGTAGGATGATCTCCTAAAGGTTTGATGATAGATTGTCTCGTCATGTTGTCAAGACTCGCTTTAACCTCTTCGCGCCATGCAACAGGAATAGTCCGTGTTGTCGAGATCGCGAAAGGTTCAGCGTTGTCTAGAAGATGAATCTTCATCGGTTCGCCCACCATCGTCTTCAATTCGTCAGTGTTGTCGAAAACATCTTGAAATTCTTCGATGAGTTGTTTGCGAGTTCGAGATGACTTGACAGCGCAAGTGGTGCCTCCTAGCGGACTGTTTATCGGCACAAGAGAGGGTTCCGCTGCGATTTCGTGTGTAATCGAACGGACTGGCAGTGGGTAGTTGTGTGGTACAATTCCCAGATCGCGACAAACATACCAGGCTAGCAATAATCCACGTTGTTGTTTGCATATGAGAACAGTCTCTTTAGTGCTTTTGCCTGCGACGTGAATGTAAATGTTCAG
>JAMJIN010000223.1:0-5121 GCA_036784775.1 Chromatiales bacterium | reverse complement strand
GGATGTGACGTTCTGACGGAGGATGTATCGACGCAGCGAGGCGGCCTTCGCCATCTATGCGCGGTTTTACTCAGCCGCTAACAGCGGGAGGTCCGTAGAAGTAATTCCAGGCCTATTTAGTAGCTGACTCTTCAGCCAACATGGACTTCTAATGGGCAAGGCCCTGTTTTTTATTGTTTTTATGGCCATGCAGATGACTCAGCATCACAGTGAAATAGTATTTTAAATACTATACCATATTTACTAAACAGGATTGAGCCCTGGCATTGTTAAATTTTGTTACATGCAATTCTGCCGGGGACAAAACTGACAGAAGCCACAATGGAGCGCAAAGGATCGAGTGAGTGCGAAGATCGTTCCGAGCATCAAGCTGAAGAGGACTCGACAAACTCCAGGGCATTCAGGTCGGGGTCGCGACAGAAGAGAGCCCGCCGTCCGGAGCGGCTTACAGTGTAGGCTATGCCCGCCTGATCGAGTTGGGATTTCAACCGGTCGAGATCGCAGACAACCAATGCCAGATGGCGATCTCTGCCACCGTGCTCGGGTCTTCCTTCCAGGGGATCAGGATTGGGCAATTCCAGCAGGTGGATCTGTTGCCTGCCCACCTGCAGCCAGACGCCTGGATAACCCAGATCAGGGCGGCATTCATCCACTTCAAGCCCCAACAGGTCACGGTAGAAGCCAAGCGCTCGGGATGTATCAGCCACGATCAGGCTGACGTGGTGCATACCATTGATCAATTCACCCATTTTGATTCCTGTCCAAAAGATCGGCGATAGGCCGACTGTGGCGCCAAAAACGATAGCGGTGTGTTTTCCGCAGCGTATAGCGCTTGCCGTTGCAGGGATAGACATGGAGCCGGGCGTTTTGCTGTCCATTTAGCGATCCGATCAGCCGCTGCAACTTCCCATCCAGCCTTGCCAACTGTTCGGCCCAGTGAAATGGGTCGGCGTTCAGGACAGGCGGCAGAAGGTTTGTGACACTCAGCAGTACCTCACCCTCTCCGGACCAGGCATCAGCCAGGTTATCGGGAATCACCTGTGGCTGTATACCTGCCAGTTGAGCCAATCCCCGGCAGGTGGGATCTTCGCCAAAGACCCTTTCAAAGGGCGCCTTCTCCAGACTGGGCAGAGTTCCCACCCCGGAGAGCCAGAGACCATTGATAGTCAACTTCCCCAAAGCCTCGCGCTGTTGATTCAGCGGCGCATTGAAAAGCAGCATCTGGATTTCGTTGCTCAGGGCACGCCATTTTGCAGCATCTGGGCCACTCGGCAGGAAAGCGTCGATATTTCGACCCACCACCTGTTCCAGACCTGTGGTAACCAGATCAGGACATTTTTCCATGTGCAGATACCAGTGCGCCGGTAAGGATGTCTCCAGACGAAGACCATCTTCGGCAAAATGCGCATTGATTTGGCCGGCAATCTCATCCGCCTCAGCCTGTTCAACATCTAGCAGTTCCGGGTTGAAGAGCAGCAGGCGATCCCGGTCCGGGCGCAGGTGTACTGGATCGGCACGCAGCCAACAGGTTTCACCCGGGGTGCCACCGCTCCCAAGGTAGTTGACCGCGCCCTCAGGCAGATCCCGGCCTGACTGGGCCGCCATACCGAACAGGGAAAACAGGGTGGTCGAGAGATCGTGACCAGGCGTCTCCTTCTGGTCAGCGCGCGCCAGAATCCGCTCCAGTGCCGGAACATGCGCCTCGCACCCCGCCGCCATGAACGACGGCATCGGTCCGAGCAGACCGGGCAACAGCAGATGCAGGGTTACCGCCATCAGTAGCAGACCGTGGCGTTACACCAATCAGCCGTCCAACTGCTCCACACGAATGCGCATCACCTCTCCGGCAACCGCATCCAGGGCCTCGATCGCCTCGATGGCCTGGTTCATCTGTCGTTCTTCCACGCGATGGCTCAACATCACCAACGGCACGCGGGTCTCCCCTTCTGCGGGCTCTTTCTGCTGAATCGCTTCGATGCTGATCCCGGCATCACCGAGGATACCGGCAATAGCCGCCACCACACCGGGTTTGTCATCCACGGTCATACGCAGATAGTAGGCGGTCTGCACCTCCTCCATCGGCAGAATCGGATGGTCGGAAAGCTCATCGGGCTGGAAGGCCAGATGCGGCACCCGGTTCTCAGGATCGGTCGTGAGCGCGCGCACTATGTCAACCACATCCGCCACCACTGCCGAGGCAGTAGGTTCAGCACCCGCACCGGCGCCGTAGTAGAGGGTCGGCCCCACCGCATCGCCCATCACCAGCACAGCGTTCATCACACCATCCACATTGGCGATAAGTCGCCGTTCAGGAATCATGGTGGGATGAACCCGCAGCTCGATGCCCTTCCCGGTCTTGCGGGTCACGCCCAGATGTTTGATGCGATATCCCAACTCTTCCGCATACGCCACATCCTGCCGTTCGATTTTGCCAATCCCTTCTGTATAGGTCTTGTCGAACTGCAGCGGCACACCAAACGCGATGGAAGCGAGAATAGTCAGCTTATGAGCGGCATCTATGCCTTCCACGTCGAAGGTGGGATCCGCCTCGGCATAACCCAATGCCTGGGCCTCTTTCAACACATCGTCGAAATCACGCCCCTTGTCCCGCATCTCGGTGAGAATGAAGTTACCGGTACCGTTGATGATGCCGGCAATCCACTCGATGCGGTTCGCCGCCAACCCTTCACGCACCGCCTTGATAATCGGAATACCGCCGGCCACACCGGCCTCGAAGGCGACGGTAACGCCCTTCTTCTGCGCCGCTGCGAAGATCTCGTTGCCGTGCATTGCGATCAGGGCCTTGTTGGCGGTTACCACATGTTTGCCGTTTTCAATCGCCTTGAGCACCAGTTCCCGAGCCGGGGAGTAACCCCCGATCAGTTCAATGATGATCTCCACATCCGGATTATCCACCACCGCGAAGGCATCGTCACAGACCTCAACCTGATCGAGCCCGAGCAAACCCTCAGGATCGTAGGACTTGGCTGCCGCATGTGTGATCTGGATACCGCGTCCGGCACGACGGGCAATCTCTTGTGCATTGCGGGTCAACACATTCAGCGTGCCACCACCCACAGTGCCCAGTCCCAACAAACCAACTTTGACCGGATTCAACGTTTTTTCTCCTTAGTTACTGATAAGGCCATCACGACGAAACATGTCGCGAATGCCGCGTACCGCCTGTCGGGTACGATGTTCGTTTTCGATCAAACCGAAACGCACGTGATCATCTCCATGGGCACCAAAGCCCATGCCGGGGGAGACCGCCACCTTTGCCTCCTGCAGCAGCTTCTTGGAGAAGGCAAGGGATATACCCCCCTCTTCATCCTTGAATTTCTCTCGATAAAACTCGGGAATCGGCGCCCAGACGAACATGGTCGCCTTGGGCTTAGTCACCTGCCAACCGATATTATTGAGGCCATCACAAAGCGTATCGCGCCGGTTCTGATACATATCGCGTATCTCTTCCACGGCTTCCTGGGGGCCCTCAAGTGCTGCAATCGCCGCCACCTGAATGGGGGTGAATGTGCCGTAATCGAGGTAGGACTTGATGCGTGAAAGCGCTGCCACCAGGGTCTTGTTGCCGCACATGAAACCAACGCGCCAACCGGGCATATTGTAACTCTTTGAGAGCGAGAAAAACTCCACCGCGATCTCTTCCGCCCCAGGTATCTGCAATATCGACGGCGCCTTGTAACCGTCGAAGACGATATCCGCATAGGCCAGGTCGTGGATCACCCAGATATTATGCTCTTTGGCAATCTCCACCACCTTCTCGAAAAAATCGAGTTCGACACAGTGGGTGGTCGGATTGCCGGGAAAATTCAGCACCAGCATCTTTGGTTTGGGCCAGGAGTCGTTGATCGCGCGCTGCAACTCCTCAAAGAAATCGACACCGTCGACCATCGGTACATGGCGTACATCGGCACCCGCGATGATGAATCCATAGGGGTGGATCGGATAGGCCGGATTGGGTACCAGCACCGAGTCCCCCGGTCCCATGCAGGCCAAAGCCAGATGAGCCAGACCCTCTTTGGAGCCGATAGTGGTGATGACCTGGGTCTCCGGATCGAGATCCACGTCGTAACGGTTCTTGTACCAGCGACTCATGGCCCGCCGCAGCCGTGGAATACCCTTGGACATGGAGTAGCGGTGGGTATCCTTGCGATTGGCCGCTTCGCAGAGCTTGTCGACAATATGCTGTGGGGTCGGCTGATCCGGGTTGCCCATGCCGAAGTCGATGATGTCCTCGCCCCGCGCTCGCGCTGCTGCCTTGAGTTCATTCACAATGGCGAACACATAGGGCGGCAACCGCTCGATTCTGCGGAACTTTTCCATCTCGGACGTAGACACGAATACCTCTGCTCTATTTAGAGTCGGCAAAAGGGATAAAGGTAACCGACAGACAGTGAAATATCAATTTCGCTGCACATAAATTTGCCCCGAAACAGTGCTTTTTTCAGCCTCGGGAATCCGGTATCTTCTGTCTATGAAATTTACTCAGGACGATCAATCCCAGGGGTACGTGATCCACGCCTGCGATAATGGGCGGGTCAATATCAACGGCAAGGACTATCATGATAGTCTGATTCTGCTACCAAGGCAGATCATCGAACACTGGCGTCCGGACTCCTTCGATACCCTTGCCAGGGAAGATTTCTCGGAGATCGCTGAGTTGGCGCCGGAACTTCTGCTGCTTGGAACCGGCACCACACATCGATTCCCCCATCCATCGCTCCTGCAACCGCTGGCGGCATCGGGCATCGGCTTCGAGTCAATGACCACCGCCGCAGCCTGCCGCACCTACAACATCCTGATGTCTGAGGGACGCAGGGTTGCAGCCGCCCTGCTGATAACACATTAGTGGTCGTAAACGACCTCTTCCACTACCTTAATATTCTCCGGTGGCGGATACTTCTCGACCAGACGATCCGGCAGTTTGTGCAACATCGTCTGATGCAGAGCATCCGATTCCATCAGGATCAACACCAGCACGGTAACCATGACCGGCAGTCCCGCTATCCCGCCAACCAGTTGTTAGCGGCTGAGTAAAACCGCGCATAGATGGCGAAGGCCGCCTCGCTGCGTCGATACATCCTCCGTCAGAACGTCACATCC
>JAMJIN010000222.1:0-5310 GCA_036784775.1 Chromatiales bacterium | reverse complement strand
GGCTCCCTACATCTTCCCGATTTCTTTCTCGATGTCACTCTTTGTCGCTGGCTGTTTCTTCTGACTCGCTATTTGCAGCTATTTCATCCGGTTACCGCTGTTCGCCAATTATGTTCGGGTTTTTACCGCCATCTACAGGGCTCGATACAAACGCATGAGTCGATTGGCCCACGAGTCTCTGACAACCGCCATCCGGGACTATGAAATAAACTCCAACCAGGTAATGGGGAAAAGTTCAAAGCAATTCAATACCTTGCGTGATTCCATTGAGCAGGCTGGAAGTATCATGACTAACGCTACCCAGCGTCTCTCCGGAAGTCTGACCGGACTGGAGCACGAATCCACCGGTCAGCGGGAGAAGCTAAAGGAGATGGTGGGAGAACTCCTGGTGCTGGTTTCGAGCGGTGATCAGAAAGAGCAGACCAAAGGTATACAGAAATTCACCCTCGAGACAGAACAGCTCATCAGCCGCTTCGTCACTACCGTGACTGACCTCAAGAGCGCCAGTGACCAGATCGCCGATGAGTTTGGCAGAATGAACCAGCAGATTGAGGGGGTTGGCAACCTTCTGAACGACGTGAACACCATCACCGCGCAGACCGATCTGCTGGCCCTCAACGCCGCAATCGAGGCAGCCCGGGCGGGCGAGGCGGGTCGTGGATTTGCGGTGGTAGCCGATGAAGTCCGGAGTCTGGCGCAGCGAACCAGCCAATTCAGTGAACAGATTCGCTCACTATTGTCGGAAATTGAAAGATCGATCAAAATCGTCGACGCTTCGGTGGAAAAAGCAACCAGCACCGACCTCAGTGTTGCTGCCAAATCTCAGGAGAGTGTTGCGTTGATGTGGGATGAGATCCAGGGGCTCAACAACAAGGCCTCAAATCAATCACAATCGATTACGGAAATTACCGAGAATATTCATCGTCTCATTAGCGAGGGCATCATCTCCCTGCAGTTCGAAGACATCGTCAATCAACTGCTGATCCAGATAGGAGACCGTTCCCGGAAGATGGAGAGCTATCTGCACGATGTGATCACAATTCAACGCCCGTCAGGGGATCTTGATGCAGCGGCCTTCCAGCATCGGGCTCAACAGTTGCAGGCACTGCTCTCCACCGCCGACAAACATTTCGCGACATGGATGAGACAGCGATCACCCAGAGTTCAGTGGCTGAGGGGGAGGTGCAGCTGTTTTAGAGCAGTTGCCGGGGAACAGACCCCGCATCGACCATTTAGCGCATCACGGCTCTTGGTGCCCGCAAATGAATCGAATCCGCTAAAATTCTTGCGGTTTCATTAAGTTGGATCAGGCTGGCAGCTTCGCTCTCTGCTTTATCGGCTTCGTCATCGTGGTCTTCCCGGTCACGGTCCGTTTTGATGGACTCCATTCCGCTTGCGATACGGAAACGGTTTTTATGGTCCATCCGCGCCTTTTCACGCTGATCCCACTCTAGTTTGCGTTGACTCTCCAACAAGGTGATTTCGGTCCGTTCTTCAATCTCCTGGATACGCTTCTCCTGCTCAAGCAACATCTGGAAGCCGGCATCTTTAGAGATTCGGCCCTTATGGCGATCCAACAGGCGGGAGACTGCGTTAACCCCTTTTGGGGCGTAGCGGGCGGCCTTGATCTGCGCCCAAGGTAGGGCATTATCCAGAGAGCGCTCGCCATGTTTGGCCGAGTAGCTGGCCATTGGGAAGAGGATATCCGGAACCACACCACGGTGCTGGGTACTACCGCCGTTGATGCGGAAAAACTGCGCCATAGTCAGCCTTAGTCTGCCGAGGTCGGCCTCATTGCTCGGTACAAAACGCCCCAGATCCACCAGCGTCTGCACTGTACCCTTTCCAAAAGTCGGCTCGCCGATGACAATACCCCGCTGGTAGTCCTGGATGGCACCGGCAAAGATTTCAGAGGCTGATGCACTGTTGCGGTCCACCAAAACCGCCAGCGGACCATCGTATGCAATACCTGTATCGGGGTCCCGTTCCACTTCGACCTTCCCGAAAGCGTCCTTGATCTGAACCACGGGGCCTGTGTCGATAAAGATTCCCGTCAGTTCGGTCGCCTCCGATAGGGAGCCGCCGCCATTCTGGCGCAGATCGATAACGACGCCATCCACACCGGTTTTTTTCAACTCGGTAATCAGCTTACGCACGTCTCTCGTGGTACTGCGAAAATTCTCATCACCTCGCCCTTCCGCCGCAAAATCCCGATAGAATGTCGGCACCTCAATCACGCCGATGCGCAGCTTTCCCATCCCCTCCAAACCTTCGATCACCGAACTCTTTGCGGCCTGTTCCTCCAGCTTGATCTTGTTGCGAACCAGCGTCACCAATTGGGTTTTGCCGCCGGCACCGACATCTTTCGGCAGAATCCGCAGTCGTACGACCGTACCCTTGGGTCCACGAATCTTTTCCACCACATCCTGCAGGCGCCAGCCAATAATGTCGAGGATATCGCCCTCAAGCCCCTGACCAACCCCGACAATCCTGTCACCGGCATGCACATCTCCACTAAATTTTGCGGGGCCTCCGGCCACTGTTTTCTGCACCACAGTGAACTCGTCATCCATGCGCAATACGGCACCTATACCTTCTAGAGAGAGGCGCATGCTGATATCGAAGTTCGCTGAAGTGCTGGGCGACATGTAACTGGTATGAGGCTCCAGACTCAAGGTGTAGGCGTTGATGAAAGCCTGGTAGATGTCGTTTGAATCAAACTGGCTGATCCTGCGCTGAAGCCCCTTATAGCGTTCTTTCAGGGTTTTACGAATCTCATCGTCTTCCTTGCCGGTCAAACGCAGGTTCAGAAAGTCATTTTTGACCCGTTTACGCCAAATATCCTTCGATTCGGCCCTGGTTAGGGCCCAAGGCGCATCCTCCCTGTCGAACTGGTAGACCTCATCAATCGAAAAATCGAAACCGGTGTCCACCAGTATGAGTGCAGTTTCGACCGCCTCATCGACCCGCTTCCGGTAGACGCGGAATATCGCAAATGCCGGTTCCAGCTTGGCATTCAGCAGATAGTTATCGAGTTTATCCCGGTACAGGGAGATCCCTTCGATATCTTTGGCAGTAAAAAAAGATCGGTTGGGGTCGAGCGAATCGAGGTAACGATCCAGAAGCTGCTCCGACATCTCATCGTCCAGCTTCACTTTCTTGTAGTGATACTTGTTTATCACCTTCAGAATGATCATGGTGGACTGACGGTGTTGCTGAGTTGGCTCGAGCTCATCGAATGGCAGGACACGTCTTTCACCCCACGCCTGAGAAGACGCGAGAAACAGCGCAAGCAGGGTATAGACACTCTTCCTAAAAAAAATCATTCATCCACCTGTATGGGATCTAAATTCAGCAGGCCGCTGAAAAAACACAAATCAACTCTATGTTCGACCTCAATCCTGCGGTGCAGGTTCCTGAGAGTCTGTTGTTGGCTTCATAAAATCTTGTGCCACTCTATGGAGGAATCAAGACGCCTTTCGAAAAGTGTTACAACTTCTCATGCAATCCCTCAACGATCTCCAGATAGTCCGGTGCACCGGGGGACAAAAAACCGTGCCTGATCATAAAATCGATAACGACCAGGTTACAGTTCAATTTGAACTCATCGGTTTGCCTCACGATCCGCGCTACCTCTTCCAGATTCATGAGGTAGAAAGCCTCAACCTCACCGTCTGTGTTTTGCGGCACGAAATCCTCAGGCAGCTCCAGATCATAGCAGTATAGCGTATCCGGTTTTAATCCTGTTTCCGTTTCCCGACAATAGGTTAGTGCGCCAACAGGAATCGCGCTGAGAGCCAGTTCACAGGGTACTGCAGCTTCTTCCCAGCACTCCTTTTGCAGATTCTCCGCAAGACCCAGGCTCTGTGGCAGGCCGCCAGCCACCATATTGTCCAGTTTACCTGGATAGATCTTGCGATCCGAAGCTCGCCGGGCAATCCAGAGCTTGATGCCTTCCCCACTCCGCACATAACCATTTAGATGCTGGCCGTAGGCACGGAGACCAAAATAGGGGGCCGCTGTCCGGTCAATAGTGGCGAAGGCATCCTCCCGGCCAGACGCAGTAACAGGGTATCGTTCCCCATGGCTATGGGAGATGACCCCCTGCTCCACGAGTGCATTCACAATTTCATCCAGCGCCTGGGTACGATCATCCATCCCACTGATTACACTAGTGAAATTGACGCGATTTTCACTCACAGAAAACAGATTCGGCCACTGAGAGAGCGCTTTCACCATCTTGGGTTTCAACCTGCCGACACGCCTGTCTTCGATATAGAGTGGCCGGAAATTCTCCGGATTCCAGTGATTGCAGTCCCTGATATGCCGTAGGTATCCCTCTGCTTCCTGCATCTCACGCTTCATGTTGTTCTCTCTCCTGCACCCGTCAATTTGGCTTCTTCCCACAGCTGGTCGAGTTCCTCCATTGAAAGCTGCCGAATGGTTTTCGCCTGCTCTCTAAGCCGGCCCTCCATGTAGGAGAAACGGCTGGAAAACTTGCGGTTGGCCTGCCGCAAGGCACTCTCAGCATCCACGCCTGCATGGCGGGCAAGATTAACGCAGCTGAACAGCAGATCGCCTATCTCTTCTTCGATCTCCTGTTTCACACCGCTTTGAAGAGCAGATTGGCACTCCACCAGCGCTTCACCGATCTTCTGGCTGGCACCGGCTATATCCGGCCAGTCGAAACCGACTCTGGCCGCTCGCTTTTGCAGTTTCTCCGCGCGCATCAAAGCCGGCAAGGCCGTGGCAACGCCATGTAATGCCCCTGAGTCACTATTTCCGGCTTTATTCTTACGCTCCAGTGACTTGTGGCCCTCCCAAGCCTGGCGTTGCTGGTGCCGATCCCCTGGCTTCTCTTCTGCAAAGACGTGGGGATGACGCCGAACCATCTTGTCATTTATCGCACAGACAACGTCATCGAAGACAAATTCACCTGCCTCTTCGGCCATCCTGGCGTGAAAGACGACCTGAAACAACAGATCCCCCAACTCTTCACAGAGTCCAGGCATATCTCCCTGCTGTATGACGTCCTCAACCTCATAGGCCTCTTCGATGGTATAGGGAACCACGGTTTCGAAGGTCTGTTCGCGATCCCAGGGACACCCCTTCTCCGGGTCGCGAAGCCTGGCCATTATTTCGATCAAGCGTTCCAATGAAGCCGACATTCGCACCTCTGCCAAGAAAATAGCCTGCTAACCACCGACACAAATTTTCTTGATTAGCACGAAAGTTCAGCAAGCCGCAGCCATGTCTCGGGACGTGGTGAAGTCGTTGCAGCAGCCCGAAGCAAACGAGGTAGCATGGCTC